>JAZRRD010000105.1:0-14254 GCA_045650425.1 Bacilli bacterium | reverse complement strand
TTAAAATAGGTAGTAATAATATCTATAATTTTATAAATTACCTTTTTTATTCCTAATCTGTCTAACATTCCTAGTTTGAAAATAAGATTGCTTTGATTATAACTTTTTTCATAGATATTTCCGATATTATCAGTATTAAAAGTTTTTTTATAAATATCTGTAATACATTTTTTTAAACTATGTGAAAATTTTATTTTGGGCAACAAATTTTTGGGTAGATTATATTTATAAAATGGTTTGTTATTTTCTTTTTCGTAATAATATGCATCTATTTCAAATTCTAATTTTGTATGCATACCAATTTTATTTATGCTTGTTTCAACCAGATAATTTATGTATGGATGAATAGTTGTATCACAAGTATAATGATTAATTGAACCATATAAATAAGCTAAGATATCAGAATTTTTGTATAGTTTATTCTTTTTAATATATTTTATGATATTTAAGATATATTCTTGTGATTTGTTTCTATGACAATATCTTCCAAAAGTTCTGATTTTTTTTCCGGGTCTTAAAGAAAGAAAATTATAATAGTATAAAAAATCAAAACTTTGTGAAAATAATTCATAAATGTTTTTATCTTTTTCAATAGTTTTTTGAATATTATTGTCTAATTTGTTAAATACATTTTTAGCAAAAATATTATGAGTATAAATTGCAGGCATTTTTATCACCATGAAAAGTATATCATATGATTTTATTTTTTTTGCAATAATAAATGTTTTTACGACATAATTATTTAGTACAAATTTATTAGAATGTGTTATAATTAATATAATCGGGTGAGTGTGAATGAGCGCAAAAGTTTTTAAAACAATTGAAGAACAAGTTGAGATTTTAAAACAAAAAGGGTTAATTATAAATGATATTGATTCCACAAAAGATATATTATTAAGAGAAAATTATTTCTTTGTTAATGGTTATCGTCACTTGTTTTTAAAATCAGCTGAAAATAAACAATTTATTGATGGAAGTACATTTGAAGAAATTTATGCTATGTTTTATTTTGATAGACAATTAAGAAATATTATTTTTAAAAATATATTAATTGTGGAAAATAATTTAAAAAGTATTTTAAGTTATGTAGTTTCAAAAAATAGAGGATATAAAGAGAAGAATTATTTAAATCCTAATAATTTTGTTAAGAATCCTAAACAAAGTAGACAAGTAAATGATTTGTTAAGAAAAATGACTAGGCAAATAAGAACAAATGGTCAACAACATTCAGCGACGGCGCATTATTTAGCTAACTACGATTATATTCCATTATGGGTAGTAGTGAAGGTATTATCTTTTGGAATTGTTAGTGAATTATTTACAATATTAAAATCTGAAGATCAGGTTGAAATCGCAAATATTTTAAAGGTTAATACTGATGATGTCTTAGATTATCTACCTATACTTGCAAACTATCGTAATTTATGTGCTCATGAAGATCTTTGTTATGAACATAAAACTCAGAAATATATCAATGATACAAAGTATCATAATTTATTAAATATACCTAAGATGAATGGTGAGTACATTTATGGAAAAAATGATATGTTTTCTGTGATGATTATATTAAAAAATGTTTTATCTAAAGATGTGTTTACAATGTTAATGAATGAAATTTCATATGAAATAGATCATTTAGCTGGGAAATTGCATAGTATAAGTATTAACAAAGTTTTAGATAGAATGGGATTTCCAGAAAACTATAAAGAATTAGTGAGGTTATAAATATGAATGATAATAATAAAATTAAATATATAGTGGTCTTTGTTGTTTCGTTTTTTTTGGGGGCGGGGGCTCTCTATGGATTTATAAATTTATTTCCGGCAACGCTTGTTACCATGACTACAAAACTAGAAAAAGATGTTACAGTAAATGAAAATGGTATAGCTGATGCGGTTGAAAAAATATATGATGCAGTAGTAGTTGTGTCGACTTATAAACAATCAGGTAAGAATTTAGTTTTAGCAGGAACAGGTACTGGCTTCGTATATGAAGTTGATGATAATAAAGCTTATATTTTAACAAATTATCATGTAATCGAGGGTGGTAATGAAATAAGAGTTACTTTTACTAATGGCACGGAAGAAAAAGTTGTAGTTGAAGGTGGAGATTCTTATTCAGATATAGCGGTGCTTTCAATTGATAAAGAAAAAATAGTTAGTGTAGCTGAAGTTGGTAAAAGCGACGCAAGTCGTATAGGTGACACAGTTTTTGTGGTAGGTTCTCCACTTGCTGATGCATATTCATGGTCTGTTACTAGAGGAATTTTGTCTGGTAAAGATAGAATGATTGAAGTGGCTTCATCAAATACTAGCAATCAAGCCGATTATGTTATGAATGTTCACCAAACAGATGCTGCGATAAATGCCGGAAATAGTGGTGGACCTTTGTCAAATTCAAATGGTGAAGTTATCGGAATAACTTCAATGAAATTAGTTAGTGATGGTGTTGAAGGAATGGGATTTGCAATTCCTATAGAAACAGCATTAAATTATGCAAATAAAATTTTAAAAAACGAGAAAATTGAAAGACCTGCTTTAGGAGTAAAACTATATAATGTGAGTTCAATTTATTCATACAGAGAGTTTTATGATTATATCAAAGATTTAGAAAATTTAACTGGTGTTATTCTAGCTGAAGTAGAAAATGATAGTTGTGCTAAAAAGGCAGGTTTAAAACCAGGAGATGTTATTATCAAAATGGGAGATACAGATATTACATCAATAGCTTACTTAAGATATGAACTATATAAACATGAAGTGGGGGATACTGTAGAAGTTCAATATATAAGAAATAATCAAATAAAAAAGACTTCTGTAAAACTGGATAGTCAAAAATAATTTAGTCGTGATGAAAGATAATGTTGATATTATCTTTTTTTTATAAATATTTTGTAAAATAAAGTAAAATTAATATAAAGGCATTTAAAAGATATTAGTCATATATTATACTGTATATAATATGGGGTGATTGTGTGAAATATATCATAGATACTGATCCTGGCATAGATGATGCTATTGCTATAATTATGGCGATAAAAAATCATTTAAATGTTATTGGATTTACATTGGCTACGGGTAATGTAGAAAGAGATAAAAGTGAAAACAATTTAAAAATAATTGAAGATTTTTTAGAAACTAATATACCTATCTATAAAGGGGAGATTACTAATGAGAGTGATTTAGAAACCGCCGAGTATGCTCATGGAATAAGTGGTCTTGGTTATGCGGTGTTCCCTAAAAATAAAACTAGAAGAGTTGAGAAAATATCTGCTGAAGACTTTATAATCAAATCTTCTAAAAAATATAAGGATGATTTAACTTTAGTGTGTTTAGGTCCATTAACAAACTTAGCTAATGCAATCAGAAAAGATAAAAACTTACCAAAAAGAATTAAAAAATTAGTAGTAATGGGAGCAACATATAATCCAGATTCTGATAAGATTTATAAAGAGTTTAATATTAAAATTGATCCTAAAGCTGCCAAAATAGTATTTAATTCGCCTTTTGAAGAAATTAGAGTAATTACTCATGAAATTGGAGTTAAATCTTTTGTAGAAAAAGATTATATTGAAAATTTAAGAAATTCAAGAGATATTATCTCAAGATTTGTAGGCGTGATTGCAGAAAAATATGTGGAATTTAGTTATGACCATTATGGTACAATAGGACTTGGAACTCCAGACCCAACAACTATTGCATCAATTATTGATGATAGTATAATTGCTTATGAGCCATTTAAAATTGATGTTATAGATGATGGAGCGGATTCTGGAAATAGCTTTGCAATCCCTGTTAAAGAAAGTAACATATTATTGTCGATAGATTTTGATATTGAAAAATTTAGAAAACTATTTAAAGATACTTTTAAGTAGTTTTTTTGTTAGTCACTAAATAATTTATGTAGCATAATTTATAATAGGTGATTTTAATGAACGAAAGAGCTTCTAAAAGAATAGTTGTTGACGCAGGACATGGTGGTAGCGATGGTGGAGCATCTGGAAATGGTATCTTAGAAAAGGAGTATACTTTAAAAATTAGTAAGTATATTTCTGATAGATTAAATCAATTAGGTATAGAAAATGCGTTAACTAGAGATAGTGATATTACTTTAAATCAAACTGATAGAGTTAATAAAATTAAAAGCTTATTTGGAACTGATAAAGATGTAATTGTGGTTTCAAATCACTTAAATGCAGGGGGTGGCGATGGTGCTGAAGTAATTTATGCGCTAAGAAATAGTAATGCTTTGTCGCAAAAAATTACTAATGAATTGGAAAAGTCAGGACAAAATATAAGAAAGTATTATCAGCGAAGATTACCAAGCAATCCAGCTAAAGATTATTATTATATAATGAGAGATACTCCAAATACAGAGGCTATTATAGTTGAATATGGATTTTTAGATAGTTCTGAAGATGATGTATCTCAGATTAAGAATAATTGGGAAACGTATGCAGAGGCTGTAGTAAGAGCTTTAGCAAACTATGCAAATGTTCCATATTTTGCTCCATCCGGTTCAAATTACTATACAGTTAAAAGTGGAGATTCTTTATGGAGTATAGCAAAAAAATATAATATAACAGTTAATGAATTAAAGAATATAAATAATAAAACAAATAATAATTTATCAATTGGAGAAACACTGATAATTCCATCAAAAGAGATAACTAATCCAAATGAATCTATCTATATTGTTAAATCTGGTGATAACTTATGGAATATTGCTAAATATTATAATACAACAGTAAATGAGTTGAAAACTTTAAATGATTTAAAATCAGATAATTTATCGATTGGTCAAACTCTGGTATTACCAACAGATAATAAATCTATAAATAATTACATTGTTAAAAGTGGAGATACATTATATTCTCTAGCTAATAAATATGGAATTACGGTTTCCCAATTAAAAGAAGCTAATAATTTATCAAATAACACTTTGCAGATTGGTCAAATTTTGATTATTCCTCAAGGGAGAAAAATATATACTGTAAAATCTGGAGATACTTTATATAGTATAGCGCGAGAAAATAATACAACTGTGACAGCAATTTCTGATTTAAATAATTTATCCACAAGTATTTTATCAATTGGTCAAAAATTGTTGATTCCATAAAAAAATTTAAGTTATTTACTTAAATTTTTTTAATGTATTTCTTTGCATATTCCTGGGTCTGGTTTATAAAAACAATGATTTTTGTATTTTCCAGCAAAATCTTGTTCATACCAAATATTTTTACATGCAGTATTTTTAGGTGGCGCATAAAACCATAAAGAATTTGTTGCTGGATAATAATATTCTCCCATTAATATTCTTTTAGCTAAGGCTTTTTCGTAAGACGTTGCAGAACCTTGAAATAATGAACCGGATGTTCCAACAAATTGATTTGGTTGAAAGATAGCGTCATAAACTGAATCTATATTTTTAAAAGTAAGGCAGTCTGCTAAAACTCTATTAACTACTACGTTTCCTACCATTAACATGCCTAAATCTCCTTCATTTAACGCTTCTGCTCTCATTATTCTTGCTAATAAATCTAATTCTTTTGTTGTATAACTAACAATCATTTTATCCCCTCAATAATTATATTATTCTTTACGAGTGTTTATGTTATAATATGTTTAGAGTTGGTAAATATGAAAAAGTGGTGTTTATTTTTATTTGGAGTATTAATAACGATGTTTTTAATAGGTGTCCCATGTTTATCTTATTTCAAAAAGATAAATTCAAAGAATAGTACTTTAGAAATTAATTTGGTAACAAATGTTGTCGATAATAAATCTATTACGATAAGCGCAGTAGGAGATTGTACTATTGGGTCCGATTCTAATTTTAGTTATGCTAATTCTTTTTATCAAGTTTATGATAAAAATACTCCAAAATATTTTTTTGATGGAGTTTCATCTTTATTGCAAAATGATGATATAACACTTGCAAATTTAGAATCAACTTTTACTGAAGCAACAGATAAGGAAATAAAAACTTTCAATTTTAAAGGCCCTAAGTCATATGTAGACATTTTAAAAACTGGAAGTATTGAAGTGGTAAATGTTGCTAATAATCATACTTATGATTTTAAAAAGCAAGGATTTGATGACACAATTAATACTTTAGAAAAAGCAGATATATCTTATTGTGGCGCTGAGTTATACTCAATTTATGAAGTGCAAGGAGTAAGAGTGGGATTTATAGGATATTATGCTAATTACAATCCTGATATTTATGATGAGGTTGCAGCTGGGCTAAAGACATTAAAAGAGAAAGAAGTTGATTTAATTATTGTTTCATATCATTGGGGAGTCGAAAAGACGTATGAACAAAATACAGCTCAAAAAGATCTTGGAAGATGGACTATCGATAATGGAGCAAATTTAGTTATAGGGCATGGACCACATGTAATTCAGGGAATTGAAAAATACAATGATAAATATATTGTCTATTCATTAGCTAATTTTGTATTTGGAGGCAATAAAAATCCAAAAGATAAAGATACCTTTGTTTTCCAACAAACGTTTAACTTTGAAAATGGAGAATTAGTGAATGAATCAATTAATATTGTTCCTACATTTGTTTCATCTCAAAAAAACATAAATGATTATCAACCAACAATTTTAGATGGAGAAGAAAGAGTAAGAGTTTTAAATAAAATATTAAAATATAGTGAAAATGTTGTTCTTGAATAACATTTTTTTTTGTGATATAATTTATTTATCTTTTGAATTAGAGGCGTAGTTAAATGGTATAATAATGGTCTCCAAAACCACTGTTGGGAGTTCGATTCTCTCCGCCTCTGCCATTTAGTGCGTACACGAACATTTTGGTCTACCAAGGTGGATTCGTTGCTTATATAAAGATTAAAGACATAGATTAATTTCTATGCCTTTTTTCTTTTATTAAAATTAAATTTAATGTATAATATAACAAAAAAACAGGAGGCTTTCTATGATAGACTATAAAGAATATAATATGCTTAAAAAAATAATAAAAGACCCGTTTAGTCCAGAACTTAATACTTTAGCAATGCAACCAGATTTTATGTATGAATTCAAAGCAACAAAATATGTGAATGATATAGGAAAATATATTAAAAAGAATAATGCATTAGAAAAAAATGAAGAATTAGTAAACCAATTTTATTGGAAAGGAAATAATTATAATATAAAAAAATATGATAATAATTTTTTTGAAAATTTAGAGATTATTTCTAAATTAATGACAAGAGATTTAATTTCAATTGGCGAAAAAAACATTACTAAAAGAAAAAATAAAGATGGTCGAGTTTTAAGATATTTTATATTAACCGATAAGGGGTATAATTCACTTTTTGAATATAGGTCTAGATATAAGTTTTGGATTCCTATTATTATTTCAATTTGTTCTATCGTAATATCTATTTTTTTTAAATAAAGTTTTTAGTCACATAAAAAGAAATCATTTTTTAGATTTCTTTTTTTTAATAAAAATTATAATTGCTACAATTATTCCAACAGGCGATAACATTATCAATGCAGTTAATCCATATACTATAAACGAAAATAATATAGAAGCGTTAGTAACAATGATTTCATATTCATTTTCATTATTATTTTCATCAATAACAACTAATTTTATTTTATCGTTTTCCTTTAAACCAGTTAATTCTGTTGTTTCTTTATCATTTAAATATATTTTTAATATAGCACTTGATGAACTTAACTCATAAGAATAATCTAATTTTTCTTCGTTTTGTAATTTTTGAATTGTTGCCTTGTTATCTTTAAATTCTACTTCTCCTGCACCCAAGATAAACTTTTTAATTGTAGCGGTTCCCTTGGTTGTTGTTTTTGTAATAACTAAATTATAATTTTTAGTTGTTCCATCTTCGGCAGTTACGATAATTTCAAAAATGTTTTCTCCATTTTGTAATTCTTTATTTTCAAAATTATATTTAGCTTTAGAATCATTTAGTTCTATTTTTATTTCAACATTCTTTTTTGTTGTTTCAAATGTCATTTTATCATTTATATCTATTTTAGTCGAATCAACAAACAATTCTTTTATTGTAGTATCTTTACTTTTTTTTGCTGGTTTAGTTGTAGTTGTTTGTTGTTTATTAGTAGTTGTATTATTTGAGTTAGTATTATTTCCATTAGAATTGTTACTTGGATTACCGCTGCTATTTGAAGAATTATTACTTGTATTATCATTGTTGTTTGAAGAACTATTATTTGAACCATCATTAGTAGTGCCAGCTGTTCCCTCGTTTGTATTAGAACTAGGACAAGGGTCTGAATAAATCGCGTCTCCTTTTGCATAATAATTATTTCCGTTAGTTACAGCTTCGTGCCAATGCGTTCCTCCGTTACCATCTCCGTGTAATCCATAAGTCACACCATTTGGACAAGTTTTTAATGAATTTTTTCTTAATCCACCACCAGTTGCACTAACTGTAATAGGTAATATCATAAACATTAAAATTAAAGTTATTATATATTTTTTCATTTTATACCTCCGTTCTTTTCTATTTTTATTATATCATTTTTTTCAAATATTAAAATAATGTCTATTTTATGTTATAATTAAAATGAGGTGTATGCTTATGAAAATAATAAATATTATTAAAAAGATTTTTGGAGGTTTCTTTATTTTTTGTTCATTAATCTTTTTGTCACAGTGGGATATAGCAGGATTTATAAATTTTAGTATTTGTGTTGCATTAGCTTTATTGTTATTACCATCATTTGATATTATATGTAGAATTACTAACAAAAATTTTTCTGGTGGTAGAAAATGGGCTTTAGGGTTAGGAACGTTTTTCTTTCCGATTATGGGAGTATCTACTGTCGAAAAATCAGCATTTGAAGATTTATATACAGCAATAGGAATAATTATTGTATATTGGGTTGTATTATTTGTAACCAATAAAAAACAGTATGTAGCTATTAACTCAAATAAATTATTAAAAGAAAGCCAAAAAACAGATTTTATAAGTAAGTTTTATAACAAAAAAATTCAACAACATAATGCAAAAGTATCTGCTATGTTAGCTTATGAAAATGAAATAAAAAAATCTTTTACTAATCTTAATATAATTTCAACACACGCAATAGCTAAAATGATTACAGAAACAAATGAAAGAAGTAAATCGGCATTTAATCAAGATATGCCAATATTAAATATTAGCGATATTGTAATGTCTATTTGTAAAGACACACAACGTTTTGAAAATGAATATGAATTTGATAATCTTTTCACGAAACAATATTATATTAAGAAAGCTAATAAAGAATGCGCTTTATTAACTAATTACATAAAAACAAAAATTAGAAATTCATTAAGCGGACAAAACAAAAGTAATTATATGAATTTATATAATAGATATTTAGATATCTTATTTGAACAAATGCCAACTTTTAATAATATTAAGTTTTATGGAACTGTATCCTCTCAAACTGAAGAAATAGAACAATATAAAAATTATGGTGTTGATAACACAATTAGTTATCAATATAGAGATTGTTTAATTTATTTAATTGATGTATTAGTTACTTGTTCTTGTATTTCTAAATTATTATTTATTGAAAGAAAAGTTAATAAAATCGATAAAGAAAATGAATTCTATAAAATAATAAATAATATGACAAAAGAAATAAAAGATAATGATGTTATTATAACAAAATCAAGACCAATATATGATGAATTTTATAAGAGTTCATTAGGATATATTAATGAAGAATTAAACTATGGAATAGCTGTAACAATTATTGCTAATAGAATTAATGAAAAAGCTTTTTCTAAAAAAGATGAAACAATTTTAGAAATCACAGATAAAAAAGTTTCTACATTTGACGAATATGAATCAATTATGAATCATTGGATTAGAAATGTTGCTGATAAACATAGAAATCTTGATATTGATAGATATATTATATTTAAAGCAATTAATACTATTGACTTAAATAATTTTGATTTGTATTTTAAAGCTTTAGGAAAAATAAATGATTATTCAAAAATATATTTTTATAACGTTGAACACAACAATAAAGTAACAGATAAAGAACGTTACTTGAGCGGTGATTTTGAAAAAGAAAAAAAAGAATTAAGTGGCAAATATTCACTTAATAATATAACTACAGGAACTCAATTTGAATTATATTTAGTAAATCTTTTTAAAGATTTAGGTTATAAGGTTAAGCATAACGGAAAAGCCGGAGACCAAGGCTGTGATTTAGTAGTAAAAAAAGATGATTATATTTATGCTGTCCAAGCAAAATATTATACTGGAAAACTAAGTAACACACCAGTACAAGAAATCACAGGAGCATTAAAATATTATAATGCTAATCAAGGTGTTGTAATAACCAACAGTTCATTTACTCCAGGAGCTGAAGAACTAGCAAAAGCTAATAATGTAATTTTAATTGATGGAAAAGATTTAAAAAAATTAATTGATTTTACCTTTGAAGATGAACACGAGGAAGATGTGTTAAAAAACTTTGAAAAATAAAGATTGCTTGTTTAAGTAAAATTCTTTACCATTAATATTTCTTTATTTGAAACTATACATTATAAAAATAATATAGTATAATTTATTTGGTTAGTAATTATTGCTACTTATAATTTGCATCTAGTGGTAGTTCTACTTCTATCAAATGGGTGCCATTTAGTTAAAGTCGATTCAGTGTGTTCGTTTAGATAGATTTGGTATGAAAATATCAATCTTTTTTATTAAAGAGGATTATTTTATGATTTTTGAAATATTAGGTTGGATTGGAATGATATAAGTATTACTGGCTTACGCATTGCTGTCAACCAACAAAATCAAAAATGATAAGTAAAAAATAAGGTTTGGAATTGTTTTTAGAAATAGGTTTACCTGAGGATAAAATAGAAGAAATTATTTCAGCTGGTCACAGATTGGACAGTGTTTTGGATACAGAGCCTAGTAGCAAATTAAAAAAATGAAAAGTTTAAATTACTTTTCATTTTTATATTTATTTTGTTGTTCTTCTAAGAAATTATTGTCATCAAAGTAAGATAATCCCATTACATTTTTAACTTCTTTTAAAGTTTTATTTGCATATTCATTTGCAACTTTTGTTCCATTTTTTAACATGTTGATAACTTCTGGTAATCTAGATTCATATTCTTTTCTTTTTGTTCTAATCGGAGTAAGTATTTCATTTAAAACATTGAACAAGAAATTTTTAATTACCATGTCTCCTAATCCGCCGTGTTCATAGTGAGATTTAAGTTCATCTAAATTCTTATATTTAGGTAAGTATTTTGTAAAATGGTCGTCATTAACAAATGCATCTAAATATATAAATACAGCGTTATTTTCAACGTTCCCAGGATCACTTACTTTAATATGATTAGGGTCTGTATACATTTTTTTGACTTTAGCTTTTAAAGTTTCTTCATGATCTGATAAATATATGCAGTTACCTAACGATTTACTCATTTTTGCATTTCCATCAAGCCCGGGTAATCTTAAACAAACCCGGTTGCTAGGTAAAACAGCGTTTGGTTCTACTAGGACATTATCATATGTCCCATTAAAACTTTTTACTATTTCACGTGTTTGTTCAATCATAGGAAGTTGGTCGTCTCCAACTGGAATTAAATTTGCTTTAAATGCAGTTATGTCTGCAGCTTGGCTAATTGGATAATTTACAAAACCAATAGGTACTCCTTTACTATTATCTTCAAATCCACGCAGTGCTATTTCTGATTTTACAGTAGGATTTCTAAGAACTCTTGGAAGAGTTACTAAGTTCATATAATATTGTGTTAATTCTGGTAATGCAGTTATTTCAGATTGAATAAAGAAATGAACTTTTTCAGGAAGTAATCCTATAGATAAATAATCTAACATTACTTCAATAACATTATCTCTAACTTTTTGAGGATTACCAGCATTGTCTGTAAGCGCTTGAGCGTCTGCAATCATAACAAACATATCTTTATAATTACCTTCGTTTTGTAATCTTACTCTTTCTCTTAATGAACCAACATAATGACCGATATGTAATCTACCAGTTGGTCTATCTCCTGTTAAAATAATATTTTCCATAATTTGTCCTTCTTTCTAAAAATAAAAACTCTCGTTCCTAAAAAAGAACAAGAGTACTTGTAGCCATCTGTTAATAGGTTTATATGTACCATCATACATATTCTCTTGATAACGGGTTGAATTCCCGTCTTTTTCTACTAGTAATCGTTCGAAAAAGCTCTCATTAGTCCATTCAATATATATCCATTACAACTTTACATCAACCAGTTGCTTTCTTTAAACTTCAATATATTTACTAATCTAACTCATAAATTTATTTATACATTATATTTATCATAAAAATAATTATTTGTCAATTTCTTAATAATCTTAAATGGGGTACACAAATAAAACTATAGTAATACTTTGAAGCATTTTTTAGATCTTCAGGAGATTTATTAAGACAATAAATATTTCTTTCTGGCATATATTTATAACACATGCTAATGCCAGTAAAGAATCTTTCATCATCAAAGTCTTCATTATTATTTTGTTTCATATTAAATCTGTTTTCAGCTCGTTTTAATAAATCAATGCATTCTTGGGTTCTTTCTTTTTGTCCTTCTCGCCATTCATCGTATGTAGTATTGCTTTGATTAGGATAATCCCAATAATGATTTAATATAGATTCTTCATTGTACATTAAAAAGTTGAAGATTAATTGCTTATTATAATAAGAAAAATTACTATTTCTAAGTTCTGCACAAAAAGATTTTAAAAAACTTTCAATTAATAAGCCTGATGAGTTACATTTAAAATTTATATAATTTTTAACATACTCAAGAGTTCCGATAGGATCTCCGTAAAAAACATTCATAAAATCAATTTTCATAAAAATCACAGGATATATTGTATTATTGATATTTATATTAATCAAGAGTTTTCTAAAACTATTTGACTATAAAAATTACTTGTTTTATAATGGTAACCATGTTGGGTGGAGATTTAATGGGACATATAATTATACATACATTAGAAGATAGTATAAAATTATTGCCTTTTTTATTTTTTGCTTTTTTATTTATTGAAGCTATTGAACATAAATTTAATAATAAATCTAAAAAAATAATTACTAAAGCAGGTAAATTAGGACCAGTTATGGGCTCTTTTTTAGGTTGCGTACCACAATGTGGTTTTTCTGTGATGGCTACTAATCTTTATGTGACTAGAATTATTTCACTTGGAACATTAATAGCTATTTATTTATCAACGAGTGATGAAATGGTTCCAATATTGTTATCTAATCAAATTCCTGTTTCAAAAATAGTTTTTATTTTAATATTTAAGTTATTAATAGGAATTATATGGGGTTATATAATTGATTTAATAGTATTTAAAAGAAAAAAAGAAGAAATTAAATCGTTCGATATATGTGATGAAGATCATTGCCATTGTGAAAAAGGAATTTTTACTTCTTCCTTGATTCATACTTTAAAAACTTATGGATTTGTATTATTTGTAACTTTTGTATTAAATATTATAATTCATTATATTGGAGAAGAAAATTTATCTACGGTTTTGAATAACAAAACAATATTAACACCTTTTTTAGCAAGTTTAGTAGGATTAATTCCAAATTGTGCTTCTAGTGTTATTTTAACTCAATTATTTGTTAATGGAGTAATTTCATTAGGTTCTTTAATATCAGGACTTTTAACTGGAAGTGGAGTTGCAATATTAGTTTTGTTTAAAACAAATAATAATTTAAGAGAAAATATAAAAATATTATTAATATGTTATGCAATAGGAGTCTTATCTGGACTATTTTTAGACATATTGGGATTTAATCTTTAAGAGATTTTATTCCTTTTTTTGTGGTATACTATTTTTGATGGTGATTAATATGAAAAAAAATAATAAACATGATTTATGCTTTGTAATTATATTTGGGATTATAATAAGTTCTGTTTTATTATGGTTTCCAATAAATCATGTATTGTTACATTTAGGTTATAAAGAGCTTCAAACCACCGATAATTGGGTGTATTTTGAATATACAAAAACTGGATTAATAGGTAAAATAGATGACTTTATTGAATGCCAAAAAACAAATATTCAAAATAGAGTTACTAATTATTTTCCTTTTTATCATAATTTAACTAAATTATTTTATAAACAAGTTATTAACAGTAATAAATTATTTTACAAAAATAATATTCCTATTGGATTAAATTCTACGAATGAATATGTTTTTTATAACAATAAAGATAATTTTTA
>JAZRRD010000104.1:0-23681 GCA_045650425.1 Bacilli bacterium | reverse complement strand
ATAATTAGAAATATTTTTAACATCTACAATAAAATTGTTAATATTTAAATCTTGTTTATTAAATACATATATTTGGCTAATAATTATTAATGTTATTCCTACACCTAAGAATAATGGTATTAATGTCTTTATATTCTTTTTGTTTTGTCCCAAAAAGCACTCCCTTCTATTCTATCTTATAAACTAATTATAATTTAAAATATAGTTTTTTACAACAAAAAAAGGATTATTTCTAATCCTATTCTAATACAGCCTTTATTCTTCTTACCCCAGCACTAGATGCTTCTTCTTTTTTTATAACAAACTTACCTAATTCACCAGTATTTTTTACATGAGGTCCTCCACAAAGTTCTAATGAAACATCTCCTATTTTATAAACTGTAACTACATCGCCATATTTATCCATAAACATTGCTTCAGCTCCCATAGCTATAGCCTCTTCTTTAGTCATAGTAAGAATTTCTACATCAATAGCTTCATCAATCCATTTATTTACTAAATTTTCTGCGCTTTGTTTTTCTTCATCACTTAATTTATGATCACAAGAAAAATCAAAACGCATTCTTTCGCTAGTAATATTACTTCCTTTTTGATGCACATCTTTACTAACAACAACTTTTAATGCTGCATTCAATAAATGGGTTGCAGTATGGTATTTTGTTTCAATCTCTCCAGATGAAGCTAATCCGCCTTTAAACTTTTGAGTTGAATTTGCTCTTGATAATTCTTGATGAGCCTTGAATTTATCTTTAAATCCTTGTTCATCTACTTTAATATTTTTTTCTTCTGCAAGTTCAACAGTAAGTTCAATCGGAAAGCCATAAGTATCATATAGTTTAAAAGCCGAATCTTTATCTAAGTAACAATCATTTACATTAGCTATCATTTTTTCAAATTCTTTTAGTCCCTTTTCTAATGTACGATTGAATTTTTGTTTTTCATTTTTCAATACTTCTAGTACTATCTTAGAATTTTTGTTAATTTCATTGTAATATTCTTTATATTGTGAAATTATTACATTTGCAACTCTTTCTTCCCAATCAGAATTTATATCAATATTTAATTTTTTAGCATAACGAATAGCTCTTCTAATTAAACGTCTTAAAATATATCCTTGATCAGTATTAGACGGTTTAATTCCAGCATTATCCGCGGAGATAAATACAGCAGTTCTAAGATGATCCGCAATAATTCTCATTTCAACTTTAGCATCTTCATACTTTTTACCAGAAATATTTTCTATTTCTTTGATAATATTTGTCCAAATACTTGTTTCATAATTATCTAACACACCCTCAAGTACTGCTGTAATTCTTTCAAGACCCATTCCCGTGTCAACATTTTTTTGAGACAGCTCGGTAACATTACCAAATTCATCTTTATTGTATGCCATAAATACGTTATTCCATATTTCAACCCATCTTTCATCTTCTGGATCAAAATAACTTGGAACAGCATCGTTACTTCGCCAATAAAAAATTTCTGTATCAGGCCCACAAGGCCCTGTTTCTCCTGCTATCCAAAAATTATTTTTTTCATCTAAATAAACAATTTTATCTTTTTCTATTCCAGCTTCTAACCATATATTTGCACTTTTTTCATCTTTAGGAATAACATCATTACCTTGAAATACTGTTACAGCTAATTTTTCTTTTGGAATACCTAATTCTTTAGTTAAAAATTCAAAGCTCCATTTAATAGAATCTTCTTTAAAATAATCTCCTAAACTCCAGTTACCTAACATTTCAAAAAATGTATGATGAGTAGCATCGCCAATATTATCCAAATCAGTTAATCTAATACATTTTTGATAATCACACAATCTAGTTCCAGAAGGATGCTTTTTACCCATTAAATAAGGTATTAATGGTTGCATACCTGCAGTATTAAATAATACAGATGGATCATTTTCCGGAACAACTGGTGAACTAGGGATTTGAATATGATTTTTGCTAAGAAAAAAATTTATAAATTTATCTTTAATAACCATCTTACTTCATTCCTTCTAAAAAACTAAAAATTTCTTTTTTTACTGTATTTAAATCATTATTAATAATTGTATAATCAAAATCATCATACGAATCCAATGCTACTTCAGAAGGATGTATTTGTTCTTCAACAGTTAATGTACTTCCTCTAAATTGATTAATCACTAATATAGTTACAACATCATCATAGACATTCTTAATATCTTTAATTTCATTTGGATAACGAACATCACAGATAACCGCAACATCATAATCGCGATCATAAACTTTTAAATCTTCTAACATTCTTTCAGTAAAAAAATTAGGCATATTTAAATCTTTTCTAATATATAGCCCAAGATCTTGTAAAAATTTTCTTGGTTTAGTAGCAGAAAGCCCATCCCAACCAATCATTTCCTTAGCATACTCTTTTAGATATTTGCTATATTCTGTAATAACTGCATCTTTCTTTTGATAGATGTAAAACTCTTTGATGAATTTAGCAACTTCTTGTTTTCCTGCTCCTGCTTTACCAGCAACTAAAAATATTTTCATTTATTATCCTCCTCAAAAAATACCGCTACTTTGCAAAGGAGCAAAATATGCGGTACCATCCTTATTTTCACTTAATTATTATAACGGACTTATCCGATTTAATCTCTTAAAGTAGCAAATTATTAATTTTGTTATTGATTTTCACCAACCATCAACTCTCTACGAACAACTTTAATAACCATCTTTAATCAACGATTAACAAATTAATTATAACAAAACACTTCTTGAATTCAAATAGTTTTTTATTATTTTTCAATAAACAATCCATATTTATTTCTTATAAACCTTGCTAAAACTTTCATAAGCGCTAAGCAAGGTGTAGCAACTATCATTCCTAATATTCCAAAGAAATATCCAAATATTAATAATCCTACGATTATAGTAACCGGATGTAACTGCATCGCTTTACTCATTACAACCGGTTGTAAAATATAACTTTCAACTAATTGAACAATGATACAAATAATTAATACTGATATTCCAATAACACTACCTTGACTAAAACCTACAACTACTGCAGCGGCTCCACCAATATATGGCCCAATATACGGAATTAAATCTGTTAAACCACAAAATAACCCAAATAATACTGGAGCTTTTAAACCAACAATACTAAAACCTATTGAATCTGTTATAAACACCATTAACGCCACTAAAAGTGTACCGTTAACAGTTTTTCTTACTTCTGCTCCAATATTAGTGATTAATGTACTTACCTCATATCTGTTCTTTTTTGGTACCATTTTAAGTAAATGACCAGTAATTGACTCAAAATCAAATAACATATATAAACCTACAACTAAGCCTAGTAATACAATACCTAATCCTGAGAATAAATTAACTATTAGATTTATCACAATGTTTGGAAGATCATTCATAAAACCTAATAATTGTGTCTCTATAGAGTTCATCATATTATCTTTAACATTAATTAAATTAAAGTTTTCTAAATTAAATTGACTAACTAAATCATTAATAAATACTTCAACTTTACTAAATATGCCTGGTACAGCTGCTACCAAATCATTAATCTGATTATATAAAACTGGTATAAATACTCTAATAAATAAAATTAAACAAATAAGAAATACTAAATAAACAATAATTGCACTTAATATTTTAGATAGTCCTTTTTCTTTTAATTTACATACTAGCGGATTAAATAACCAGGCAATAACAAATCCTATAAATAATGGAGATATAACCTTTAATATCCCTAATACAAATTTTAAAATACCTAAATATTTAACTAAAAATAATGATGCTAGAACTATAGAGCCTATTAAAACAATATATAAAACATTTAATATTTTTTTAGACAGACTTATTACATCATTTAATTCATTAGTATTAATGTCCATTTTATCTGATTTTTTCATTCTACTCACCTCTATTAAAATTATACATTATATCTTATATAATTACCAGAATAAACTTTTTAAAGCGTCAACCACTCCACCTGCACCTTTTATGATAACTTTTCCAAAAGAGTCAGTAAACTTTTGACCCCATTTGCTTATTGAATTAGAATAATTTTTTTCTTCTTCAATTTTATAATTTGAAATATCTATTATTTTATTGTTTTTAACATCTTGTTCAAACTTTCTAATATTTTCTTCTGTCAAGCTAACTTCCAAAGCTTTCTTTTTATCATAATATCCATTTTCCATCAAAAAATATACTAACAAGAAACAGACAAGTGAAATTTTTAAAAAAAGCATAACCCAATTAGTTTTCTTTTTAGTCATATAACCCCTCTTTATACTCAAAAATAGCATCAGCTAATACTTCAATAGTATTTTTTACTTCATCTATACTATTATATTGACCACCTATTTCTATTAGAAATACATTTTCATCAAAGTCTTGATTATAAACACCATTAACCCCCGGCCCACTTTTTTGCAAAAGCCCTCTTGATAATTTTTCTGCCTTACTTTTAATGATTTCATTAAAGGCGTTAGCATTGCTTAAATTAATTTGATAATTATCATGTTCTTCTCCAACGACGAATAAAATTTTTGCATAATTTTTATTATTTATTTCTATCGTCGTACTTTTATGAGTTCCGGCGTCTCGATGTAAATCAATAAAAATTTCTAAAGTTGGATTTTGTTTTTTGGCCTCTTCTAAAAAAGTTCTACTAACTCGATAACTTTTTCCATATTTCCATCCATTTTTATTTAATACTTTTTTTACTTCATTGGTTTCAACTATCGAAGGTATCCCTAAATCGTTTAATCTTTCTCTTAACATATAGCTAGCTAACATTACAGTAGGTTTAATACTATATGGCTCTAAAAAATCTTTTTGATACTCTTCAGATTGATGTGTATTATATATATATACTATAGGTTCTTCTACAATTATGGGATTTGGATCTTCTAAATAATCATCAGAAACCGGTTCGTTTTCTTCATCCAAATCAATCTTTTTTTCGACACCTAAAGCATAATAAAAGAAATTATATTTACTGTTTAAATCATATAAATCTGCTAGTTTTAAATAATTTGTTCCCAACAAATAATTCATAATTATATCTTCAGTAACTTTTTCATTAACAAATTTATTGATGATCTTACTTCCTAAAAATATACTAATTATAAAGAATAATAAAAACAAAAAAATCTTTCTTATCAAAACATGCTTTTTACCAGCCTTAAATCTCTTTTTTATTTTAATCACATCCTATTAAAATTATAGAGATAATTAGATAAGAAAATTGTCAAATTAGAGAACAAATAATTTATTAATTACTTTTGCTATTAAATCACTTAATCCCTCAATACTTTGATTAATGTCACTACTAGCTAGATAATATTTTTCAAATTTAAAAACTGAAGGAACACCTAATGAAATAACCGGAATATTAAACGTTTTAGAATTGATTTCTTTATTATCTTTTAGATAACTCCCTGGTATTATCCCAGAATCGTTAATTTCAATACATTTATTTAAATTATTTATATTTGTTGTACATAAAGAATCAATGATAATAATACAATCTGGTTTTAACTCTTTGACAACTAATTTAATTAAATCAAATGACATAATACCAGTTCTTTCTACTACTTCAGGATTAAATAATGCTATTTTTGGAATTGTTAAAAAGTCATTATATTGATTAGTAGCAATAATTTTACTCGTAGTCTTAGGCCCTAAAGAATCGCCAACTACTAAAGAATTTCCAAGGCCTATTATTAAAGTTTTATTTACATTATATTTTTCAATAAAAATATTTAGAGATTTAATTAATTCTTTATATAAACCATTATTTATTGTATTAAAAAATATAATTCTATAGTCTTTTTCGTTTTTTTGGTCATAACAATATGTCTCTATCTCGTCATTTTTTCTTTTACTTTTTAATCTTAAATCATCTTTATTTAAAACAGCACTTTCTATAAAATATTGTTCATTCATTTCCTTCACCTTTATTATTATGTAAAAAATAGTATTTAATATTGCAAAAAACAGATATTTTTGATAAAATTATTAATGAATTTACAGGAAGGAGATAAATATGCCAAATATTAAAAGCTCAAAAAAGGCTGTAAAAGTAATAGCTAAGAAAACTGAAAATAATCATGAAATTAAAGCTAGAATCAAAAATTTAATTAAGAATTGCGAAAAAGCAATTGCAGCTGGAGATAAAGAAACTGCGAGTGCAAAATTCAAAGATATTCAAAAAAATGTTGATCAAGCTGTTTCTAAAGGTTTAATGAAGAGTAATACTGCTGATCGTCAAAAAGCAAGATTAAATTTAAAAGTTAAAAATATGAAGTAATAATTGTTTACTTCATTTTTTAATGATAAAATGAATATGGTGAACATAATGAAAAATAACAATAATAAGTTTATAGCAGTTTGTTGCGTAATCATATTAATAACAATTATTTTTAGTAATAAAGTTAGTGACTTTTTAGCAAATGTCGTTAGTCAAAATTTTAAAGTTCAAAATTTACAAGGAAACGAATACACAAAAAATTATAATTATAAATTTTTTGATATAAGCAAAAATCAGATTCCTTTGAGCTATAATGAATTAATCGGAAACATATATGAAACGATTAATAATAAACAAAGTCAATATACCTTTTATTGTCCCTCAGAATATAAAGATTGTATCCAAGATATTGAACATATTAGCGATAATGCACTTTTATTAACACATCTAAATAATTTTGTTCATCCATATAATAGTTTTACTAATATTAAAACCATTATTAGTGAATCGGGAGAAATCACTTTAAATATCACATATTTATACAATGATGAGGAAATAGCTAATATTAATCAAAAAGTAAATGAAATTATAGCTTCTGAATTAAAAAGTGAAATGGATGATTATGAAAAAATAAAAGCAATACATGATTATATTATAAATAATACTAAATATGATATTAAAAGAAACGAAGATGGCGAAAGTAAACACGAATCATATAAAGCAACAGGAGCTCTTTTAGAAGGAATAGCAACATGTAACGGTTACGCTGATACAATGGCAATATTCTTATCAAAAATGGGATATGATAATTTTAAAATAGCAACTACACCAGAAGAAATAAGTTATGAATCAACAGGGCATGTTTGGAATGCAGTTAAATTTGAAGATAACTGGGTGCACATCGATCTAACATGGGACGATCCAGTTAGTAAAGATAACAAAGACTATTTATACCATAAATACTTTCTAGTTAATAATGAAGAAATGGCTGAGGCAGATTCTGGCGAAGTAAAAATTGAAGAACACAATTATGATAAAAGTATTTATATTGAATTAAAATAAAGACTTAATTGAAATCAATTAAGCCTTTTTATTTTACATCTTTTAATTTATAAGGGTCATCTACAGTTCCTGTGCCGTTAACTACTACTTCACTATTTAAATTAATTACAGGTCTTACTCCTCTATTTAAGTTTGCGCTAATATCATGAGTTACTTTACCATTTTCTCTAACGATAAATGGATAATAATTGCTATTACGATATTTAGCAGCAGACATTGTCCAAAAAGATGAAGAGTCCTTATTATATAAATAAAAAGATTCGTTTGCGTCTTTAATATTTGCTCCTGCATATATAACTTCATCAATAGTAATTAAACCTATATTAGAATCTATTCTTTCTCCTAGACAACTAAAATTAGGTATTTTATCCGTCATTATTCTTGTATAAGAATTATAATACTCGCTACCTTCAGGTATATTTAAATCATTACAAAACTTCCCCATTGCTATATAACTAGCATAATTATTTAAATACAAACCATACCATTCTTCTAAAAAATTTTCTATATCAGAACCATCATAACTAAAATTTTCAGAGTTAGATGTATATTTTTGAACTGAAGATAAGTTTTCATTTAAAATCAAACGTACAGTTCCATCACCATTAATTCTAACTATCCTCCAAGTCAAATCTGCAAATGATACGTAGTTATTTAATACATTTCCTCTAAAATAATAAGTTGTTCCGTTTTCATCAGTATTACTAATTAAACCTTCATCATTTGTAGAAACTTCATTAGCAATGCTAGTGCTTATTTTTTTTATCTCATTTTGTTTTAAAATGGTTTTTGCAAACGTTTCTACACTATTAGCAACCTCATTAACTAATATATCAAAACTAAAATTGTCATCTGACTCATTTGAAACTTTTAAAGTAAAATTTACTGTCTCTCTAGCTCCGATTTGGTTATTATCAAGCAATATTTTTTCAGATTTTTCTGTTGGTTCTATATTAAATATATTATTCTCATTAATTAAACTTAATTTCACGTTCTCATTAAAATTATTAATATCCTCTGCATTAATCGTATATATAATATCTTTATCTGAATTATTAGTTATTGAAAATTTAAGCTCCATTTCACCATTATTTATAATAATATTACTATTACCTAAATAATTGATTGACAAATTTTCACTTTGTACAACTTCGTAAGGGACATCAGTATTTTTGTCATAAAGATAGTACATAAATATTAGTCCAAGACAACATGCAATTAACAACGCTACAACTGATAACGAACTTTTATATTTTATACTCATATCATCATATCCTATCTTAGATTAAGTATACTATTTTACGCATTTTATGTCAACCAAAGAACAAAGAGATTACTCTCTTTGTTCTAAATATTATTTTAAATGTTTTCTAAATTTTTTAAATTCAGATTCATCATCCAAATCTGTTTCATCAAGTTCTTTAAACAATTCTTTTTGTTTACGGCTTAATTTGGTTGGAATTACTACATTAAATACAACAAACATATCGCCTTTACTTGATGAGTTAACTCGTTTAATTCCTTTACCTTTTAGTTTTACTTTATCTAAATTTTGAGTCCCTTGTTTAACTTCTAATTTTACAACGCCATCTAGCGTAGGTATTTCTTTTTTACATCCTAATACTGCTTCAGTAATTGTAAGAGGAACTTCTAAATAAATGTCTTCTTCTTCTCTTTCAAAAATGTCATGTGTTCCTACTGAATACTCTATGTATATATCTCCATTAGGTCCGCCATTATAACCTGCAGAACCTTTTCCAGAAATTCTTTGTTGCATTCCATCGTCAATACCTTCAGGTACAGTTATAACAATTTCTTTTTTACTTCTTATATGCCCTGTTTCACGACATTCATTACATGTTTCTTTAAATGATTTTCCATTACCACGACAATCAGGACAAGTAGTTTGAGTTTGAAATGTTCCAAATAATGAACTTTGCTGCGAAATTACTCTTCCTCTTCCACCACAAGTAGCACAAGTTTGTTCATGAAAACCACCTTTTCCAGAACATTTATCACATTCCTCATTTAATTCTAAATTAATACTTTTTTTACACCCAAATACAGCTTCTTCAAAAGTAAGTTTAATACGAATTAAACTATCTTCACCTTTTTGTGGTCTATTTGATGAACGTCTAGAGCCTCCGCCAAATCCACCAAAACCAAAACCACCACCAAATAAATCCTCAAAAATACTTCCTAAATCGATGTCATTTACATTGAAGCCTGAAAATCCTGCTCCTCCTGCACCATTAGTAAATGCTTGATGACCAAATTGATCGTATTGTTGGCGTTTTTGTGGATCAGACAAAATAGCATAAGCTTCTCCAATTTCTTTGAATTTTTCTTCCGCTCCAGGTTCTTTATTTACATCTGGATGATATTGTTTAGCTAACTTTCTAAAAGAACGTTTAATTTCTTCATCAGTAGCACTCTTAGAAACTCCTAATACCTCATAATAATCTTTTTTATTCATAACAACACCTCGTTAATCTTCTTCTAAAATCTTTAATTTTTCTTCAAAATATTTAAATGCATCTTCATAAGGTTTATCAGTAGTAATATCTATACCAGCAAGTTTTAATATTTCTAAAGGGTAATTACTTCCTCCACTACTTAAGAACTTAATATACTTTTCTTTAGCACCTTCTTCTCCTTTTAAAATAGAAGTAGCGATAGATACTGCACTAATTAAACCAGTAGCATATTTATATACATAAAAAGGAGTATAAAAATGTGGTATTCTCATCCATTCATATCTAATTTCTTCATCACTTACAACAGCATCACCGAAATACAATTTATTTAAATCATAATATGTATTAGATAATTCTTCTTCAGTTAAAGAAATTCCTTGTTCTTCTTTATCATGAGCAATACGTTCAAATTCTGCAAACATAG
This sequence comes from Bacilli bacterium, assembly GCA_045650425.1. Lineage (GTDB taxonomy): Bacteria > Bacillota_I > Bacilli_A > RF39 > UBA660 > RGIG1752. The sequence continues at coordinate 13,469 of JAZRRD010000104.1, read as the reverse complement.
TTTGTCTAAATATAGTAGTTCTATACTTATCTAATAAGTCTAAAATTATTGCTTTCCTTTCATTTTTATCATCCGTTTTATTGTACATATACTCTACTAATAATACTTCATTAACTGTTGATGCAATTTCTGCTAAAAATATTGGGTAACTATGATATACATAATCTTGGTATTCACAAGAAAATGCTGTATGCATTGCATGACCATATTCATGAGCTAATGTCTCCACGGATTTTAAATCATCATTATGATTAAGCAAAACATATGTTGGAACTCCATAATATGACCATTGATATGCTCCGGATTTTTTTCCATCACAAGGATATACATCCGTCCATCTATTGTTAAATTGCTCTTCTAACTTTTCTAAATATTTTTCACCCAATGGTTTTAGTGCTTCTCTTACTATGTTTTTAGCATCTTCGAAAGTATATTTAGAATCATTATTTATAACTGGGTTATAATACATATCATACATATGAAGTTTATCTAACTGACAAGCTTTTCTTCGGTAGTCTAAATATCTATATTCAAGCGGTAAATATTTATGAACTTGATTAATTAAATGATCATATAAACTTACATCAATATTATCCGCATAAAGACTCATTTCTAAAGGACTCTTATATTTACGAGCTTCACTTACAAAGAAATCTTCTTTAATCTTACTAGCATAAATACTACCTAAAGTATTTTTATGTTCAGAATAAAAATTATAATACTTTTTAAACACATTTTTTCTAACATTCCTATTTTTAGAATTCAATAAATTTGTATAATTACTTTCAGTTAATTCTACTAAAACACCATTGTCATCTTTTACTTTATCAAATATACTATCTGCATTACATAAATTATAATATGTATTTTTAGCAGTTCTTAACAATGGTGAAGTTAAACTTAATAGTTTTTCTTCTTCCTTACTTAGAATATGGGCTTTATCACGATATAATTCTTCAAAGTAAAAATTATATTTTTTTAAATCTTCTTTTTCTTTTAATAAACTTTTTACATATTCCAAATCTTTATTAAGTAACTCCGGGGTAACAAAAGAAAGCTTATTACCCATAATTTCAAATATTTTCATCACCTTCATTTTTAAAGCTTGACGATTAGAATCTTTTGTATTGGTATCACAATCTAAATGAGAATACAAATACAATTTAGTACTTAACAAATCTAATTCTTTATCAAGTTCTAAAAATGCTAATAAATTATCACTATTATCTAAAATATGACTTTCAAATCCCATTAATTTTTCTATAAGCTCATTTACTTTTTTTATATATTTATGTAACTCATCAATATTTAACATTAAGGATAAATCCCATTTATATTCACTGGGGATTTCATCTCTATTTTTATAATGTTTGCTCATAATTATCCCTTTCATTTAAGCAAGGTTCTAGTTTCCTAGAACCTTAATCTTATAACTATTTTTCTTCGTAAGAAGCTTCTTCTACATCATCGTTCTTTTTGTTTTTCTTTGTATCTTTTTTATCTTCAACTTCTGTTTCTTCAGCACTTTCTGCTTGCTGAGCTTTTGCTGCTTCTTCATAAACCTTTGTAGCAAGTTTCATAGCAACTTCATTTAAGCTTTCAGTTTTCTTTTTAACATCTTCAGCATCAAAATCTTTTTCCTCTAAAGCTTTCTTTAATTCTTCGATTTTTTCTTCAGCATCTTTTTTGTCTTTTTCATCTACTTTATCGCCTAAATCTTTGATAGCTTTTTCAGTAGCAAAAATCATTGAATCAGCTTCATTTCTTACATCTGCTTCAGCTTTACGTTTTTCATCTGCTTCTTTATTAGCTTCAGCTTCTTTCATCATCTTATCAATTTCTTCATCTGTTAAGTTAGTTGATGATGTAATTGTAATTGATTGTTCTTTATTAGTTCCTAAATCTTTAGCAGTTACGTTAACGATACCATTAGCATCAATATCAAATTTAACTTCGATTTGAGGAATTCCTCTTGGAGCTGGAGGGATATTTGTAAGTTGGAAGTTTCCTAATGTTTTATTATCTGCAGCCATTGGCCTTTCACCTTGTAATACATGAATATCAACAGCTGGTTGATTATCTACAGCAGTACTAAATACTTGTGATTTACTTGTAGGAATTGTTGTATTTCTTGGAATTAATACTGTCATAACATTTCCTAAAGTTTCTAATCCTAAAGATAATGGAGTAACGTCTAATAATACTAAATCTTCAACTTCACCAGTTAAAACTCCACCTTGAATAGCAGCACCCATAGCAACTACTTCATCAGGGTTAACGCTCTTATTTGGTTCTTTTCCTAATTCTTTTTTAACTAATTCTTGAATATATGGAATACGAGTAGATCCACCAACTAAAATCACTTGATCAATATCACTAGCTTTTAGTTTTGCGTCTTTAAGCGCTTTTCTTACAGGTTCCATAGTAGAATCAAATAAGTCACGACATAAATCTTCAAATTTAGCTTTTGATAATGTAGTTTCTAAATGAACTGGACCTTCATCTGTTTGAGAAATAAATGGTAAACTAATTTGAGCATTTGTCATACCAGATAAATCTTTTTTAGCTTTTTCAGCAGCATCTTTTAAACGTTGCATAGCCATTTTATCTTTAGATAAATCAATTCCATGTTCCTTTTTAAATTCTTCGATTAAGTATTCTTGAACTCTTTCGTCAAAGTCATCTCCACCTAGTTTATTATTTCCACTAGTTGATTTAACTTCAAATACTCCATCACCTAATTCAAGGATAGATACGTCAAAAGTACCTCCACCTAAATCGTATACTAAGATAGTTTGTAATTTATCTTGTTTATCAAGTCCATAAGCTAATGCTGCAGCTGTTGGTTCATTAATAATTCTTTCTACTTCTAAACCAGCAATTTTACCAGCATTTTTAGTAGCTTGACGTTCAGCATCATTGAAGTATGCTGGAACTGTAATAACAGCTTTAGTTACTTTTTCTCCAAGATAGCTTTCTGCATCCGCTTTTAATTTAGATAAAATCTTTGCACTAATTTCTTCTGGAGTATATTTTTTATCATTTGCTTCAACTTTTTCTTTAGTTCCCATTTTTCTTTTTACTGAAGCAACTGTTCCTTTTACATTTGTAACTGCTTGACGTTTTGCAGTTTCTCCAACCATTTCTTCGTCGCCTTTAAAAGCAACTACTGAAGGAGTTGTTCTATTTCCTTCTGCATTTGGGATAACCTTAGGTTCCCCACCTTCTAATACTGATACACAACTATTTGTTGTACCTAAGTCAATACCTATAATTTTTGCCATATTATTCACTCTCCTTATTCGCTTACCTTAACCATGGCAGGTCTTATAACTTTATCATTATAGATGTATCCTTTTTGTAATACATCAATTACTACGTTTCCGTCAACGCCTTCAACTTTTTCAGTTAAAATAGCATCCATTTTTGTTGGATCAAATGGTTTATTTAAACAATCAATTTCTTCGATACCTTTATTTTTTAAAATATCTCTTAGATTTCCATAAATCATTTTAAATCCACTTAAGAATTTTGAAAGTTCATCTTCTAAATTAACATCATCCATAAGAATTGCTCTTTCAAAATTATCAATTACTGGTAAAAGTTTTTTAGCTAAATCTTCACCATCATATTTATATATACGACTTATTTCTTCGTCATATCTTCTTTTCATATTTTGCATTTCTGCAGTTACTCTTAAAAGCTTATCATTTAATTCAGCTTTTTTTTTTTCTAACTTTTCGATTGCTTCAGAATGTTTACATTTTTCTTTTTTATCTTTTTTACATTCTTTCTTTTTTTCTTCTTTTACTTCTTCTTGCTTTACATCTTTCTCGAAGATTTCTTCATTAGAATTCATCATCATCTTCCTTTTCTATATCTGAAATATAATCATTAATGTATTTCATTAATCCTACGACTCTATCATATTCCATTCTCTTTGGACCAATTATAGCAATTGTTCCTTCTTCACCATTTTTATGATAACGACTCTTTATAACCGTTACATTAGAATCAAAATCATTTTCATCTCCAATGTAAATTCTAATATCATCGTTACTATCAGATTGTTCAATTTTTCTAATGATATCTTCGTTTTCTAATTTATTAATTATTCTTTTCATATCATTAGTATTATTATATTCAGGTTGCTCTAAGAGTTTAGCCTTACCACTAACATGAATATTTGATGTATTTTCCATAAAATTTCTAAATGAATCATAGAAGATATTATAGATAGCTTCATATTGATTTATTTGTCTGGAAATAATAGGTTTAATCTCAAACTCTAGTCTTTGACCTATCTCATTAATTGGGGTTCCTACAAGCATCTTATTAATGATTTCACAAGTTTTAACAACTTCTTTCACTTCCGTATTCGGAGGTAACATAAATTGTTTGTTTTCTACCATTCCTTTATCAGTACAAACAAGTGCTACGACTTTGTTGTTATCTAATGGAATTATACTAACTTGTTTAAGTGTATTCTCACTACTATTTTTACCAAGTACTACACTTGTATAATTAGTTAAATCGCTAATGATTTCCATACACTTACTAATAGCATCATTAAGTTCTAATTGCTTATTACTAAATATCGTTTGAAGTTTTAATACATCTTCGCCAGTTAACTCTTTTGGTTTCATTAAGTTCTCTGTGTAATACTTATATCCTTTTTCTGAAGGTATTCTTCCAGAAGAGATATGATTCTTTTCAATATATCCCATTTCCTCTAAAGCTGCCATTTCATTTCTAATTGTTGCTGATGAACAATTAAATTTCTCACACAAAGCCTTACTTCCAACAGGTTTAACTGTCTTAATATAATTCTCTACGATTTCTTTTAATAATTCTTTTTGTCTTATATCCAAAGCATTCGCCTCACTTAGCACACATAATCCTTTAGTGCTAATTTAATTATATGTAAACTATTAGCACTTGTCAACCTTAAAGTGCTAATTATATAGAAATTTAAAAGCTCTTTAACAGAGCTTAGTGTTTTAAGAATTTTTTAGAAACAGTTATAACCGGCCTTATTCCGTAATTGTTAAACGCTTGCCCATCTTCATTCCATTGTCCACCTGGTTCATATCCAACAATATGAACATCTATAGAACCCGATGTGTTAATTAAATATACATAATGGTTTGTGTTGCCCGCTTCAGCAGAATTCTCATTTACTTTTGTCATTGTCCAATAAATTTCATTGTCAGAGTACAGCAAAAAAGTATTTTCTTTTACATAAGTATATTCTTCAGGACAATCCCCTTCAATGCATCTTTCTTCAATTTTTTTCTCGGTCAAACCTGTTGCTTCAATTTCATCAACAGTAATTAATCTCTTTTCTGCAACATTAAACCATGTACTAGTCAATTCATTTAATTTTTTCTCAATTAAGGAGCCTTTATATTCATTTCCATCAGAAAAATCTGAATTAAATGCTCCTGTACCTATATTTTCTCAGCAAATAAAGTAACAAATTCATCTTTTTCTGGTGATTGTTTTAAAACGTAAAATGTTTCTTCTGTCAAGCTATTTAGTTTTACAGTTACTTTTTCGCCTATATCATAATCCTTATATGATAATTCCCGAATATTATCTTCTTTTTTAGAATTATCTTTGTCAACATTAATTCCAAAATAAACTGCTGCACCTATTGTTCCAACTGCTACAAATACTAATATACCAATAATATACTTTTCTATATTTTTCATATTAACCCTACTTTCTATATTTTTATTATAACTATTTTTAACCAAAATAAAAAGTTCTTTTATCAAGAACTTATATACTTTACATCATTTATTAACTAACCTTTACAATTTCAACTTGATAAGAACCATTAGGGCTATCAACATCAACCATTTCATGTTCTTTATGTCCAAGTACTGCCTTACCAATTGGAGACTCTACAGAAATTCTATTGTTGAATGGATCAGCTTCAACTGAACCAACAATAACATATTCATCTTCTTCTCCATCATCGTATTTAACAACAATTGTAGAACCAATATTAATTGTATCAGACCCCTTAGCAGAATCTGCAATTTCACTATGTTCTAATTTATATTCTAATTCTTTTATACGCGCTTCAAGTTGTGCTTGATCATTTCTAGCTGCATCATAATCAGCATTTTCAGATAAATCTCCCATAGCTCTAGCTTCTTTTAAAGCTTTAATAACTTCTGGCCTTTTTACAGTTTTTAAATTATTTAATTCTTCTTCTAAATCAAGATAACCTTGTGCAGTTAAAACAAATTTTTCTTCTTTTTTCATAATGTCCACCTTCTCAATTCAAACATGTACCATGTTACTATAAAAACATATTTTTGTCAAATATCTTTATACGCATCATATCATTTTCAATGACTTTCTTTGGACAATTAATATAGCAAACCATCTTAGGATGTCTCGCTATATCAACACTTTCCTTATCTTCGTTATATATAGTATGTATTTTATAAGAAAATGTGTCCGTTTTAGGCCCAAAAATTTCGACATCATCTCCGAGTTTAAAATAGTTTCTTTGTTCTATTTTAGCTAACCCTTTTTCTTCATCATATTCTAAGACTAAACCTAAGAAATCTTGATTTGATGCTTCATCACGATCTAGGAAATACTGTTCATCTTTCCCAGGAAGAGAATTATAAAATTGACTTACCGAATCACGATTAGCGCATCTATTTAAGATATTTAAAGCATACCTTTCATAACCTTTAGTAATTGTACCATCTAATATTTTATCAATTAAAGTACGATACATTAATATTACTGTTGCAATATAGTAAATTGAACGCATTCTTCCTTCGACCTTAAATGAGTTTACTCCGATATCAATCATACTCTTAATATTCTCAATCATATTTAAATCTTTAGGCATAATAGTAAATGGTTTATCAAAGTCGTCTAAACTAAATGTCCAACGACATATTTGGGCACATCCGCCTCTATTTGAATCACGATTTGTTGTATAATTTGATAATACACATTTGCCACTAATGCTAGTGCACATAGCTCCATGCACAAAACATTCTAAATCAACGTTTGTTTTCTCTTTAATTAATTTGGTATTTTCTTTGGATGACTCACGAGCTAAGACTACTCTTTTAACATTTAACTTTTTCCAAAAGTTTACACTTTCGTAATTTAAATTACTTGCTTGCGTAGATACATGAATTTCATAGCTTAAGTTTAATTCATTGATTAATTTAACTACGACAATATCTGAGGCGATAACTGCATCTACGCCAATTTTATCTAATTCGATTAGATAGTCTTCTAAACCTTCTAAGTCTTCATTATGGAAAAGAATATTTACTGCCACATAAACTTTTTTATTTAAAGAATGAGCATAACTTACAGCCTCTTTAATATCTTCCAAAGAAAAATTCTTAGCATTAGCTCTTAAACTAAATTTCTCTCCGCCAATATAAATTGCATCTGCACCATATAATAAAGCTATTTTTAATCTTTCTAAATCTCCGGCTGGAGCTAATAATTCTATGTATTCCATTATCTTGCACCTTCTTTCGGAGGCAACTTAGCAATAGTTTTTTTATGTAAGAATCCATCTGTTAAAGTAATATTATCCAATTTTAATTCCTTATTATTTAAAAACGCATCAAATACTAAATTCAAATTATTTTCATTTAATTCCAACGGATTTATTAGATAAAAGGAAACATTATCATTTCTAAAATTTAAATTATTATAATGTTTGTTCAAATAGGATACTGTTCCATATTCATTTTCTACAAATTTAAACTTTTCTTTAGTAACTGGTTCTAAGACAACTTCAGAATTTTTATTTTCTCTTTCGTAAAACTCGTTAAAATTAGAAAGTAATTTTCGTCTTGAATACATTAACGGAATCATTCCAAAAGAAAATATTCCTAAAGGCTTATTTGCGTTATCCAAAATTTCTTTTATTTCCTCTTCAGTTATATCCGTAGAAATAACTAATGAATCTACATATTCTAAGTAATAATTAATACTTTTATAATTTGTAGTTAAATGATGAGCAAAGATAATTTTTTCTAATTTCGTATTTTCCAAGACAGGAATAAGTCCAATATCTTCGAAAAATACTCCTTTAATGTTTTTTACATTACTTAGTATTTCCTTTAAATTATTTATATCATTGTTTTCTAAAGCTCTATTTATATAAAGATAAGAGTTTTCTTCTTTAATATCATCTAGTTCAAACGTTTCATCAAAACCAACAGAGAATCCTTTAAATGGAAAAAGGAAAGTATTTATACCTACTTCCTTAGCATTATCTATAAAACTTTTATTGGATACCAATAATATAGTCTTATTTCTTATCATTTTTCTTAACACTTACAGATAATCCATCTCCGATATCAAAGAATTCTGTTTCAAATTCTTCGTTATCTTTAAGGAAATCTATATAACTTTCTATTTTTTGAACTAATGATTTTAAATTCTTACTTTCAATATTAGCTGAATTTCCAACATGGCCGTGGAATTTTAAATTATCACTAATTATAACTCCACCATCATTTAAGAAATATTTAAATTTTTCAAAAAACTTAGTATATTGACCTTTCGCAGCATCAATAAAAATCATATCGTATTTAACATCCCCCATATTAACTTCTAGAGCATCTTGAAATACTACATTAATGATTTTATCTAATTTACATTTCTTAACATTCTTTAGGCATTCCATGTATCTAGTCTCATCTCTTTCAATAGTTGTAACATAAACATCTTCAGAGGCACTAGCCATAAGAATAGCCGAATAACCAATTGCACTACCTATTTCTAAGACACTTTTTATATTATGACTTTTAATATATTTCATAATAAATGCAATTGATTTCTTTTCTATTATTGGAACATTATGCTCATTAGCATATTCTTCCATTTCCATTATTAATTCTTTCATTTTAACCGCCTAACTCTTGTTTATACTGCAGAAACTCTTTATAATCTTTAGCAAAGTAAACTTTACCAGTAACTATATCTGCATAAAAATAAATATAATCTGTATCACTTGGTGTAAATACTGCCTCTATACTATCAAGTGACGGATTACAAATAGCACCGACAGGTAATCCTTTTACAGCGCTATTCCTTGTATTATACGGGTTATTTGAATTTAAGTCAACATACGTTAAAGAATCAGTCATATCTTTTTGAACCGCATAATATGTTGTAACATCCATTCCTAAGTTCATATTTAGCTCTAATCTTTTATAAATTACTTGACTAACACTTTTTCTGTCTTCAGTAGTTAAAGCCTCTTTTTCGATGATTGAAGCCATCGCTAAAACTTCATGAACAGTTAAATCTTTTTCAGTCATTTTTTCTTTATACAGTTCTAATTTTTTTCCCATTTCATCTAACATTCTATAAATAATTGTTTCTATCGTAGAATTTTGATAAAACTCATATGTAGATGGATATAAATAACCTTCTAAAGGATAATATAAATCTTTATTTAATACATCCTCAGTAATAAACCAATATTTATCTATTAGAGTTTTTAAAAATTCTTTATCATTAATTTTCTTAATTATTTCATCTTCAGAAATCCCAAGATTATCACTAATTAATTTAACATAAGACTTTAATCTTTTTCCTTCAACAAAAGTTATAGAAATAGTTTTTCTCTCATCAATAATCTTTCCTGTCGCAATTCTATCAATTATTTCTTTAGCATCCATATTACGATTAAGTTCATATTCTCCAGCTTGTAAATTTAGATCACTATTAAAAAAAACATAGGCAAATAATGATATTTTACTTTTAACAAGATTGGCATTTTTTAAGTTATTTATAACAGTGATTTTAGAATCACCAGCCACCACTTTAAACTTTACTATCTCACTTTTTTTACTTACAGCCCCTAAACCTATGCTATATAATAATATAGATAGACTTATTAAAACAATGATTATTATAGAAAGAATAATCATCATTTTCTTATTCTTTAATATTTTCACGCCAACACCTTTATTCTTCGTTATTTTCATTATCTAAATTAGCTAATAATTTTTCTACAAAATCCCACTCTTCTTCTGTCTCAATCGGATATAATTTTTTATCATTTCCTGTAGGATCATAGATGCTAGCATAAGTAATAATACAACCATCTTCATCTAAACTATTATCTGTAAACACCACATAATTTTTATTATTTTCTTTTGATGCTACTGTTGCAATAATTTCATAATGCATCTCATTACCGTTTTCATCTTTTAAAATTAGTTCGTTTTCTTTTATATTTGAATCCATTTCTATTTTCCTCTCTTTTTCATAAAATTTTCTAAAATAATAGTCGCTGCTACTTCGTCAACTATTTTTTTTCTAACTTGATTTTTTTTACCTAAACCAAATAAAATATTATGAGCCTCTACAGATGATAATCTTTCATCTATAAATGTAATCGGTATGTTTATGTGTTCTTCTAAAATTTCTTTAAATTTTTTACTTCTGTCTGAAGCGAAACCTTCTGAATTATCCATATTTTTCGGAAGTCCTAAAGCTATTTCAGTTATATCATTTTCTGTTATTATAAGAATTAATTCTTCAATTATACTTTCAAAGTCATTTTCCAAAAATCTTAAAGTTTTTAAAGGACACGCTAAAGTATTAGACTTATCACTGATAGATATTCCTAAAGTTTTTGTTCCTAAATCTAAACCTAAATATCTCATTTATTCTTCATATAACTTTCTAAAATAAACTTTACTATTTCACTACGGTCTAACTCAGTGATTTTCTCTCTTGCATTATTAAAACTAGAAATATAACCTGGATCACCACTAATTAAATAACCTGCAATTTGATTCATTGAATCATATCCTCTTTCTTCCAAAGATTTACAAACATCTTTCAAAGTATTAGTAATTAATTCTTCTTTTAATTCTTGAACATTAAACATACTGGTTTCTTCGCTCATACATTCACCTCTATTTGTTCTATTTAATTTTAACATCAATTAAAGATTTAGACAATATTTTTAAATTTAAAAAGAGAATTAATATTCTCTTAATTTTTAGTAAAAGATTATTCCGCCGATTATTATCGCTAATAAAATATAAAGAACTAAAATTATGAAAGCGTTGTTGAACGTATTATTGCATCCTTCATTGCCTCCATCATGTTTTTTACAACATCCCATGAGACACCTCCTAAAATCAATTTAAATTAAATTATTCCGCCTAATATGATTATAAGTAGAATAAATAGTACTAAAATCATAGCAGGACCTAAACCGCAACCTTGATGTGAACCACAGTTACTCATATTTCATTCCTCCTTTAACATCTTTCATAGTATTTTATGGTTCTTTTTCTAATGTGTGAGTGTTATTTCCTTGAATTTGAATATTAGAGTTGCTATAATATTTGTTATGGAGGTTAGAAAATGAAGAAAAAATTATTTTTATTAATAAGTGCTGGCTTATTAGTAGCAGGTTGTGGTGAAATTCCTAAAACTAAAAATGGAGAGGATGCATTAGTAACTTTTAAAGATGGTGAAAAAATAAGTGTTGATGAAGTATATAATGAAATGAAAAATAAATATGCTCTGCAAACAATTATTCCATTGATTGATAAATATATTTTTGAAACAGAATTTAAAAATGAACTAGAAAATGCTAAAGATCAAGCTAAGAATACTACTGAAGCTTATCAAGAAATGTATGGTGGCAAAGAAAAATTCTTAGAAACATTAAAACAATACGGTTATACTGATATAGCTCAATTTGAAGAAGAACAATATATTTCGAATTTACAAAATCTAGCAATCAAAGAATTTGCTAAAACATTAGTAAAAGATAAAGAAATCGAAAAATATTATAAAAATAACGTTTATGGAGATGTTGAAGTTAAACATATTTTAATTACACCAGAAGTTACAGACAAAATGAGCAAGGATGAAATAACTAAAGCTGAAGATAAAGCAAAAAAACAAATAGAAGACATTATTGCAGAATTAAAAAAAGCAAAAGATCCTAAAGCTAAATTCGAAGAACTTGCAAAAAAACATTCTAGCGATGATGACACAAAGGAAAATGGCGGAGATTTAGGTTTCATTAATTATGGGACACTAAGTTCAGCTTATGACGAATTAGTTGACAGCGCATTAAAATTAAAGAATGGCGAATTTTCTACTAAAGTTATTACTACTGAACTTGGATATCATGTAATTTATAGAGTGAGTCAGAAGGAAAAAGCAAAACTAGAGGATGCCAAAGAAAGTATTATCGAAACTTTATCTGAAGATTTATTGGAAGAAGATACTACTATTCCAGGCCAAGCATTACAACATTATCGCAAAAAATATGGATTAGAAATAACTGATAAAGAAGTACAAAAACAATATGCAAACTACGTACAAAGCACTTTAACACCACAAGAAACAACTGAAGAATAAGACATTTTAAAAGAAGCTTTCATTTAAGCTTCTTTTCCTAAATTGAAATTTCAACCGCACCACAAGGTGTGGTTTTTTGATACAATAAAAAGAGCCCCACCCGGCAAGGAGGACTCATAAATGAATTATACCCAATTAACAGAAAAAAAGAAAGTACAAATTGATATTTTGTTAGAACAAGGATACTCAATGAGAAAGGTTGCAAATTTATTAGGAATACATCATTCAACAATATCTAGATATAAAGCAGGAAAATACAAAAAGAGAAAAATAAATATACACGAAAAGTATAGAATATTTTTGGATTATTTATATAACCATTATGATCGAAGAACATGTTCAATAGAAATATGTATATATAAATTTAAGAAATCATATTTTGAAAAGTGTCCAACAGTAAAACAAGTATACAATTGGATAAACGAAGGCAAAATAGAAATAAAAAAAGAAGCTTTATGCTATAAGAAACATCGAGTAAGAAACAAAACTGGAATGATGCAACATTTTCAATGGAATTTAGAGCATAAAACAATATTGCCAATTAGTTTAAGGCCTAAATATGTTGAATTAAGGGGCGAAACAGGACATTTAGAAATAGATTCAATAGTAGGAAAAAGAAATGAACAATATTCAATAATATCAATAGTAGACAGGTGTACAAGAAAATTATGGTTAATAAAAGCACAATATAAAAACGAATATTATATTGATAAAATAATATATGAATATATATTAAAAAACGGAATAAAAGTAAAATCAATAACAGTAGACAATGGATTAGAATTTAATGCTTTAGGATTAACAGCAAAAAAGCTAGGAGTTAAATTATATAAATGCGACCCATATTGCTCATTCCAAAGAGGAACAAATGAAAGAATGAATGGAATGGTAAGAAGATTTATACCTAAAGGACATTCTTTGAAAACTGTATCTCAAATATATTTAGATGATATTGCATTTGAAATAAACTTTATGCCTAAAAAAATATTTGATTTTAAGTCTACATTTGATATAGAATTAAATTATTAAAAGTGGTGCGGTTGAAATTACAATATAAAAAA
>JAZRRD010000103.1:0-5703 GCA_045650425.1 Bacilli bacterium | reverse complement strand
TTTATAACATTATTATTTTCAGGAAAATAATTACCTAAAATTAATAAGATTATTAATAATGGCAATAGAAATATTTTTTTAAAACAAAGATCTAAAATTAAACTTATTAAAACTGTTATCAACTTAACTTTACGATTGCCTATTAACAATATATAAAAAATAGAATTTGGCGAAACAGTAAAAATTATGCTATAAATCGCATCAATTAAAACTAACGACAAAATCATTTTGACATCACCATTAAAAATCTATACGAATTATAATCTTTTTCTATAGAAATAATTGCTACAGTTTCAAAAGTATCATCTTTATTAATAATTTCCGATACTTTTCCTATATATATATTTTCTGGTATATCTGTCAATCCAGAAGTATAAACTTTACTACCGATATTCATGTTTTTAGTTGATAAGCCAGTTACTATTAATTGATTGTTTTCATTTTTTAATATTCCATAATTATCATTTATCCTTACAGAGATATTTGATTTTAAATTTTCTAAAAGCTCTACATTAGAATAATTTTTTTCAACATTGCGCACTATACCAATTAATCTTTTTTCGTTTAAAATTACATATCCTTCTTTAATATTGTCATTATTTCCCTTATCTATAATAAATTCATCATATAAATTAATAAATCTACCCCTTACAACTTTAAACTTCTGGTCATTTTTTAAATTTAACATTTTTTTTAATATATTATTTTCGTTTTGAAGATTGCTTTTTATTATATCGTTATATGTTTCATTAAAACTTTCGGTTAATTCTTGAAAATTTGTTTTGTTTATATAACCATCAAAAATTATTACACAAATAACAATAAATGTTAAAATTATATTTAAATAGTTATTTTTTTTCATCTAAATCACCATTTTCATAAAAGCTATAATAAGTATTATTTCCAATTATAAGATGATCTATGATCGGAATTTGTATAAGAACACCAATTTTAACAAGTTCTCTTGTTATTTTCATATCTTGTTTAGAAGGAAAAGTATCACCGCTAGGATGATTATGAGACACGATAATAGATGCAGCGCTATTTAATATGGCGTATTTAAATATTTCCCTAGGATGAACATTTACACTATTTAGATCGCCTTTAAATATAACCTTTTTATCTATAATTTTCTTTTTATTATCTAAAAGCAAAACAATAAATTGCTCTTGATTCAATTTAAGAAAATCAGCTTTTAAATATTCATAAACAGAGCGTGAATTATTTATGTTAATTTTTTTTAAATTGGTATTATAATTTAATCTATTGCCTAACTCTATAGCAGCTAAGATAGTAATGGCTTTTGTTAATCCGACGCCTTTAATACTCGCTATTCTATTAATAGATAAATTTTCTATATTTTGAAAAGAGTTTAATTCACTTAATAATCTGTTTGCCACTATTTTTACAGAATTGTTTTTATAACCAGTGCGTAATAATATTGCTATAAGTTCATCATTACCTAGAGAGTTAATGCCAAGCTTTAGCGCCTTTTCTCTTGGTCTACACTCTTCTGGCATTTCTTTTAAAGTTGTCATAAATGTTCCTCTAATTTGGTGACCAATAAATTATTTAAATTTTCGTAAATACTCTGATCATTACTATTCATAAGCAATTTTTCATATTTATTAATAATAGATAAATATTCTTCGTCGACCTTTATTTTTCTTAAATGATATGATACAGAATTGTTATGATAATAATTTTCCATTTTATTAATAATCTCATCATTTTGATAAGCCGCAATATAAACCCTATAATAATTATCATCTTTATGTACTATTCCACCATATCTTTTGGCTTCTGATAATGCGTTTATTTTATTTTTATATACTCCAATTTGAAAAACCGTTAATAATTTCTGATCAGTCTCCCTTAAAATAGTGTTAACTTTTATATAAAGTAATCCAGTTAAAACTATGCCACTAATAATAGCTATAAATATAATTAATATATTTCTTTTCATAATTTATCACCATAAATTAATAATAAAATATTAGAATCAAATTTTATGTCGAATTAGGTAAAGCAAGGAAATATTTGACAAAATAGGAATATAGTGTATAATGTTAAGTGCAATTACATGGCAGTGTTATTTTTTATTATAATGTGTCTACTGCGTAAGCATTAAAGTAGCCAAGACTGCCTTGGTGAAATAATTAATGGAAGACTCCCTATAATAATAAAATAACTGTCCTTGAATTATGCAAATATAATGAAAGGAGAAAAAATATGGCAAGATATACTGGTCCTGCTTACAA
Organism: Bacilli bacterium; assembly: GCA_045650425.1. Lineage (GTDB taxonomy): Bacteria > Bacillota_I > Bacilli_A > RF39 > UBA660 > RGIG1752. Next base: position 3,442 of record JAZRRD010000103.1, on the reverse strand, counting down.
AAAATCAAGAAGATTAGGATTTTCTATTTTAGAAAATGGTAAGGAATTAGCTAAACGTCCTTATGCTCCTGGACAACACGGAAATGATAGAAGAAAGAAATTAAGTGAATACGGAATCCAATTACAAGAAAAACAAAAAGTTAGATTAATGTATGGATTAAACGAAAAACAATTTAGAAAAGTATTTGAAAAAGCTTCTTCTATGAAAGGTATTGCTGGTGAAAATTTATTAGTTTTACTAGAAAGTCGTTTAGATAATTTAGTTTATCGTTTAGGATTAGCTACTACTAGAAGAGCTGCTCGTCAAATAGTAAATCATGGTCACATTGCTGTAAATGGAGTTAAAACTGATATTCCTTCATTTACTTGTAAACCAGGAGATGTAATCACAGTAAGAGAAAATTCATTAGAACATGCTGGAATTAGAGCTGCTTTAGAAAATAAAATTACTAGAGTTCAATTTGTTGAATTTGACGAAAAGAAATTAAGCGGCACTTATGTTAGATATCCAGACAGAAGTGAACTTAATCAAGAAATTAATGAATCTCTAATTGTTGAGTTCTATAACAGATAATAAAAAAAAAGAAATTGATTTACTTATTCAATTTCTTTTTTTGTATTTTCAATAATTTCATTTATTTTATCTAGAGGTAAAAACCCTATTTCTTTTTTTATAAGCTTCCCTTCGCTAAATATACAAATTGTCGGAATGCTCATCACTCCATATTTTTGAGCTAATTCCGGAAACATATCTACATTCAATTTTAAAATTTCTACAAAATTTACTTGTTCCAAAATATTACCTAACATTTTACAAGGCCCACACCAATCTGCATAAAAATCCACTAAAATTAATTTACTATTAATATAATTTTCAAAATCTTCTCTATTTTCTAAATATTTAATCATTTGTTCTCCTAAGATGTAGCAACTGTTAAGTCGCCAACATTTAATTTATTACTATCTATTAATTCTTGAGCTTTTTGAGCAGATATTATTTCATAACGAATTAGAATCATTAAAGCTTCCTGATTATATTTTTGATTATTTTGACCATCAGCATATTGTTTTTGTAATTCGTAAATTTCTTCAATTGCTACCACTGTTTCAGCAGTCACATGAGATAAAACAGGTGTATTATTTAAAATTGTACTACCGACTTTACTTTGTAAAACATATTCACTAGTTACATTAAATTGAACTAAAGCAAACAAAACAATATAAACAAAAGCTATCATTTCTAAAAGTCCTGCTATAGCTCCTAAGAATTTTGAAAAGGCACCAAGAATTATAGTTACATTTAATAGTTTTTCAATTAATCCAGTTATATTAATAATTATACCTAGAATCGCAGATAAAAAAACATATACTAATAAAAACGCTATTGTATCATAAATTAAAATATTTAATACAGTTAACCCTTCATAAGTTCCTGAAAAATCAAAAAATGGTAAATATTTAAACATAAAGTCTGCTATTGGTTCTTTTAATTTAAATGATAAAATAATTACAACTATTGTTCCTATTAACGAAACCATTGTTTTTATAAAACCCTTTTTAAATCCTATTACTGCCCCTGCTAATAACGCTAATAATACTATCGCATCTACTATATTCATTTTTATCATCCTCCTATTTTTAATTATATTATATAAATGATGAAAAAGAAAGATTTTTGTGTTAAAATTATCAAAGAGGTGACACAATGAATATTGTATTTAAAGTAAGTGATAATGTTAAAGCGAAAATGATTAAATTTTATAATGATAAGAAAAAAGACAAAACGCCGCCTTATGCAATTTTTCAAGCTGTTGAGGAAGATACTGTAATTACTCTTTATGAAAGCGGAAAAGTTATGTTTCAAGGTATAAGCGCAGACATAGATGCAAACATCTGGATAGATATGGAACGTCATTTAAATAATAGGACAATTAATATTGAAGATAAATCAAAAAAGAAAGAAACAACAAAAGAAAAAAGTACCTCATTAGAATTTAACATAAGCACAATTGGTTCAGACGAAGTTGGAACCGGAGATTATTTTGGTCCAATAATAGTTACTGCAACTTACGTGTCTAAGGAAAATATAGATTTTTTGATAGATTTAGGAGTAAAAGATTCTAAAAAAATTACTGATGATAAAATAAAAAAGATCGCACCAACAATTATCAAAAAAATACCATATACAACCATTATACTTACCAATGATAAATATAATGAAAATTATAGCAGTGATATAAATATGAACAAAATAAAAGCTTTATTACATAACAAAGCCTTAATAAGTTTAATAAAAAAAGATAATTATGATTACAAGAAAATTGTAATTGATCAATTTGTTTATCCAAAAAAATATTATGAACACATAATGAATTCTAAAGAAAAAGTAAAAAATATTACATTTACTACAAAGGCAGAAGACAAATGCTTAAGCGTTGCAGCGGCATCAATTATAAGCAGATATTTATTTTTAAACAAAATAGAAGAAATGAGTCAGGAATTAAACAAAAAAATTCCAAAAGGGGCCGGAATTGAAGTAGATAAAGCCGCATGCGATATAGTAAAGGAATACGGTTTTAACAAATTAAAAAATATTGCTAAATTGAATTTTAAAAACACCGAAAAAGTTAAAGAATTATTAAAAGAAACTCTATAATTAGAGTTTCTTTCTATTTTTCATATATTTCTAATAACAAGAGATCTATAAAATTGCTCTTCTCTACCCGTCCTGATTTCAAGTTCACATCATATTCTCCAAGTAATTTTACAATCCTTTTTAATTCTTTTAATTTATAATTATATGCATTTCTGCCAATTTTATCTAGTTGCCAATCTTTTAAGTTGTATATCTGTGTTAACTCCGAAAAATTCTTATTAGTTTCATCTATAATTTTATATAAAAGCAATATACGAAATTCTCTAACTAATAGTGAAAAAAGAGATAAAGGTTCTACTTTTAAAATCAATAACTTTTGCAAAAAATTAAAAGCCTCTACATTTTTAGAAATTACTAAGTCAACAAATTTAAAGTTATTCTCTTCAACAATATTAGAACAATTTTTCTTAACAACATCTAATGATATTTCTGAAGGTTTTCCGTAGTATAAAAAAAGTTTATCAAGCTCACTTAAAATTAAATCGCAGTTATTAGATAAACTACTTTTTAATAAATTTATAGCGTCTTTGGATATAGAAAATTTATGTTCCTTGCAATAATTTATAATAATAGAGTTCAAATCTATTTTTTCCCTTAATAAATCAAAAACTCTATTTTCTTTTTTTAAAATATCATAGCAATTATTCTTTTTAACAGTTTTTTCCTTAGTAATAAAAACAATAGAAGTTAAATCATTAGACTCTTTTAAATATCCTAAAAGCATATTTTGCTCATTTTCATTTAATTTTCCATTTGATAGGAAATCTGCATTAAAAACAATTATAT
>JAZRRD010000102.1:0-10035 GCA_045650425.1 Bacilli bacterium | reverse complement strand
ATCATAAAGATAATTCTAAATCATTATTTAATGAAGGTATTTTATGTAATAAAGATTATAAAATGAATATTAATGTTTATGAAAAATATTCCCATATAAATAGTAAAGTATTGATTAGGGTTTTAACTACAGATAATGCTAATGTATTTGTAGATGCATCAGGATATGTTTTTAAAAACACCTTAGAAAATGAAATAACAGAGGATATAAGAGCATTTAATTCTGAAAATAGTAATATATCAATACTTCCAAATTTAATCGTAGATAGTAATGATGTAATTGCTAATCATAATGTTACAATAAGTAATATAAATGAAGAAGAAATGTTTTATTTAAATTCTAAAGGGATTAATGAAATAGATTCAATAAAACTACTTAGAAATGGTTTTATGTTAAGTATATTTAAAAATGAAGAGTTTAAAGAAAATATAAAAAAATATTTATAAATGGAGGTGAATTATGAATAGAGAAGATTTTCCAATGTTAAAACAAGATATTATTTATATGGACAGTTGCGCTACTAGTTTAAAGCCAAAATGTGTTATTGATAAAATGACAGAATATTATGAACAGTATTCTGCGAATGCTCATAGAGGAGATTATGATATTTCATATAAAGTTGATCAAGAAATAGCTAATACTAGAAATTTAGTTAAAGAATTTATTAATGCTGAAAAGAGCGAAGAAATAGTTTTTACTTCTGGAACAACAGAAGCTTTAAATATGATTGCAAATGGATTTTTTAAAGATTTGTTAGAACCAGAAGATGAAATAATAATTACGAAAAGTGAGCACGCATCAAATGTATTGCCATGGTTTAGATTAGTAAAAGAAACTGGATGTAAAATAAAATATATCGATTTAGATAGTAATGGATACGTAACAATGGAAAATGTTGTTAAAGCTGTAACACCTCATACTAAAGTTATTAGTTTAGCACATATGACTAATGTTTTAGGAGACAAGCGCCCAATAAAAGAAATATGTGATTTTGCTCATGAAAATAATATTTTTGTAGTAGTTGATGGTGCTCAAAGCCTACCTCATATAAAAGTGGATGTTAAAGATTTAGATGTAGACTTTTTAGCATTTTCAGCTCACAAAATGTTAGGGCCAACTGGTCTAGGTATTTTATATGGAAAAGAAGAACTTTTAGATAAATTAATACCAACTAATTTAGGTGGTGGAATGAATGAATCTTTTGATAATGAAGATGAAGTTTATTTAAAAGAATTACCTGCAAGATTAGAAGCAGGAACAATCAATATTGCTGCAATTATTGGTTTTGGAGAAGCAATAAAATATTTAAATAATATCGGAATGGAAAATATCGAGAAAAGAGAAAGATGTTTAAGAGAATATTTAATAAATGAACTTATTCATATTCCTCATTTAGATATTTTAAATTTAGAAAGTGATTCAGGTATAGTAACATTTAATGTGGATGGAATATTTAGTCAAGATGTAGCTTATTACTTAAATAAATATGGTATTTGTGTAAGAGCAGGTAACCATTGTGCAAAAATGTTAAAAGAACAAGTTAAAGTTACTAATTCAGTACGTATTAGTTTATATTTTTATAATACTGAAGCTGAGATTGATGAATTAGTAGAACTATTAAAAAATAAAGATAAGATATTGAGAGAGATGTTATAATGGATGAAAATTTAAAAAGAGAAATTATCATGGAGCACTATACTAATCCAATGAATAAAGAAGAATTTAGTAATGATGAATATATTAAAATAAATACTAATAATGCTTCTTGTATTGATAATTTAGATATTTATATTTTATTTGATAAAGATGTTATTGAAGATATAAGGTTTAACGGTGAGGCTTGTGCGATAAGTACTTCATCTACATCAATTATGATTAAGAACTTAATTGGTATGACAGTTAAAGAAGCTTTAGAATATATTAAAAATTTTGAAAATATGGTAAATGAAAAAGAATATGATAGTGAATTATTAAAAGAAGCTAATGCATATGATACGATTTATAAACAAAATAGTCGTAAAACATGTGCACTTTTACCATATACTGGAATAAAAAAAGTCTTAGAAAATTTTAGTGAAAACTAAGATTTTTTTTGATTTAATCTTTGTTTAGAATTACAACATAAAAAATTTCAAGTAAATCTTGAAATTTTTTTAATCGTAATTACTTCCTTCTTTTACTTCCATGATAACTGGTAAGATGATTGGTCTTCTTCCAGTAAGTTCATTTATAAAAGGATGAAGTTCTAAAATAATTTGATTTTTTAAATCTGTATAACTGTAAGTATTATTATCTAAAAAGTTATGAACTATGTCAGATACTTTTCTTTCTATTTGATTTATTAGTTCTGCATTTTCATTAACCATTACAAATCCTCTTGTTGTAATATTTGGTTTTATTAATAGTTTTCTTGTTAATGGATTAATGTTAAGAATAGTAACTAAGATTCCGTCACGACTCATTAGTTTTCTATCTTTAATAACAACAGAACCTATGTCTCCGATACGAGAACCATCAACATAAACATCTCCGGCTTGAACTGTACCATTTTTTCTTGCACCTTCATTTGTAAGTTCTACGACATCACCATTTCCACAAATAAAGACATTTTCTTCTGGAACATCACAACTTATTGCTAAGTCACCATGTTCTTTTAACATTCTATATTCACCATGCATTGGCATGAAATACTCTGGTTTTATAATTCTAAGCATCCATTTTAATTCTTCAGCTTTAGCATGTCCAGATGTATGGATGTCACTTAATTCGGAGTTAGTAAATACTTTAACACCTTTTAAATATAACTTATTAATAATTCTATTTATACTATCGGCATTACCTGGGATAGGGCTAGATGAGAATACTACCAAATCATCATTTAAAAGCGTTATTTGTTTATGAACTCCGTTAGCTATACGAGAAAGGGCTGCTAGAGGTTCACCTTGGCTTCCTGTACATAAAATACAAACTTCTTCTTTTTTTAGATTTTTAGCTTGATTATTATCTATAAATATTGTTTTATCTTTGATTAAGTTGTTATTAACTGCTAAATCAATACTGGTTTCCATACTTCTTCCAAAAACTACAATTTTACGATTACATTTACGGCATGTTTCAACTATATGTTTAATACGATAAATGTTTGATGCAAATGTAGCAATTATAATTCTTCCATGATGTCTACTTATAATATCTGATAAAGCTTCATCAACGCAGTTTTCACTTTTAGAAAATCCTTCAGATAAAGCGTTTGTACTATCACTAAGTAATATCTTAACTCCTTGTTCACCAAGCCTTGCCATTTTATGAATATCTGCCATTGGACCAATTGGAGTTAAGTCAAATTTAAAATCTCCAGTTTCAAAAATGATTCCATTAGGAGTATGAATAGCTAATGCATAACTTTCTGGAATTGAGTGAGTAGTATTAACAAATTCTATTTCAAAGTATTTAGTTTTAATAAGTGAGTCTTGATCAATTACTTCTAGATTTTCATAATGAACGTTTCTATCAACTAATTTTTTTTCTATTAAATCTTTTGCTATCTTTGATGAATATATTACAGGTATATTTACAGCTTGAAGTAAAAATGATATTCCGCCGATATGATCTTCATGTCCATGAGTGATAAATAAAGCTTTAATTTTATCTTCGTTTTGCTTTAAATATGTAATATCTTGGATAACATAATCAATTCCTAAAAGCTCATCTTCTGGAAACATTACTCCGGCATCGACAATAATTATTTCATCTTTATGTCTTACGACATACATGTTTTTACCGACTTCTCCTAAACCACCTAATGCAAATAAAGACGTAGAACTCCCGTCATTTTTCATATTTATTCCTTCTTTCAATTAATAATAAAAGTTTTTCACTTGAGTTAATTATACAACTTATTAGCTTTTTTGTCTAGTTGTACTTTTTTTGCTTTCTATAGCATAATTTGATATAATGAACTAGGTGATACAAGATGGGATTATTTGATAAATTAAAAAAAATTGTTAGTAAAAAAGAAAAAACTGAAGAAATAGAAATATATGATAAAGGTCTTGAAAAAACACGAACGGAATTTGTTTCTAAGTTAAACGTTTTAGGAATAAAATATACTAAAGTGAATGATGAATACTTTGATGAGTTAGAAGAAATTCTTATTAAAGCTGATATTGGTGTTAAAACTGTTATGACTTTTATTGAAAAGTTACGTTCACGTGTAAAACATGAAAATATAACAGATACTGAGTATTTAAAAGAAGTTATCGTAGATGAATTATTTTTAATCTATGTTAATAATGAATCATTAACAGATAAGATTAATATGCAAGAAGATGGACCAACTGTGATTTTAATGGTTGGAGTTAATGGTGTAGGAAAAACTACGACAATTGCTAAACTTGCTTATAAATATAAAAACATGGGTAAAAAAGTTATGCTTATTGCTGGCGATACATTTAGAGCTGGTGCTGTTCCGCAATTAAAAGAATGGGCAGAAAAAACAGATTCTTTATTTTACGGTAAGGAAAACACTGATCCTGCCGGTGTAATTTATGATGGGCTTATTAAAGCTAAAGAAGAAAATGCTGAAATAGTTTTAATTGATACTGCAGGTCGCTTACAAAACAAAGTTAATTTGATGAAAGAATTAGAAAAAATCAATAAAGTTATTGGTACACATATACCTAATGCTCCGCATGAAACGCTTTTAGTTATTGATGCAAGTACTGGTCAAAATGGAATCATGCAAGCTGAAGCTTTTAAAGAAATTACAAATATAACTGGAATAGTTTTGACGAAATTAGATGGCACTGCTAAAGGTGGTATTGTTCTAGCAATTAAAGAAACAGTTAATATACCAGTTAAATTTATTGGGCTTGGTGAAAAAATGACAGATTTAGAGACATTTGATATAGAAAATTATATTTATGGGTTATTTAAGGATATGATGTAAAATGGAAGAAATGTTAATTTATACAAAACTTTTTGATTGTTATGGAGAATTATTAACAGAAAAAGAAAGTGATGTTTTTAAAGATTATTATTTTGAAAATCTAAGCATGCAAGAGATTGCTGATAACAATAAAGTTTCAAAAAGTGCAATTCATAAAACTTTGCAAACGGCAATTGAAAAATTAGATTTTTATGAAAAAATATTAAAAATAAATAAGAAAAATGAATTATTAAGTAATATTTTAGATGAAGAAAATATAGATGAAATAAAAGAGAAAATAAAGAGTATTATAGAAATTTAGGTTGATTTAAATGGCTAGAAAAAGGTTAGCTAGGAAAAGAAGAAAGAAACAAATATTAAAAGTATTAATTTCAATGTTTATTCTAGGTATAGCTAGTTTCTTATTTTTGTTATATGGTCCTTGGACTAGTTTTAGAACGTGGTTAATTACAAGCGCTATGACAACAATGAATCATCAATATTTAGCAACATGGTTTTATAGTGATGAATATATTGCTAAAGTGATGAGTGAAAATAGAATTGAAGAAATTACCGAAGAAACTAATCCTACAGAAATAACATTTGAAATAAATTCTGATAGTTATGATAATGACTATGAAAAACAAATTTTAGAAAGAGATGAAAATCAATTATATAAACTAATTAAAATTAATGAAGGTAGTCTAAGAGGATATTTAGTTGTTGTTTATGATGCATCTAGAGTTACATTAGGAACAACTAAATATTTAGGAAAATATGGCCAATATGTTAAGGATATGGCAGTGGAACAGAATGCAATTATTGCTATTAATGCATCTGGATTTCATGATTTAGAAGGCCATGGAACAGGAGGACAACCTCATGGATATGTTATTCAGGATGGAAAACTTATTTGGGATGAAGCTGCTTATGGTAGCATGATTGGTTTTGATGAAAATAATGTTTTAGTTATTGGTAAAATGAGCGCAGAAACTGCACTTTCTAAAGGGATAAGGGATGCTGTTACGTTTTCACCAGTATTAGTAGTTAATGGTAAACAATCTAATGTTTATGGTAATGGTGGATGGGGACATGCAAATAGAACTGCAATAGGACAAAGAAAAGATGGTATTGTTTTAATGTTAGTTATGGATGGAAGAGATTATGCAACTGGAGTTCCTGGTGCTAGTATGTCAGATTTAATTGATATAATGCTTAGATATGGAGCTTACAACGCTGCGAATTTAGATGGTGGGACATCATCAAATTTAGTTATAAATGGAAAATTAATAAATAAAGTTATGAATGGGTCATTTCAAAATAAAACTAGGCCAGTTGCTACCATGTTTATGGTAAAATAGATAAAATTATATTATAATAACTGTCATAAATGGAGGGTTTGTATGGAATGTAATGGTTTTGATAGCTCTAAATTTAGATATTTTAGATTAAAAAAAGAAGAAGATAAATATAGTACATCTTTTATTGTTTTTCCTTATTTAAAAGAGGACATGGTATTTAAAATGTCTGAAGAAAGTTTATATGAAAATATTTTCTCAAGAACATTTTATCGATGTATACAAAGACATTTAGAAAATTTTGAAGTTAAAAGACTTTCTAATGAAAAGCTATTTGATATAATTGAATTTTTAACAATGCAAGATAATTTAGTAATAGATGCAGATTATCAAACAGAGTTTTCTTATGAAACAGGCTCTTTTTGTATATTAGATTCATGGCTTAAAGAGAGGATGAATGATAATGGTTTATATGAAAAAACATTGTTTAGTGATCCTAAGTCGTTAGCTCAAAGAAATGCTGAAGTTTTTAATTGGGTTGGTGATGAAGAAAGATTATCTAATGATATAATTAAATCTTATGCTATTACTTTGAGGAATGATTTAGTTTCATCTAATTCTAATGAAGTTGAAATTTATAAATTTAAAACTGATACTCCAATATATTTTAATTTACATAAGGGGGAAATTCTAAGTTTGACGAACCCAGTTATTGCTTTAGCGTTAATAGATCAAGACTATTTAAAATTACTTGCTAATTCGGAAGAAATATTGGGCGAAGAAAAAGAAACTTATTTCCAAACAGATTTTAAAGATTTTATACCAGGAACATTTCGTAAGTATTATAAATTGAAAGATAATATTAGGACAAACTATATTAATGATATTAGAGATCCTTTTAGATTTCAAAATTTAGGATGTGGATTCAAAAATTCTTTAGTAGGTGGTTATTGTAGTGTAGGTTTTTGTAAATACAATCATGATAATTATAGAAATGATGGGACAATTGAATATTTTTATATTGATTATAGAGCTAGTGTTAGTGATAGTGTCGTAGCAAATGAGTTATTAAAAATAGCAGATTGTTTACCACAAGAAGAAGCCATTATAAGATATAATATGGATATTGAAGCAAAAAAAAGACATCAGTTAGAAATGCAAGCATTAGAATATGTTAAAACTCATAAAGCTAAATATTATAAAGGGACGAATAGATTATTATCACCAGTGGAATTTATGTTACAAGAAGAAGCCAAAGAGCGAAAAGGTCTTGGAATACGATTAGTTAGAAGTTTAAACAAAAGAATAAATGATATTCAGTAATGTTAGATAATATCATTGTTCTTTAATTTATGGGTTAGAAATGATAAAATGTAGTTAGGTGGGATTTTTTATGAATGAAGAAGAAAATTTGTCTTCAACAGAATATGTTGAAAATCAAGAAACAATTAATAAAAGATTTAAAGTTAAAGAAATACAAAGATTGAAAGAGGAAAATAAAGATATAAACTTTAGAATACTGTTAAATGGTGGAGGAATTATTTTATCGATAAGTTTATTAGTGTTGCTAGTATTAGATAATAGAGATATTCCACAGGAAGAAGTTTTTAGTAAAATCAATAACGCTTTGCGAATTGTTAGTAGTTTTTCAGCAGTTAAATTTTGGGGTGGTTTATTAAAAGAATTGTTAAGAAAGTGTAAATGTGTGGGTGTAATAGAATATCTAGAGAATCTTGATAAAAATGATTTGGATGAACAATTGGAAGAGAAGGGACGTAGTATATAATGAATATTGAAATAGAAGATGTATTAACATTAGATGATGCCCAAGAATATATTGTTATTAGTAAGATTACTCTAAGTGATATAAATTATTATTATTTAATTCAAAATAATGATAAACCTTCTGCTATGTTCTGTTATGAAGATAAAGATGAATTGGTTGATATAACTGATGCTGCAAAGATAAAAGAGCTTATCCCAAAATTTTATGATGTAATAAGAGATAGGATTGATTTAAATAATTTAAAAGAATTAGAGGCGAATTTGAACAATATTCAAGAGTGAATATTGTTTTTTTCTTGGCTTTAAAATAAGTAATAGTGTATAATTGATAGTGAGGTGAATCATAATGTTTGATTACATAGGAGATAGATTATCTAATGCAATAAAAAATATTAAAGGAATGGGTAGAATTACTGAAGAAAATGTTAGTGAAGCCGTTAGAGAAATAAGAATGGCTTTACTTGAAGCAGATGTAAACTATGAGGTAGTAAAAGAGTTTGTTAAAACAGTTAAAGAAAAAGCATTAGGTTTAGAGGTCGGTAAAAGTTTAAGACCTGATGAGTTATTTATTAAGTTAATTAAAGATGAGTTAGTAACCCTTTTAGGCGGAGATTATATTCCTTTAGAAACAAGTAAGAATCCTACAATTATTATGTTAGTAGGTTTACAAGGAAGTGGTAAAACAACATCGGCAGGTAAACTTGCTAATTATGTTAGAAAAAAATACAATAAAAAACCATTGTTAGTAGCATGTGATATTTATAGACCTGCTGCTATTGAACAATTACAAGAAGTAGGTAAAAGTTTAAACGTTCCAGTATTTACTAAAGGAAAAATTAACCCAAATGATATAGTAAGAGAAGCTTTAGAATATGCTATAGAAGAAAAACTAGATTATATTATTATCGATACGGCTGGACGTTTACAAATTGATGAAGAATTAATGGATGAGTTAAAAAATATTAGCGAAGAGTTTAAACCACATGAAACAATCTTAGTTATTGATGCAATGATGGGTCAAGATGCTATAAATGTAATTACTGGATTTAATGATAAATTAAATTTAACAGGAACTATTCTTACTAAGTTAGATGGAAATACTAAAGGTGGAGTTGCTTTATCAGTAAGACATTTAACTAATGTTCCTATTAAATTTGTTGGTAATTCAGAAAAACTTGATGGCTTAAGTGAATTTTATCCAGAAAGAATGGCTGAAAGAATATTGGACATGGGTGATATTTTATCAATTGCAGAAAAAGTTGAGGGTGTAATTGATGAAAATGAAGCTAAAGACCAAATGAAAAAAATGCGTCAAGGTAAATATGATTTAGAAGATTTCTTGACAAATTTAAAACAAATTAGAAAATTAGGTCCATTAGAAAATTTATTAAAAATGTTACCACAAGCTAGAAAAATGGGTTTAAATAATATTAGTATAGATCCAAAAGAAATGGCTCATATTGAGGCAATTATTTTATCTATGACTCCGAAAGAAAGAAAAAATCCTGATATATTGAAAGCTACTAGAAAACAAAGAATAGCTCGTGGAAGTGGAAGAAGTGTTGAAGAAGTTAATCGTTTGCTAAATCAATTTGATAATATGAAAAAAATGATGAAACAATTAAATAGTGGTAATTTTAAAATGCCATTTTAAGGAGTATGTATGAAAAAGAAATTTTTAATTATTTTATTCTGTATTATATTAATAACTACAGCGATTATTGCCTACATGTCAACCCCTAGATATATGTTAAAAAATTATATAAAAGCTTATATAAATAAAGATTTTGATAAAATGTATTCTTTGACAAAAAAATACGATGAATTTACAAATAAGAGTAATTTTATTTTAGCAGCAAAAGAAAAACATAAAAATTTTAAAGATTATGATTTAGAAATTCGAGAGAATTATGCTTTATTAAGTTATGATGATAAAAGTATTAAATTGGAGTATGCTAAAAACCCAAATGGTTATATTGGAATAAATCGTTATCATATAACTAAAGGATTTATCGAATTAATAAA
>JAZRRD010000101.1:0-4640 GCA_045650425.1 Bacilli bacterium | reverse complement strand
AAAATATTTATTAGAGGAAAAAAACGTTGATAAAAATATAAAAAGGGATTTTTCTTTGTTAGAAAAAAAAGCTTTTTTATTTGATGATGCCCTTATATTTTTAAAATCAATTCAAACTAAATATGAACCAATATTATTAACTTGCGGAAATATATATCATCAACAAAAAAAGATAAATGCTTGTAATATAAAAGAATACTTTTACGATGTAATTATTGTTCAAGAAAACAAATCAAAAGTAGATAATGTTGATTATCAAAATGGAATTTTCATTGACAATAATCCATTAGAATTAGAAAAATTTATTTCAGTAAATGCTAAACGTGTAATTAGAATAAAAAGAAGTTCGGATAAATATTCTAAAATCAATTTAACTAATAGCAAACTAGAAACATATAACAATTTAAAAGATATTTTAAAAGTTCTATAATTTTTTTTTGTGAATACTTTTTATTATGCTTTAAAAAGGAGATAATAAATGAGTAAAAAAGTAATAGCCTTTGGTGGTGGAACAGGACTTAGTTGTTTGTTAAAAGGTTTGAAACAATATCCAATGGATATAACAGCGGTGGTATCTGTATCAGATGATGGAGGAAGTGCAGGAGCACTTAGAGACGAATTCAATGTTTTAGCGGTTGGAGATATACGAAGAGTTTTGGTTGCGCTATCAACTAATGAAGGAACTTTTGAAGAACTATTTAATTATCGTTTTAGTTCTATGGGAACATTAAATAAACATACAATAGGAAATTTAATTTTAACAGCACAGACAAATATATCGGGCTCAATACAAAAAGCAATCGAAGATTTAAGCAGTTTTTTTAATTTAAAAGGAAAGGTTTTGCCATTTACCGAAGATAATAATTTAACATTGATTGCAAAAATGTCAGATGGAAAAGTTGTAGAAGGTGAACATAATATTACTCAATATCCACATAAGATTTTGCAAGTTGGATATAAGAATCCCCCGATTATTAATGAAGAATTATTATATGAGATAAAAAATGCTGATGAAATAGTGCTTAGTATGGGAAGTTTATATACTAGTGTAATTCCAAATTTAATTAGTGACGAAATAAGAAATGCTATAGATGAGAGCCATGCTAAAATTATTTATTGTTGTAATTTATTTACTCAACCAGGAGAGACAGAAGAATACACAGTCAGTGATCATTTGAAAGTTTTAAATTCCTATTTAGGTAATAGAAAAATAGAATATGTTATTGCTAACGAGGGAGAGTTAGATAAAGAACTTGTTCAAAAGTATGCAAATGAAGAACAAAAAGACCCTGTAATTTTGGATGCCGAGAATATAGAAAGGTTAGGAGTACAGATAATTGCAGATGACTTGGTATATATAAAAGAAGATAGTAAAAGTAAAAAAGATGTATTAAGGCATAATTATATGAAACTAGGATATTTGATTCATTCATTATCTCTAAATTATGATTATATGTTAAGACAAAAAAAGAAAATTGATTAGAGAAAAACTCTAATCTTTTTGTTTTGCTTGAAATTAAGCTAAATGTGTAGACTTTGATTAACATTTTTTGCTATAATTAGCTTATAAATATACAAATGGGGAGTTAGCATTATGGTAGTTAAAGTAGCAATTTTGTTTATGAATGTTATTTATTCACTTTTTAAATTATTTCCCACAAAAAATAAAATAGTTTTTATAAGTAGACAATCAGATAAACCTTCCTTAGATTTTAGAATGTTAAAAAGTGAAATAAATAAAATTAATCCTAATATAGAAATAGTTTTTTTAACCAAAAAAATGAAAAAGAATATAAAAGAAGTTTTCAAAAGTGTGAGAATAATATTTTTGCAAATGTATCATTTAGCAACTAGTAAGATATGTGTGACAGATGGGTACAACATTCCAATTAGCGTATTAAAACATAAAAAAAGTTTAAAAGTAGTTCAAATTTGGCATTCTTTAGCAGCAATTAAAAAGTTTGGATACCAATCTTTACAAACTAACAAACAAAAAGAGTTTGCTAAATTAATGAAAATGCATAATAACTATGACTATATAATTAGTGGTTCAGATGCAATGACGCCATACTTTGCTAAAGCCTTTAACTATCCAAAAAGCAAATTTGTTTCACTTGGACTTCCCCGAATTGATTATTTGCTAGAACGATCTAAAATTAACAAAAAAAACATCTTAGCAAAGTATCCAAAGTTTAAAAATAAAAAAGTAATTTTATATGTGCCTACTTTTAGGGATAATAATAATTATAAAATAAATGAACTAATAAATGAGATAGATTTAAATAAATATATACTTATTGTTAAGAAACATCCTTTAATGAATTATGAAGTAAAAGAATCTAAGAACGTTTATGCATGTGATGATTTTACATCTTTACAGTTATTATCTATAGCAAACTATGTAATTACTGATTACTCTGCTATTTCAGTGGAAGCTTCAGTATTAAATAAGCCTTTATTTATATATGCTTATGACTTAGATGAATATTCAAAATATCCCGGGATTAATATGGATTTAAAAAAAGAATTTAAACAGTATTTGTTTACCAATGCTAAAGATTTATATAAATCTTTAGCTAAAGAAAAATATGATTATAAAATAGTTACTGATTTTCAAAAGAAATATGTTTGTAACATGAATGGAACAGTTACTAAAGAACTTGCAAAATTTATTGTTGAAAGAAGTGTGTTTAATGAAAAAACTAATAATTAATCTTGCTAAAAAAAATCGTTTTTTCATGATTTTATTAAGAAAAGCAAGATTTGCGATAGGAAGAATAAGATACTTGTTTTATTATTTAACTAATAAAGTAGATGATAATTTAATCGTATTTGATGCTTATATGGGAAGACAATATGCATGTAGTCCTAAAGCTATATATGAAGAATTAAAAAATAGCAAAAAGTACAAAAACTTTAAATTTGTTTGGGCGTTCAAAAATCCTAATGATTATAAACGTTTAAAAAGTAAAAAAACTAGTTTAGTAAAATATGGAAGTAAAAATTATTACAAATTAATGTCACAAGCTAAGTATTGGATAACAAATTCTCGTCTAAATGAAGTTATTTTAAAAAAGAGAAATCAAGTTTATATTCAATGTTGGCATGGGACACCTTTAAAAAAATTAGGATATGATATAACTGTATCTGGTGGAAATGCAATGAACTCAGTTAAAGATATTAGATATAAGTATAAAACTGACTCTAAAAGATATGATTATATGATATCTCCATCTAAATTTTGTACAGAAAAATTTGCATCAGCATTTGATATAAAAAATAAAGAAATTTTAATAGAAACAGGATATCCCAGAAATGATTTTCTTATTAACTTCAAAAAAACAGATGTTGATAGGATAAAAAAAGAACTTGATATTCCTAAGAAGAAAAAAGTAATTCTCTATGCTCCGACATGGAGAGATGATCAACATTCTGCTGGGATAGGTTATACTTACCAACCAAGTATAGATTTTGATGAATTAAAAAAACAATTTGGTAGTGAATATGTTTTATTATTTAGAACTCATTATTTCATTGCTAATTATATAGATTTAGATAAATATAATGGATTTGTTTATAATGTAAGTCAATATGATGATATTAATGATTTATATGTTATAAGTGATATACTTATAACAGATTATTCAAGTGTATTCTTTGATTACGCAAATCTTAAAAGGCCAATGATATTTTATATGTATGATTATGATGCTTATAAAAATAAACTTAGAGATTTCTATATTGACTTAGACGAATTACCTGGCCCAATTGTTAGAACAGAAAAAGAATTAAATGAAGCAATAAAAAATATAGATAAAAAGAAATACGCAAAAGAATATAAAAAATTTAATGAAAAATACAACTACTTAGATGATGGATTTTGTGCTAAGAGAGTTATAGAAAAGTGTGTGAAAAAACATGAAAATCATTGAAGTTAAAAAAAACTTTGAAAGAAATATTAATATTGATTTGATAAAAAGTATTGCAGTTTTCTTTGTTATATGTGTTCATTTTTTCTTGAACACCGGCTTTTATTCGGAGATTATAGTAGGGAAAAAAATGTCTTTAATGGTTGGGCTAAGAACTTTATTTATGGTTTGTGTACCGTTATTTATTATAACAACTGGATACTTAATGATTAATAAAGAAATGAATAAAAAATATTATAAAGGAGTTATTAAAACATTTATAATTTATGCCATCTGTGCATCATTGCAAATGATATATAAAAATATCTATTTAAATGCTGATATAAATATTGTAAAGGGTATTATAAATATTTTTAGCTTTAATGTTAATTATGCATGGTATATGGAGATGTATTTTGGCCTGTTTTTATTAATTCCATTTATAAATATAATCTTTAAAAATTTAGAAACGCAAAAAAAACAAAAGTGTTTTATTGTTACTTTAGCAATTCTTGCTTTTTTACCAGGATTTTTAAACAGATTTGACTTAACAAATATAAATACAATTATAAGACCATTAGGTAGTAAAGTTCATACGAAATTAATAGGTAATTATTGGAATGCTTTATATCCACTAGTATATTATTCCATCGGAGCGTATATAAGACTTAACTATAAACAAAATAATAAAAATAAAATAAAAATTTTATTAGCTTTTTTAGGATTATTAGT
>JAZRRD010000100.1:0-4743 GCA_045650425.1 Bacilli bacterium | reverse complement strand
TATTTGCATAATTAACCACTATATCATAACCTACCTTAGATATTATATTACTTTTATAATGCTTTTCAATTCTACTTTATATTTCTAACTTCCATTTACCTTCTCTTAACATTCTTTTTTGATTTTTTCCCATAATATTACCTCCATATAAAATTATTTTTTAGATTTAAAATTGTCCATTTTAAACCAAGCACTTTTATTTCAGAAGATGAAATTGAAAATCTGATTTAAAATTAGGCATTTTTATATTATGTCAATACAAAGAAGGATAATCCTATAGATTATCCTCCATAAATTTTATAGCATAACTCGGTCTTTTATACCACTTACTTTCTTTTTTAATGCTATCATTAACATACTTATACACTTTCACTTGTCCTCTTATTACTAGAATAACATATTCATAACTTACAAATTTTAACTCTATCATAGTTTCATTAGCTTTATTTACTCTATATCCATTAGCTTTTAGTAATTCCATCATTTTATTTAACATACAATTACCTCCTAAATTTTTATTTGTTATATAATATGCACTTACTAAACCAAATGTTACACATTTTACAAAATTATTTTTCAGATTTAAAATTAGGCATTTTGGTACAAGTACTTTTATTTTGGAATCCCAAATTCAAATTCTGATTTAAAATTGTCAATTTTACCTAGGTGTCTATATATAGAGTATTGCAATAATACTCTATAACATATACTATGATATTATAAACTAAATGTTACACATTTTACAAAATTATTTTCTGATTTAAAATTAGGCATTTTAACACAAGCATTTTTATTTCAGAAGATGAAATTCAAATTCTGATTTAAAATTAGGCATTTATATTGTGTTTTTATATACTATGCACTTACTAAATAATATGTTACACATTTTACAAAATTATTTTTCTGATTTAAAATTTTAATTAAGCATTTTTATTTCAGAAGATGAAATTCAAATTCTGATTTAAATTTAAGCATTTATATTTCAGAAGATGAAATTCAAATTCTGATTTAAAATTAGACATTTTTATATTGTGTCTATAAAGGGAACTTTTGTTCCCTAATATATAGCCAAGCTATCATTTACAACTATGCTTATTCCCTCTTGGTTCATAGCTATTTTAAGCCACTTAGCTATGTCTTTTAACAATTCTAAGTCATTTATTAAATCATTAGTAGTAAACGTTAATAGGTTATTGTCCTCTATAACTATGTCACCATTTTCCATAGTCCATGCCCCTTGTATTTCTGTATCTTGTACAAGTCTGTTTCCTAGCATTTTTTGAACCTCAATTTTGAATTTAAAATTGTCGATTTTTGTATCAACGTCTAGTGTTCCTGGGACAATTATACCTACAACATTGTTATCTTCTTTTACCTCAAATATGTCACTTTCATTGTAATTACTGAATATCATATTGTCTATTTTAGTTGCGCCACCGTATAATTTTGCACCTTCCTCAAGACTATTAACTATTTTTCTTTCACTTAGTTTAAAGCATCCTTCAAATATTTTAGCAACATTAAGTTTCATATGGTTACCTCCTAAATTTTTATTTTTTATATACTATGCACTTACTAAATAATATGTTACACATTTTACAAAATTATTTTTCAGATTTAAAATTAGGCATTTTAGTCCAAGCACTTTTATTTTGGAATTCCAAATTGAAAATCTGATTTAAAATTAGGCATTTTTATATTGTGTCTAAAATGCACTTACTATTATATATGCAATTACTATATAAATTGTTACTATTATTTCATATTTTTTCATTGGTTTATCCTCCTTTTATCATTAGTTAATTTCTACATTTTAGTCCAAGCACTTTTATTTCTAGATTTTGAAATTCAATTTCTGATTTTAAATTAGGCATTTTAATTTTAGACCTTTTTTGACAATTTTAGTATTATTAGTTCTATTGTATTTTACATATTCCTCCACCATACACTCCATTCTGACAATTTTCCCTACGTCTTTATGGTTTAATTGTCTATTTGTGTTGTTTTGAATCCAAGTATGGTCGCATTTTTCTACGCTTCCGTCACATTTTGTCACCTTAAGACTAGCTAAGCAGATTGTTTGTCTATTCCCAACTTTTCCTAGGTGTTGTACTATTCCCACTACTTTCACTATATCCCCATTATTTCCTAAATATTCTCTTTTATCTTCTTTTTTCACCACAATTTACCTCCTAGTACTATTATTTTAGATTTTGAAATTCAATTTCTGATTTTAATTTACCTATTTTTATCTTATGTCAATTATCACAAGAATGTCTTTCTAGTGACTTATTTTTACAATTTTGGAATTCAATTCTGATTTTAATTTACCTATTTTTATCTTATGTCTAAATATACTACAATATTTGTCAACCTCTACTATTAATGTATTCCTAGTTTATACACATTCTTACTACAGACCACCTCCCTAGTATTTTATATTTTGACAATTCAAATTCAATTTCTGATTTTAAATTGTCCAACCCTACACTATCCTTTGTTGAATAGTGTAGACGCACTAGGCTTAATGGACTATTTATACTCGCCTAGTCGAGTTGTACAAGCTACTTGTTTTTTAGATTTTGAAATTCAAATTCTGATTTAAAAGATGGGAATTATATTCCCATCTCTTGACAAAAACCTTCAAACTCTGCGTGTAGGTAATCAGTCACATAGTTGTTCATGTCAAAAGTTGCAACCTCTATAAAGCTAGGCATATTGTCTAGGTTTATTTGATTGTATTTTGCATATTGGTTGAAATTGTGGCATAATTCTATTCTAGCTTTTATTTCTAGTGCGTCTAGTCCACCTCTGAATATTCTTATCTCGTTAGTATGACTGTTTGTTGTATTTAGTGCGTGATATCTGCTAGGGAAATTACTTATTTCTTCTTTTAATTTGTCAAATAGGTCATTGTCGAATTCTGCCTTTTCTATTCCTCTAGTGTAGAATTTAGCCCATTTTTGTAATTCCATTCCATTTCTTCTGCTTAGAGTTGTTAATTCTTCTTTAAAGTATTCTACCAAAAGTGTTAGGTTTTGAGTTTGTTGAGGAGTTTCTTTTGTCATGTGGACATGGAATCCTGCACTATTATGGTTGTAATTGTAATTATTTGCGCATATTTCAACTATATTGTCAATTTCTGTTGCAAATTCTTCATTAAAGTAGTTTATTGTCATAGGGTTACTTATAACCTCAAAACCATTACATAAGCTACAGTCATTCTCTAAGTGTACGTCTATTATTTCATCGTCTATTCTTTCTGCAAGTGTCATTCTATTGCTATATCTATCAAATTCTAGTTCTAGTTCAAAACCTATTCCTATTTTCTCTTCTTCATTGTTTAATGTCTTGAATTCAAAGTCACTACTATGATAGTTGCCTATTATTCCACAACCACACTCTTCATAACAATCATTACAATAACAACCATAATCCTCAAAGTGCATACAGTCTATGTGATATGTGTATTCACAATTGTCACATACACAAAATTCACCATAATCCATTCCTTCTTGACAAACTCTTCCGTAATCTTCAACTGTGTAAAAATCTTCTGCTATTTCATATCTTTCATGATATTCACAATATTCTACATTGTAACCATTTTCTTGGCAACCTTCACATATTATTGCGTCATGCTCTTTGTCTACGTCATATCCCATTGTTGTTTCATCATTATGAACTAACTCTTCACAACATTGACACATACAATACTCGTTTTCTAGACATTCTTCACATACCTCTTGATATTGTAAACTTGTTAAATTTTCTATTAAATGCCACTCGCCACAATTATCACACATCTGACAATATTCATCAACTATATTGCTATATCTATCTAAACATTCTTCTTCAGTCATATTGTCGAATTCTAGTTCTGTATTTTCTAAGCTTTTTTGTAATTCTGTGTCGTTTTCTGCGTATAATTCATAAGTGTTTTCAACTATTATCCCTTTTATTATTTCTACTAAATTATTATTTAACATATTACTACCTCCTAATAAGTTATATTTTTTATATTTTAGTCCCTTTATGAGGACATATGAAAGAATATGTTGAATCCAATCCTATCTACATATTCCCTCATATCCCCCCACAAAGCGTGGGAGATTTTGTCAAGATATGTTTATCTTTAGTCAATCACGATATTAAGTTGAGAAGGTGCGGGAGATTATCCCTAATATCCGACATTTTATCACAAGTGTCCTGGAGTGTAGACATTCCTTGTCTATTGGCTACCATAGTTTCCAAGTTTTCAACAAATTCCACCGTCCCCCTCGGCTCACTCTACGGTAGTTTGCAAGTTCTTTTCAGATACCCTACGAGAAGTCACCGTTCTACAGAATCCCCTAAACTGTAGAAGGCTCTTGTCGTACCTTGTCAAACCGTCCGAGTAAAACGTATGGTTTTGTCAAATATTAGGACTTTTGGTACACCGAGCCGAGTAATGTCGAATTCTGTATGCGTGTATACCCTCGGCTCGTGTCAGATATTCTGTTATCAATGTGCGTATTACATATATAGAAGATAATATTCTTAACTTTGAACTACTGACCGTATACCATCTATACGGTAACCTTGAGTTACTGAAGACCTATCTATCTTCTTTTTTTCTTTTGTATAGTATATAGTATGCAAGTTGTTATTCAAGTGTTACTATTTTTTTTATTTTTTTTTTTTCTTTTTTTCTTTTGATAGTATATAGTATGCAAATTTTTTAAATTTGATACCACTTTTTTT
>JAZRRD010000099.1:0-3777 GCA_045650425.1 Bacilli bacterium | reverse complement strand
ATACTTTTTATAGTTCTAAAAATTACAACTCTTAATACACCAATTGAAAAAGATACTAAATAAGAATACAACCATAAAAATAAATTGATAAATAATGTTTTTTTTATTTTTAATAGTTTTTCTATAAAGAATACTAATAAACTTACATGCATCCCCGAAATTGCAAATAAATGGCTTACTCCATTTGCTTGATAAATCGAAGTATCTAAATAAGATTTATCACCTAAAATAAAAGCATATAAATAATCTTGATTTTCAAAATTATTCAGCCTTTTTATAAATATATTTTTTAGAGAAAACTTCTTTTTCAATATTTTTATAGAATCAGCATTAAATATAAGATATAATTTTTTATTATATAAATATTTCCTATAATTAAATGTGTTCGGAACACTATTATTTACAGGTTTATTAAACTTTCCCACTAAATAAATTAAATCATTAATTTGCAGATTATTTTTAAACCAAATTTTTTCCTTCTCATTTTTTAAATAGTAATTAACTTGAATACTTTCCTTAGACTTCAAAACTATACTTATGTGATCTCCATCTATTTTATAAGAAACGATTTTTCCTTTTATTTCAGTTTCAGCAATAGCATATTTACTAACTCTTTTAATAAAACAAACATTCACAATTACATATAATACTAAAACTATAATTAATATAAATAAAAACTTTTTAGATTGTAATACTTGATTTAATGTTTTCAAAAATTGCATCACCAATGCCAGATACATTTTTTAATTCTTCAATTGTTTTAAAACCATTGTTTTTTTCACGATACGCAATTATGTTTAAAGCTTTAGATTCACCGATACCTGATAATTTCATCAATTCTTCTTTTGAAGCTTTATTTAAAGAAATTAACTCTTTTTTTTCTGATAAGTTATTATCGTTATTACCACTTATTATAATATTTTCTTCATTGTTTTTGTCTTCAACGTTATCCACTTGAGTATTTGCTTCAGGCACAATAACACTTGATACTTTATCTTTACAACTATCTATATAAATTGTTTCGCTAACACAAACCTCTTGAACTTTTTTATCCTTATCTTTTATTTCTTTAGAAGTATAAATGTATATTACCATTTCATTGGTTATGCTTTTACTTAAATTTATATTATCAGTATATGCATTTTTTGTTTTACCACCAGCCATTTTAATTGCGTCATTGATATTTTTATTACACTCTAATTCATAAACTCCTGGTTTTTTTACAGCCCCTTTTATGTCTATGGCGCACAATTTAGAATCACTATCTTCGTTGTTACACAAAATTTCTAAATTAGCATTTTCATTATCATTTTTTAATACAATAGGAGTCTCTACTATTTTCTTTTCATATTTAAAATAAAATAATAGAGATAGTGATAATAAACTGAATAAAAGAATTCCTATTATAAAATAATACCAATAACGCATAAAAAAAGATTTAAAATAATTCATAGTTTTTTTCTCCTTCATTCTTATTATTACAAAAGAATAAACTATTTTCCTTTATTTAAAATCTATTTAGTAATATTACTTAATTCTTTTTTTATTCTAGTATTATTATTCTCGATTGATATTCTTAAAACTACAAATAGAACTAACACTACATTTATGGTATAACTTCCACCATAACTTAATAAAGGTAGCGGAACACCTGTTAACGGAATTAAAGCTAATACTCCACACAAATTCACGAGTATGTGTGCAGCGAGATAAATAAATGCTCCATAACATAAAATTGAATTTCTTAAGTTATAGGTACTTTTTGCAACTTTTAAAATTCTTAAAAGAATCATCAAATATCCAATTACAATTAATATTCCAACTATTAAGCCTAACTCTTCTACTATAATTGGAAAAATAAAATCTGTATGACTTTCAGGTAAGTATAAATATTTTTGGGTACTATTACCAAGCCCCGCTCCAAAAAAACCACCATTATTTATAGCGATAAAGCCATTACATACTTGATATCCAGTTTCTTCAGTATATCTAGAACATGGATTTTGAAATTTTAATCGAGATAATTGCCGCGAGTTCAAAATGTCTGCTCCACTATATAAAAACCATAAACCAACTATGAAAACTCCAATTATCAAAAATTTAGTAACTTTCATAAAATTTCTTTTAATAATAGGAATACTTAAAAATATTCCAAATCCTATTGCCAACAATATTATGGCACTTCCTAAATCAGGTTGTAAAATAACAAGTACCGCATATACTAGTGTTAAAGCTAATGGAATAAAATATATAGAAATGTTTTTCACTTTACTTCTATGTAGCTTATCATAAAAACACGCCATAAATATTATCAAAGAAGTTTTAGCAAATTCACTTGGTTGTAAGCTTATCGGCCCAAAATTATACCAACTTTGCGCATGATTCGTAAGTTGTCCATAAGCAAATAGCCCTACGAGCATGACGATGACTCCAACAACATATAAAAAAGATACAAATTTATAATTTTTAGTCGGAAAAAACAAAATAAAAACTCCCGCTACTAAACTAATTATTAAAAATATTAATTGCCTTACAAAAAAATGTGATGGACTAACCTGGTATCTTAATACAGTCGATACACTTGACGCACTAAATATCATAACAAGCCCTAAAAGTGCATATAAAATTAAAAAGACTAACAAACATTTATCACACTTTCGAAGAAGCTTTCCCATATTATCACCTTATTATAAATATAACATAATCTTATATAATTTTAAATAATTATTAAAAATTTACTTTTTTTAATGTCAAAAGTAATGTTAAATTCATTAATTATAGTAGATACATAAAGGAGGTTTAAATATGTATTACTATGGAAACAACGGCTACTACGGTGGTGGCTATGGAGGTTACCAAAATCAATGCTGCCCAAGCTATGCTGGTTATACAAGCGGATATGGTATAGGTGCTGCTATTTGGATCGTTCTATTCATCTTACTTGTTATAATAATTGGTGCCGGATGGAACTGGGGCGGAAACAACAATTAATTAGGAAGGTTTCTCTTCCTTTTTTTTTGCTTTTTTGCTATTATATACTTGTTCGAGGTGAAAACAATGAAATTACCTAATATCAAAATATTAGACGAAAAAGATAAATTATTAAGACAAGTAAGTGAAGAAGTAACATTTCCTTTATCAAAAAAAGATAAACAATTAATTAATGATGCTATTACTTATTTAGAAATGAGCCAAATTGAAGAATATAATAAAAAATATGATTTACGAGCCGGAATGGGTCTTGCCTTTGTTCAACTGGGTGTATTAAAAAGAATATTTGTTGTTGTAGAAGAAATAGATGAAGGTAAATTTGAAAAATATGTGGTTATAAATCCTAAAATAAAAAGCATGAGCGAAGAACTTATCTTTGTTGGCGAAGGCGAAGGTTGTTTAAGTGTTAATCGTGAAACTGAAGGTATAGTTCCTAGACACGCAAGAATTACTGTAGATGCATATGATGAAAACGGCGATTTATATACATTTAGAGCTCGCGAAGAACTAGCCATAGCATTTCAACATGAAATTGATCATTTAAACGGAATTTTATTCGTAGATAAAATTGATAAGAAAAACCCATTCAAAGATAAAAATAATATGAGAGAAATTTAAAAAATGTACAATTTATTTTTGTACATTTTTTTTATATTGTAATTTCAACCGCACCACTTTTAATAATTTAATTCTATATCAAATGTAGACTTAAAATCAAATATTTTTTTAGGCATAAAGTTTATTTCAAATGCAATATCATCTAAATATATTTGAGATACAGTTTTC
>JAZRRD010000098.1:0-17553 GCA_045650425.1 Bacilli bacterium | reverse complement strand
TAGCCTTTTTAATAATCTTTATATTATTATTTGTTATATTATCTAGATAATTAAAACCTGGACTATCATAGAAAAATGTTTCATTAAATTTAACTTTAATAAAATCTAAAGTTGTATTAGGCATAATACTAGTAGTAATTTTTGATTTCACTTTACAATACCTATTAACTAAAGCTTTTATTAAACTGCTTTTTCCGGCATTAGTATAACCTGTAATATAAACATTTTTATTTTCTTCGATAATATTTTTTATCTGAGATAAATTTTTGCTTTTTAATGAACTAACAATAACAATCTTTTCTAACACCTTATATTCTTCACAAATAAAATTCATTATCTTTTCATCTTTAACACTTTTGGGAATAATATCGCATTTATTTACCACTAAAATTTTCTCTGTCTTAATTTTTTTAAATGTTTCGATAACTTCTTTAGTTAAAGACAAAAAATCAATTAAAAAAAGAGTTAGAGAAGACTTTTTATTAATTTTATCTAATAATTCATTATTACTATATTTTAATTCTAATTCTTTAGTTTCATTATAATTTATATTTCTAAAACATCTTTGGCAATATTCAAAATCTAAATTTTTAGCATACCCTTTTTCTGACTCATTTATATTTTGAAGAACCTCACCACAACCCACACAACGTTTATTCATAATACTTTCCTTTTTCTAAAATACCTTTTTTAACTAATTTTTTATATATTTTAGCTTCAATCATACGATTAAATTTTGTGGTTACAGGTTCATTTTCTCCGATAGGATTTATTAAGATAGAAGTTATATTATTTCTATTAGCCCCAAAGATATCAGTCACCAATTGATCTCCAATCGCAGCTATTTCTGTATCTTTAAACCCATATAATTTCATAATCTTTTTATATTTCTTTTTTAGAGGCTTACAAGATGAAAAAGCTACATCAACATTTAATTGTTCTTTAAAAGGTGTTAATCTTTTCTTACCACTATTAGACATAATAATGACTTTGAAATCTTCTTCTAATCTTAAAAATAAATCTTTTACTTCATTTGTAGGTACACTTCCACTATAAGGAACCAAGGTATTATCTAGATCAAAAAGAATACATTTTATGCCTCTCTTTTTTAATTTCTTATAATCAATTGCATAAATACTTTTTTGATAAATATCAGGAATAAATAAGTCCATTTTTCTTCACCTAACTAATTATAACATTAAATTATAAAAAAAAGAATTAAATACTCATTAATTCTTGTTCTTTTTCTTTCAATTTATCATCAACAATTTTATTATATTTATTAATAAGTTCTTGAACTTCTTCTAAATACATTTTTTCTTCATCTTCTGGATATTCTTCACGTTTAATAGCATTATTAGCATCTTGTCTAACATTTCTTAATGCCACTTTAGTTTCCTCAGCTAGCCCCTTAGCTTGTTTTACATATTCTCTTCTTCTTTCTTCAGTAAGTTCAGGAATAGTTAAAATTATTACTTCCCCATTATTAATTGGTGTAATTCCAATATTAGCTTCATTAATGCTTTTTTCAATATCTTTTAAAGCACTACGATCAAAGGGTTTTATCATTAATTGACGAGCTTCTGGAACGGTAATATTTGCCAAACTCTGAATTGGAGTTGGAGTTCCATAATATACAGCATTTATTCCGTTTAACATTGCTGGATTTGCACGTCCTGCTCTAATATTAAGTAATCTTGCTTCCATATTTTCAATTGTTTTTTTCATTTTAAGTTCTGTATCGTTCATTTTTTTCTCCTTAATTAAGTTTTATACTATCATTATAATTCACAAAGTTAGTTTTGACAATAAAAGTTATATAAAGATCTCCGCCTTCAATATAAAATCCATAATTATCAAATAATGTATTCATTGTTTCTGTTTTTTTGATAACTTCGATATCTTCATTGGTGGTTTGAGTTTCATCTATTCTCAAAGAAACCCTATCTAAAATATCTTCATTAGTTAGTTTGTATTTATTTAATATTTCTTCACTCGTTAAAACCTCTCCATTATTTGTATCAACAATATAACTTTTAATACCTGTAATCAAAAAATCTTCATAACAATTAAAATCTAAATCATTAATTACTAAACTTTTATATCCCTTGGATGTATAAGTTATGTAATTTCTTTCTTTAGTGCTATAAATATTAGTCTCGTCATACAAGATTTCTTTAGTTTCATCTTTATTTGATTCATCTAAATATACAATGCTTTTTCTTATGGTATCCATTTCAGATTTTAGCGTTGAATTAATTATCTCAGCTCCTTCAACATTTAGATAAGCATCTTTAAATGTCAATTCAGGATCTTGACTTATGATTTCTTCATTTTCAAAATAGATATATTCTTTATTTTTATCTAATCTATTATCTTTTAATTCTTCTTTAATTTCTTCTTTAGGCTTTTTCTCGTTACTTTCAGTTAAATCTTTCGTGTAAATATATCCTCCGAAGATCATAGCTATTATAACGGCCAAAAATAATAAGGACATTACTATATTTCTTGTTCTATTTTCCATTTAATCCTCCAAATAAGTTTTTATTGCAACGTCAAAAGTCGCTTTTTTTAATCCTTCATTATATTCTGTCCAATAACTTTTAGGAGTTAAATATGATAAAAGGCGGGAAGTTTCATCATCATAATATAAAATGTTTTTGTCTTTAATAATTACAAACGATGGTGCTGATAATTCTACATTTCCTAAATCATTTTTAGTTAAATACATTTCTAGGTACTTAACAATACTTTCATAGGTTCCATTGTTATTTTTTCGATCTTCATAAAAATCATAATATAAAATTTCTTTTATTCCATTTTCTTGAGCAACTTCATTTAAAATTCGAGCATATGAACCAGAAAATTCATTTTCATTAAAACCAAAGAAAATTAATGCTTCTCCTTTATTTATCGCATTATATATTTTTGATGAATTAGCATATTTAAATACATTATCTACTGGAACTTCTTTAAATTCTTCACTAAATATTTTATGTTCATTTACCTCTTGGATTTTATAATCTCTAGTTCCTACAACTATAAATGCTATCAATAACATAATTAATAATACTAAAGAAATAGTTTTTTGTTTTTTAGTTAAATTTTTCATAGTAAACTCCTCACTTTAAAATAATTATACAACACGAAAATAATTATTTTCAAAAAAACTTTACAAAAATATAAAAAGACGTCAATATTTTGACATCTTAATTCTTAATTCTTAATAAAGATATTTTTTTATATGATATTAATTTAGTGATTAACGTTTGATAGCAATATTCTTCTATATTAACAATGCATGTTACTGGTTCTTGTTTATATTCATTTATTGCATCGGAATATGTTCTAAAAACAAAGCTATAATAATCACCATAATCATCATTCCAATAAATACCTTTTGCTTTATCAATATATTCTCTAGTAAGATCTATTGCTGATTGAATAGTTATTGTGCTTTTATTTTCGTGGCTCAACTGAATTTCATTTGAAACCATTAAAACTGGCACATTAATTTCATTATTATTATGTTCATTTTGATACACTTCTTTTAAAGCTTGCAAAGCATATGTTTCAAGTTGTTTTACCCTTTGACTTGATATGTAAAACATATCTCCAATTTCACGAAGCGTATACTTTTTACCCGCATAAAATCCGTATCGGTATTTTAAAATTTCTATTAGCTTTTCTGATAGATTAGCTTTCTTAAATAAACTTGATAATTCTTCATTTAAAAATTCATTATTAATACTATCATTTAATTGATAATTATCTGGAATATAATTTATTAATTCAGTAGAATCATCCTCATTAATACAAGCATTAAGACTTGTTATGTTTAACATATTCATAATTGTCTGATAATATCTTTCTACTTTTGAAACACTGATTTTAGTATAATCAGAAATTTCATCTATCGTTGGCTCTCTATTTAAATTTATCGACAGTTCATTAATAGCCTTTTTCATTTTATTTATTTCTGACATAGTTCCTACTGGAATTCTAATATGATTAGCTTTATCACTAATAGCTCTGCCTATAGATTGTCTAATATGCCAAGTAGCATAAGTTGAAAATTTAAATCCTAATTTATAATTAAATTTATCTATGGCTTTTATCAAACCAATATTTCCTTCTTGAATTAAATCAATAAACTCCATGTTTCTACCTATATACTTTTTGGCGATAGAAACAACTAATCTCAAGTTGCCTTTAATCATTTGTTCTTTGGCAAATTTATCACCATCGGCAGCTCTTGAAGCATATTCTACCTCTTCTTCCATAGACAACAAGGGATAACTTCTTATAGATTTCAAATAACTTTTAGTAACATCATCTAAGTTTGCTTCAATGTTATCATTTATTTGTTGTTCAACTTCAATATTATGAACTGAGCAATATAAATCTATTAAAGATTTCAAAAATGGATCATCATCAATAAAATTAGATGTCTCTATAATATTTTTTGGGCTACCGTACAATAAATTTAATGTATCATTTAATTCTTTGTTATTATTTATTAAATCTATAAATACATTAATATCA
This sequence comes from Bacilli bacterium, assembly GCA_045650425.1. Taxonomy (GTDB): domain Bacteria; phylum Bacillota_I; class Bacilli_A; order RF39; family UBA660; genus RGIG1752. The sequence continues at coordinate 13,008 of JAZRRD010000098.1, read as the reverse complement.
CAACTTATATTTTTTTGATTGAGCCAAGAAGATAAGTATAATAAATTATTGATATTATCTTGAAAATCATTACTTTTTACAAATTGACTATTTACATAATCATTTAATTTTTCCGTTAACATTCTACATCACCCTTATAATTATTTATGACGACTTAAAACTGAATTAGTTATCATTTCATTTTTCAAAAACACTTTTAATTTATTTAATGCTCTTTTTTCAAGTTGTTGTACAAATTGACGAGATATCCCTAATTCTTTGCCAACTTCTTCTAAAGAATAAATTTTCCCTAAAAATCCAAATCTTTTTTTTAGTATATACTTTTCTCTTTCGTCTAGTTTATTACACGAAAGAGCTAAATCCACAATTTCACACGAATAGCATTGGTCTATTTCATCTTCGAAATAATAGTATTCATCTGCTATAGTATCAATTAGTTTTGCATCATCATTATCTCCGTTTTCTATTGGCGCATCAATTGAAGCAGGAGTACTTGATACCGCAATTAATTGTTGTACATATTCCAAGGTTAATCCTAATTTCTCAGCTATTTCTTTATTCGTATACCCTTTTTCTTCTAATTTCTTAATTTTTTGGAGAATTCCTTGAGCATGTTCTGAAATTCTTATTAAACGACTAGATTCCTTTATTGCTCTACGTATTGATTGCAATATCCAAAATGTTGCATATGTAGATAGTTTTGTTCCTTTAGTTGAATCAAATTTCTCAATACCTTTCATTAATCCTAAATTTCCTTCTTGAATTAAATCCATTAAATCTACTCCACGATTTGCATATCTTCTAGCTATCGAAACAACTAATCTTAAATTACTATAATAAAGTTGTGTAAAGGCATCTTTATCATTGTTATCTAGCCTTTTTATAAGTTCTTCCTCTGCACTTTTGGATAATAAAGGATAACTTCCTATCTCTCTTAAATATATTTTCATGCTAGATTCATCCGAGGACGACAAGCGGCCTAAACCTTTTTCTTCATCACAGTTCTTTATCTGAAAAGTTTCGTAACAACTAACAAACATAATAACTGTTTTATTTTGACTTAACTCTTCTAAAGAAATATTTGATAATATTATTTGGTTTACTTTTTGTAGTTTTTTAGATTCTTTAATGACATATTCAATATTTTCTTCATTAAAAGAAATCTCATTGCGTAGAAAAGCTGCCTTTAAAGCTTCTAACTGAGTTTCATTAATCTGAATATTATCAGTAATCCTAAGATTTTTTGTTATAAAATTATTAACTTTAGTTAATTGTTGACTCGTCATAAATTTACCCCCTGAAAAAGAAAAAAACTCATTGCGAATATAATGAGTCTGTATTTTTTACCCACTTGTCTATAACCCCTAAAATTCACAAGTAATTAAATTATAACACAAATGTAAAGTTTTGTCAAACAAAGTAAAAAGATGCTTTATTAAGCACCTTTCACTTGATTCATAACTTCTTCAGCAAAGTTATCATTTCTTTTTTCCATACCTTCGCCTACTTCAAAACGAATCATTTTTATAACTGTTCCATTATTATTTTTTACATATGTTTTAATGTCCATATTTCCATCTTTAACAAATGCTTGTTCATTCAAACATACTTCTTTGTAATATTTATTAATTTTTCCATCAACGATTTTATCAGCCATTTCTGGTTTTTTACCTTCATTGATTACTTGTTCCTTTAAGATTTTTCTTTCGTTTTCTAATACTTCAGCAGGAACATCTTCTGGATTTAAATATAATGGTTTCATTGCTGCAACTTGCATTGCTACATCTTTAGCAACTTCTTCATTTGCACCATCTAAAAGTGTTAAAACAGCTATTTTTCCACCCATATGTAAATAAGCACCAAATGAACCATTGTCTTCTTTTTCTAAAACTTCAATTCTTCTTAGAGATAACTTTTCTCCAATTTTAGCAGTTTTAGCAACAATTAAGTCTTTAATTTTTCCTTCTTCACAAGAAAGTTCTAAAGCTTCTTCAACAGTTTTAGCATTACTATTTAAAATAGTATTTCCAATAGTATCAATCATAGCTCTAAATTCTTCATTCTTACTAACAAAATCAGTTTCAGAGTTAACTTCTACGATAACAGCTTTATTTCCAGAAACATAAATGTTTGCTAAACCTTCAGCAGCTATACGAGATTCTTTTTTTGCAGATTTTGCAATTCCTTTTTCTCTCAACCAGTCAATTGCTTTATCCATTTCTCCATTACATTCAGCTAATGCTTTTTTACAATCCATCATTCCAGCGCCACTAGCTTCACGTAATTCTTTTACCATACTTGCAGTAACTTCCATTTTTATCCTCCTTAACTTAATGATGCTATTAAATCATCTTTTTTCATTGAAGAATAACCTTTAATTCCAGCTTCTTTAGCCATAGCTTTTAATTCAGCTAGTGTTTTACCAGTTAAATCTTCTTTTTCAGTAGCAACTTCTTCTTTAGTTTCTTCAACTACTGGAGTTTCTACTTTTTCTGCTTTTACTTCTTCAGCTTTAACAGTTTTAGTTTCAGCTTTTGTATCTTTTTTATCTTCTTCAGTAACATAGTCTACAATTTCTAAACCATTTACTTCACAGATAGCATTATTTAATACTCCTAAAACAACTTTTACAGCACGAACTGCATCGTCATTACCAGGAATTACAAAATCAACATCGTCTGGATCACAATTAGTATCAACAATTCCAAATACAGGAATATTTAATTTTCTTGCTTCTCTAATTGCATTGATTTCTTTTTTAGGATCAACAATGATTAAAGCATTTGGAAGTTTAGACATATTTCTAATTCCACATAATACACGATTTAATTTTTCGTATTCTTTTTTTAGTCCAATAACTTCTTTTTTTGGTAACGCTTCAAAAGTACCATCTTGTTCCATTCTTTCAATTTCTTCTAAACGTTTAACTCTTCTTCTGATAGTTCTAAAGTTAGTTAGAGTTCCACCTAACCATCTTTCAACTACATAATGAGAATTACTTCTTTCTGCTTCTTCTTTAGCAGCTTCACTTGCTTGTTTTTTAGTACCAACATATAAGAAAGTACCACCATTTTCAGCAATTTTCTTAATCTCAGCGTATGCTTCTTCAATTAACGCTTGAGTTTTTTGCAAATCAATAATATAAATATCATCTCTTGCAGTAAAAATGTATTCTTTCATTTTTGGATTCCATCTTTTTGTTTGATGACCAAAATGAACACCAGCTTCTAATAAATAACTCATAGAAACTACAGCCATAAAAAATTCCCTCCTTCGTTATATCCTCTTAATACTTCAACTTACTTATTCACCTCTTCGGCACTCGAATAAATAATCCATATTAATGTGTATTTGCTTTTTTATAAGCCACGTTTATTTTATCAAATTATATGTAATATGACAAGAAAAAATTATTAAAAGAAAAAGAGATTTGCTCTCTTTATTCTGTGTAATTTGGGTTGTATATTATATTAACATTATTTGGAAATGCATCTATTACATTTACATTTTCCTCAATATTTTTTATTATAACTTCTGTTATTGGATTTTCGAAAAACGCGAGATAGTCTATAGTTTCTGTGGAAGAAGGAATTACTAATCCATTTATCTGATTACCCCAAAATGCTTCTTGTCCAATTGTGGTTAACTGACTTGGTTTTAATTTTGTATCCTCAATCGTTAAATTTACTATACAATTCCATCTTCCCCTAAAAGCTCTCGCGCCTATTGTTTCTACATTAGCTCCTATAGTTACACTTGTTAATTGATTATCCAAAAATGCTTCTTGCCCTATAGTTTTAGCACCAACAACTGCTTCTGTAATTTGATTATAAGCAAAAGCTTTCACACCTATCGTTTCTACTGATGATGGTATTATTATCTTTTCAATACGATTATATGGAAATGCATAGTTTTCAATTGTTGCTAACTGACTTGGATTTAATTCTGTATCCTCAAATGTTAATGTTTTTATTCGATTTCCATCCTCATAGTCGGTATAGTCGATATTAAATGCATGTTCTTTTATGGTTTCTACATTAGCTCCTATAGTTACACTTGTTAATTTATTGTTTGTAAAAGCGTAAGGGCCTATAGTTTTAGCACCAACAACTGCTTCTGTAATTTGATTACTAGAAAATGCACTGTTTCCTATAGTTTCTACGGAGGAAGGGATTACTAATGTTCCAGTTATTTGATTTCCGTCAAATGCATTGTTTTCTATAGTTTCTAATTGACTTGAAGAATCTTCTGTTCCTTCAAATACCACTTTTTGTAATTTACCCCCTGCAAATGCATGTTCTTCTATTGTTTCTACCGAAGTAGGTATATCCACTTCACGTATTTGGGTATATGAAAAAGCAGAATACCCTATTAATTTTAACACTCCATCAGATGGTAAAGTGATTTTTTCCAAAGTTTCGCTTCCATTAAACGCATAATCTCCAATTTCTTCAAGATAAATTGCATTACTTAAATCTAATGATGTTACTTGGGAAGTTGCTTCTTCAAATTCTCCAGTTTCCGAATTGAAATAGATTTTCATTGGGCCTTCTACTATATATCCAGATGTTTCATATTGCTCAAAATCTATAGCATTATATTCTTCTTCAGTTGTTATTACTTTTAACCCCATTACATCTATATCTTCTAATGTACATGTTGGGGGGTCTTCACATATATCTTGCTTCAATAAATTTACTATATCATCTGCTACATTTTCATCAGTTATATAATATATTTCTTTTCCTTCATCTGTCTCTTCATTGTACAAACTATATATTTGTATATTACCCGCTAAAAATGAAGATTCATCTATTTTTTTGACTTCAATTCCTGCAATTGTTACTGGAACAGCCACATCTGTTCCACATGAATAATCATATGATAATATTGTCCCTTCTGTATTTATAGCAAAGCACTCTTTTTGAATAGGTAAGCCTTGACCTCCAGTTATAAATATTTGTCCTCTAAATAATTTGCCCTGTTCTTCTACTGGAGCATCTTTATCTATCCATACTTTTACATTATGAGTAGCAGTTCCATTACCATCAAGACTTTCCATGCTTAGTAGTTTACTATCTCTTACTACTTCTTTATTTTCTGGATCACTATATCCGATATCTCCAAAGTCTGAGATAAGTGAACTGTCTTTATCATCCAGTTTTAATTTTAAACTAGAATAGTCTAAATAATTATCAGATGAGCCTTCCACTGAGTTAAGCCCTACGATATAATTTACATTCTCATCACAATTGTTTTTTACTTCAAATGTATAACCAGTAAGTGCTTCTCCTTCACTATCACTTATTGGCCACGCTTTAGATAACCCAAAGGTTCCTGTCTCATTTTGCATGGTAATATCTAGACATGCTGCAACGATATCATTAGCATCTTTTTGTGTCTTTGTTATTTGCCAATATGCATATGTACTTGATACTACAATTATTAATACTATTAGTATTCCAAGGGTTAATCCTATTATCTTATTTCTTTTGTTTTTTTCCATATTTTTACCTCTTTTCTATTTTATATTTATAGCATACCCCCCCCCGACCTTTTGTCAAAAAAAATCGACCAACGGTCGACTTGTTTTTGTAAACTTTACATTATTTCTATATATTAGTATCAATCTTTAATGTCAATTTTAAAACATTTTCTATATTACTATTATTTACTACCTCATCAGCTAAGCTGTTAATTAGTTCATCGTAATTACTTCCGTTTATGTTTTCCTTTTTAATCATATTATTAGCTAATTTTAAATAGTCTAACGCCGAAGACTTATCGCCTAATCTCAGATATGACAATCCAATCTTAGCGTAAATAAAATACTCTGGTTTTCCAAACTCAATTAATCTTATATAACTATTTTTAGCTTCTTCATAATTTCCGCTATAATATAATTCATCTGCTAAATTCATTAAATCCTTAGGATTATCTACTGTCCTTAGTTTCGGCTTATGTATAAATACCAATTGCCTTGTTTCTTTAAAACCTATAGAGATTACTGCAACATCCTCATAATCTTTTTGTATTTTTCTTATTATAACTTCAGTAGTAATTGGATCTAATGGTTTTAATAAAATTATTCCTTTTACTCTAAGTAATTCATTATATTTATATCTTATTAAATCATCAATTGATAAATCATATTCATCATGTATATCACTAGTTAAATCATTTGTTAACTCTTGCAAGGCTATTAAATCTATATCTGCATTATACACTTTTTTGGCAGACAAAATAATACTTAAATATATTCTAGCTTTTTCAAGATATTTATTTTTTAATGCTGATTTGTATAACTCTAAATATTCATCTAAATTAAATTCAAACTCATTTTTTTCTATCCTTTTCAAAGTAATTAAAACATTTAAATAATTTTTATCATTTTTTAACTGAGATACTTTTATTAAATTAAGTATTAAATCTAAATGTTCTATTTTATTTAACTTGAGCAAGAATTCTTTAATTAAATCATAACTATCTACCTTAGATTTCAGAGCTTGGAAAATTTCCTCGAAATCTCTATTTCTTTCTGTAAAATAATTTTTGTTATTTAATTTATTTAATTCGACTAGCAATTTGCTTATAACACTTCGATTTTCATTTAATTTATCATTTTTTTCACTAATCTGTTGGGCCAAAATATAATTTCCTTTATTAATTGCTTTATATAAACTTGGAGTTTGAAATCCACTATTGGGATTGTATACCTTTGTCTCTTTTAGTAAAATTATTAATTCTATTAATTTAAGATAAACTTTCTCTTTAAAGGTTAAATTATTTTGTGCTTTTAAAAAATCTAATGCAGCATTATATTCTTTTTGAATTATATATTCCATTAATTTATCTTCGCGATATTTTAGTTCTTCAATAGTTCTGATTAATAAAACTTTTATTAATTTGTTGCTCATTGTTTGCTGATTACCTTGCGCGTTAAAATCATTTAATCTTTTAAATGCATACTTAAAATTATTTTTAAAGATGTATTCGTAGATTTCATTTTGATGGCTATTTTCATTTGTTATAGTTGTGGTTGTTAAATCATAATAAGTTAAAAGTTTTACATATTTTTTAAAATTTTGAGGAAACTCCATGGTAAAGCTTAACAAATATAATGTTACGTTATTTTCTATAATAAAATCTTTATCATGGGTTGTGTACAAAACTAATAAGTTATTTAAAATGCTTTTATCGTCTTTTGCAAAAACATTTTCATAAAACAATCTATAATTAGCTTTCAAATATTTTGGGTTTATTTTAAGAACTTTTTCTAAACAAATTCTAGCTTTTTCATATTTTTGTTCCGCTGAAAGTAGCCATGCATAATCACATAAATTGACATAATCTAAAAACTTATATTCTAGTCCTGCTGTTTCACCTAAAATGCCTTTATAAATTAATTGTTCTATCTCCTCTGAAGTAAAACCATAATTTAATAAAATTTCTTCTGTAAGAATATCATTTTCTATTACAGCATTGTACAAACAATTCATTTTTGCTAAGTCCATCAAAATTCTCCTCTCTTTCTAAGGTTTTAATCTTAAAGATAATGATAATGTTGCTCCACCTTTTTTCAAATATAATTTTTTATTAGCAACAACTTCTCTCAATAATGCTTTAATCTCATCCGACTTATTTGAAATTCTTTCAACACACTTTACAAATTCATCGCCTTTAGCAGTACTTCCTTTTAAATAGAATTCTTTTGCATAAATGATCAAAATTTGATTTATTTGTTCATCATTTAACCCTTTTTGTTTTAGAGCATTACCAACAGTTAAACCTGTTTCTAAAATATAATTAGTTATTTCTTCTAAATTGGGGATATCGTTAAATTGATTATTTTGCAACTCAAAATCTTCAACAGTCATACTAACCACAGAATATTTTTCAGCAAAAGCGTCTTCACTAACTGAAATTTTTCCTTCTAATGTTTCTAATAAAGCTTTTATATCATATTGCATTTCTCCATATCTTATATTTAAATAGTTGACAAATCTTAAATATTCTAAAGCAGATTCTATTTTATTTGACTTTAAATAAGCGAAACCTAACATGACATATTCAAATGCTCTAGGCTTTTTATTTAATTGAGTAATCGTTTTAAAACAAGAAATACAGTGTTCGTAGTTTCCTCTATAATAAGCCTTTTTTCCTTCTGTTACTAATTTAGTGTAATTAATTACTTCGCTTTGTTCAGGCATATATTTTAATACTACCTGTTTATCATTCCCTTCACTAAATGTCATATATGAAACATCTGGATATTTTCTGACTATCTCTTTTATTCTTTGACATTCTAACTTATTACATATCGGTAACATTAAAATACCTTGTTCACAAGCAACAATTTGACAGTATTTCTTTATTTTTGTTTCTTCGTTCATCATTTCTATATCACTTAGAGTATTTTTTTGTACAAAGTCGACTGCATTTTGATAACTTGATTCTAAAGATTCAGAATCAATATTAAGTCCTTGTATATTTTGTAGTGCAATTAAAACATCTTTATACAATTTAGCAATCGGTAAATTGTATTCATTAAGATATTTTTGATAGCCGTTTATAAATTCACCTATTCTCCAATTATTAGATGATATACTATTTAATGTTTTTATAACTAAAGTGAATGATAAATCCTTTGTTTCAATTGACAAATTTATAAGACTTAAAACAATAAATTCATAATCTGTTTTGTCTAGATGAAACAAATATTCTTTAACATACTGAAACGCTGAATCAATATCTTTATCTAATAAAGCAAAAATTATTTTTTCAAAATTATCATCCATCATTTTAATTTTGTTATCCTTGAGCTCATTTTGTTTAACAACAATATCTTCTAATAATAATTCATAAATTAAAATCTGAGAATTAATTATTTTTCTTTTACCTAAATAATCTTTTAACATTCCTAATGCTTTATCAAATTCTTTATGTAAAGAATATAAAACAATTTTATTTTTTATCGTTGTTAATTCACTGCCATTAAATGAAGCTAAGTAATTTTCAACATTTAAATCATTTAATAAAAGATTATATCTTTCCGGTAAATCTACCAATACACTCAATAAAAATAAAATATAGTAATTTCTCTTTTTTAATTTAGCTTTAGTAGAAATTAATGTTTCATAATTTTGAATTACTGCATCATAATTTTTTTGATAAATTAATTTAGCTATATTAGAAAAACTTTCAGTATGAGTATATTTTAAGTTATCTATGCATTTGCTTAAACACTTGTCCGCTACAACAATTTCATTTTTGGCAAGCAATTTTTGGCGAAAAAAATATAAAGAGTTTAAATTTACAAATTCATATTTATTCTCTTTTTTTCTAATAATTTTATTTTTAATTAACGTGTAAATTGTGGTTTCATCAAACCCATAATTAATTAATTTTTCATTAGTTAATATTTCATCATCAATAACTGCATAGTATAATTTTTCTAAATCCTCTTCAGTAATCATATGAACACCTTCTTGCATTACATATAATACATTTTTTATAAAAAAATGTAAATAAAAAAACAACTTCATCTAACGAAGTCATTTTCTAGATTTTATTCAGTGTAATTCGGATCATATGTTATTTTTGCATCAATACCAGTTTGAGTTTCTACAACCCAGCCAATACGATTCCAATTGTTGGCAAAATTGGTATTGGCCATTACATCTTCTTCGGTTCTTTTTATAATAAATTCTGTTATATTAGGATTATCATAAAAAGGTGAAACATAACGCATTTCAATAACACTACTAGGTATAACCACTTTACCTGTTATGTTATTATTTGAAAATGGTCCATAGTGATCACCAATTAAATGTTTTAATTGACTTGGGTTTTCTTGGGTATCTTCAAATACTAAATCAACTATACGGTTATCTTTAAAGGCTGCGTCGTTGATTGTTTCTACTGATGCAGGTATAACTAATTCTGTTAATTGATTAGCTTCAAACGCATAACTATCAATTGTTGTTAACACTCCATTTTCAGGAAGTATTAATGATGTTAAAGGTCCTCTACATACATAATAATATTTATTCCATGCAGAATCCCAAGTTTGAAAACAATGTTCTCCTTCATTTATATCACTTTCATATGAATATCTGAATGTACTTTCTCCTATTGTTTCTAAATAGATTGCGGCACTTAAATCTAAGCCTTTAATATGTGAAAAAAATTGTTTTGAGTCATCTAAATCATCCACTAAAACCATTTCATTACTTGATTCTACATAAACCATTCCTGTAGTATCGTAACCTTTATATTTTTCCCAGTTGTGATTAATATAATCATCGTTTGATTCATAAAAATACATTCCACTAAAATCTTCCATAGTACATGTCGATGGGTCTTCACAGAATGTTTCTTTTAGATATTGTTCTACTTTATCACGATAAGATGAATCTAGTAAATAAATTATATATTCATAATTTTCGTATTGAGGAGAGCCACTTACATAAGTAACTTGTCCATAACCTGCTATAGTTATTATTGTATCAAGTTGTGCAAAAGATACATGACTAATATTTTTTACTGGTATTCCTTTTATGTTTGCCGGAACTTTTACTTCTAAGCCACATGACTCATCATAATGTAGTAAAGTTCCATCCTGAGCAATCACAAAACACTCTTGAGCTTCTATTCCTTGACCTCCTGTGATAAAGACTTGTCCTTGGAATATTTTGCTTTGTTCTGTTACTGGCGCTTCCTCACTTACCCAGACTCTTATTGTATGTTCGTTCGTTCCATTAGCACTAATTGTCTCTACACTTACTTGTTTACTTACTCTTGATGTATATTCTGTATTATTTGAAACTGCATATTCTACATTACTTAAATCTCCGTATGTAAATGATGAATTATCATCTAATCTTACTTTTACACTTGAATCTTGTAAGTAATTTGACTCTTCGACTCTATTTAATCCTACAATATAATTTATTTCTTCATTACAGTTATTTGTTACTGTAAATGTATATCCTGTTAGATTACTTGCTTCTTCATCACTTATTGGCCAGGCGCTACCTAAGTCGATTGCGGCACTTACATCTTCTAGATTTAAATCTAAGCATGCTGCCACGATATCATTTGGTGTTTCTTGCGTTTTAGTGATTTGCCAATATGCATATGTACTTGATACTACTATTATTAATACAATTAGTATGCCTAGCGATAATCCTATTATCTTATTCCTTTTGTTCTTTTCCATAATTTTTACCTCTTTTCTATTTTAATCATACCCCCCCCAGATACAAAAAGTCAACAAAAAAGACGACCTTTCGTCGACTTATTTTTGTAAACTTTACACTCTTTTAAAATTCCCAATCTGTATCCGTATTATCATAATCATAATCAATATCATATTCAAAATCATAATCAGGATATAACAAACCACTAATTAGCGAATATAATGGCATAGTTTCTAATTCTTCTTCAAAAATTATTTCAGTATTATAATCAGAAGCATCTAAAGCATCAGATGGAATATCTATTTTTAAATCACTTGGATGACTTTCTTTTGATATTAGTTTTCCGTTTATTTCGGTTCCTTCAATTTCTGTATTAAATGTTAATTCAAAAGTATCATCAGTAGCTTTTAAAATTCCATTAACAGAAAATTCATCATCAAAGTTTAATCTATATTTTTCATCTTCTAAAGTGAAATCTACTTTTGTATCATCCATGTTCATGTTTAGTTTTAGGACCTTTTCTTGTAATAATAATTTTAAAACTTTTTCACCATCTGCTAGAAGAGTTAAATCAAATTGATCATTAACATAAATTTCAAATTTATTGTCGTTGTCTACACCAAAATCTATTTTTACTAAATCTGCCCTTTTAACAAATAAACTTAATTGCAATTCTTCATCTGCAACATAACTATCTTTTATTTCATCGATTGCATCTTCTATATTAGCTTTTGTGTCTGAAATATCGTTTTTATCAATTTCTTCAAAAGCTGTTTTATTGTATAAATCTGTTAAATAATTCATTAATTTCTCATCATTAACTAATTTTGTTTTATAGTTATCTAATAATTTATCAATTAATTTTTTATCAATTATTAATGTATGTTTTTTAGCAGTTACTAATTTTCCTTCTAAAGTAATTTTTTCAGATGATTCCGTAAAATCGTTTTCTGATACAGTGTCTTTAAAACTATCACCAAAATAGGTAATAAAGTTAGCTAAAATAGGATCTAATGCTTCAACATCATTTAAGGTTTTAAAAACTTCAGAAAAATCATAATTATATACATAATTATTTGGTGAATCTTTTAAGATACTAAAATATGCAGCATCTTCAACAAGTACACCTTTTACATTTAAAAAGTCCATATTTTCTAGGAAAACATCTAAGCTACCTGCCATTTGTTTTTTTTCTAAATCTACTTTAGTTACTAAATCTAGTGTGTTTCCATTTACTTCTAAAGATATATCATTTTGAATCTTTTTATTGTTTTTTAATTCTTTGTTATAGTCTTCAATTGCGTCTTTGGCTTCTTTTCCAAATAAAGAAATAGAATTTTCAATAATTGAGACAGGATTTGACATTATAGTTCTTTTATAAATTAATAACCCTGCTAATACACCTAATAGTGCAATAATTAAAATTATTACCCCAATAATTATACCCTTACCTTTTTTAGGAGATTCTGGAGCAATATTTTGCTCAAAATTATTTTTAAAATTTTCATTTGGATTTGAAATTGTAGGTTGCTGTTCAAATCCACTTCCCATACTCATATTTGTTTCTGGCATCATATTATTTGAATTTAAAAACGTAGGTTGTGGGATAACTTCATTATTAATATTCTGATTGTTTTCAGATGTTATATTATTAGAATCAAGAGCTGGATTAGCATTATTTGATTCTAAATCATTTAAATTTGTTTGATTAAAATCATTAGTATTCATAAACTTCTCACTTTCACTTATATTTTTTTATATTTTCTATAATAAGATCATCTAAATTACCACTATACTTATAATTATT
>JAZRRD010000097.1:0-6032 GCA_045650425.1 Bacilli bacterium | reverse complement strand
AAAATAGTGAAAATTTAATTCGGAAAGATTTAAGTCTAAATATTATTTTTACTATGATGATTTTCATTGATTTTAAAATTTATGTAACAATAATAGTTGAGGGAGTAAAAAAATTAATAGATTGTCTGAAAAATAAAAAATAATAAAAAATTCAAATTAGGGAAGTTGTTAATTTCTAATTTGAATTTTTTGTTTAGAGATAATTAATTTTTAGTTATTAGTTATATATTAAAATTTAATATATTGTTTTTTGCAAATATATTTAGTTGTTGATAAAATGTTTTTGGAACATTTGATATAGGTGATTTGCCAATCTTTTTAATGAAGGGAGGCGAAGAAATGAGTAAGAAAGATTTTCTAATCTCTTCTTTAATCATTATCATTTTCTTTCTAATATTATTACTCCTTCTAGTATTAATATAAAAGAAAAAATCACCTATTTGTAAGGTGAACCATATTGGCAAACACCTGACAAACGCATCAAATGTTCCAATTTTTATTTTATGAAGTTTCCTTCATCTATATACATAATAACATAATTAGAAATGATTAACAAGATTTTCTATTCAAAATTCTAGAATGGATTTCTTCAATAATTGGTGTTTTTCTTTCCATGAATTGAAGTAAATGTTGATTATAAGAAGACTCTTTTTTTAATAATTCTGTTTCTATATAGTTTAGTGAATCAATAATATTATCTGTTACATAATAAATATTATCTATATTTAAACTATCTAATAAGTTAATAAGTTCGTTCCATTCGTTATTAATATTTAAAACAACAATAGGCTTATCATGCTCTTTGTTTTTCTTGGTTTCAATAGCGTACATTAATTCTGATATTGTACTAGTTCCACCTTTCATAAAAATCATTGCATCAGCACCTTCAGGAATAGTTCTAATAAAATCAGATTGATATCTAAATTCACGAATTAATGCACTGCTTTTAAATATATAATCATTTCCGTAATAGCGTGTTTTATATATTACGGCTCTTGATGTATAATCTAGCTCATTAAATACTAAAAATGGTAAACCTAAGCATCCATCAAATATTATTGAATATTCTTTTCGTTCATTAATAATTTTCCCTAACTCTATTGCAGTGAGTTTATAACTTTCGCTCATGTTTTTATCCGTAGATCCACCAATGAAAATTTCTATAGTTTTTTCCATAAAAAATCACCTTTAGAATTTATTAGTAAACTATAATATCATAAATTAAATAAAATATATAATATTTTTTGTAATTTTAATTTTTTTATTGTAATGACTTTTTAATACTTTTATGCTAGAATATCACTTACGGTGATAAAAATGCCTCTTAATAGCGAAATTGTTAATAAAAAAAAGAAAAAAGTTTTAGAATTATTTACTGAAAATTATTTAAAAAATAATGACAAAAGTCATATTTTAGGTATGATTTTTTGTGGCAGTTTTAAAAATGATGATAATAATGATTATTCCGACATAGATATTCAGATAATAATGGATGAAACTTTTAGTGAAGAATCTAATAATAATAAAAATGGTGGAAATATTATTAGAGGGGTAGAATTAATAAATAATTATCGATTTGAATATTTTGTTAGAAATATTCAAGGTTACTATTTTGAAGCACAAGAAGCTTACAAACAACAAAAAAATGCTTTATTAACAATTATTGGTTATGGAGAAATCTTTTTTTATGCGGATGATAAAAGTTTATTGAAAATAAAAGATTTACAAAAATTTATTAAAGATCTATACTCTAAACCTTTACCTATATTAGATAAAAATGACCTGATAAATCAATTATATTATATATATGAAGATATTAATTTGCTTTTAGAACTCTATAAAAATGATTCTTCTGATTTTGATATGAATTATTATTTGTTGTTAGAAAAGATAAGAAAATTTTATTCTAGAGGTATAGGATGTTGTTATTTACCACCTGCAAAAGTTTGGAAAATTTATAATGATAAAGCATACGCAGAAAGATTTTGTAAATCTAAAATTCCAGATGATGAATTTATATGGGAATTTACAGAGTGTATTTCAAGTGATTCAAATAAACTAAATAGAATTGATAAATTAAAAAAATTGGTTAATTTATGTAGAAAAAAATTAAATTTAAATAATTTGGATAATATAAATCCTTTTGATGAGGAAGATAATATTGAAAATACTATACTTGATAAAGATGAAATATTAGAATTAATTTTTATTTTAGAAAATCGAAGATTAAAGTTAAATGAAAAATTTATTAATAAAGAACACGATTTTGATTATTTTTATTTTATTGTATTACAGATGATAGAAAGATTTAGCAGGAAAATTAATAATACTTTTAATATAGCTGATGAACAATATCAACAGTTATTTTACTTAGCAAAAATAGCAAATGATTTTACTGATAAATATTCAATTATTAATGAGTTACTTGATTATATAAAAGAAAAATGTGAAAAATTATATACTGAAAAAATTAATCCACTACAGTATAGAGTACTTGTTAAACCTACAACTTGGAATAATAAACAAAGTAGATTTTGATATTTTTTAATGATATAATAAATGAACTAAAGGAGGTTTTGTATGTCAAAAGAAGGTATTGTTTCTGTTAAAGATATCCCATTATTATTTGATTTGGTCGAAGATATAAAAAAATATCAAGGTGTACATGTTTTTTTTGGGATTCCCAATAATTTTATTGAACTTATTGATAGCGATAGTTTAAATATTACAGTTTTGCCAGAAGGATTAGTAGTAAATGCTAAAACTAGTGATTATGATTTTGTGATTCATAAATTTGATAATGTATTAAAAATCGAACAGCATTCAAAGTATTTTGATAAAGAAATAATAAGATTTGTTGATGCTGATTTAAAAGTGCGTACTAATTCTACAATAGTAAATTATAAAAATAATAATAATCCACTTTCTAAAACAAGAAGTATAAGAGGTAAAGGATATGGAACTTTATTATGTGATCATGATGGAAACTTTATATCTGAGGAACAATTTTGGGATACCTATGAAGATTTAGATGGTAGTAAAACATTTAAACCATATGTTAGACATGAAATTTTACAAGCGATTGATAATAAAATAATTTTAGGTAAAAATAAAAAGTCATATTATGATAAAAATATAAAATCAAATGTTAGTTATAGCAAACATATTATGTGTACTGATTTGAATGGTAATAAAGAGCTTCAAATGTATGGTGATATTTCTGAAGAAACATATTGTGATTTAATGGATGATTTTTTAACATCAAAAAAAGAAGAAACAAAAAAAACAAGACGAAGAATATTTAAAAAATAAAGCTTATCTTTCGAGGCTTTTTTTTGTTGCATAAATATAATAAAAAAAACTCAAACATAAAGTTTAAGTTTTCTATCAATCTGGAGCCCATTTGGTGGAAGTATAACTACCACTAGGCATAAGTTTATAGGTAGTAATAACTACTAACTATGTTCAGTATATCATATTTTTGAAAAACATTACAAAATATTTATATTTTATGATATAATAATCGACAAAAAAACAAATATAGATTTATTTAGCACTATTATTTTTTTAATTATTATCAGTGCTTATTAAAAAAATTATTAAATATAATGAGGAGAATTTTATGATTTTACCTTTTGATGCAAGCGTTGTAAATGATAAACAAATATCAGCCAAAAGCTTTAAATACCCTAATTTTGTTGGCTATTTAAATCCATTAGGAATTTCTGTTGATTATTCTATGCCATTTGGATTAGGGGGTCATGATAATAATCCAACAACGGATTATTTTATGGAATATTTTATTGTTCGTACAAAACCATTTATAAATTATAAAAAAAGCAAATTCATACCTATAAACTATTATCGAAAATACCAAAGTCAAAAAGTTAACGATTCTCGACAAACTATTGAAGAAAAAAATGAGATTCATTTGTGTGAGATTCGAAGAGATAGAATAAATGATAAGTTAGCTCGCCTAAATGAAACCATTAATAGTAGGAAACAACTTAATTATGAAAATAGTCCTTATGACATAATGGATAGAGATATTATGCAATTCATAGCAAATTGCTATTCTAATGAAACCTTTAATAAAGGATTAGGAAAAAATATAAGATTTATGACGGAATCAGAATTTTATGCTAAATATTTTTGCTATTTAATAGAAGAACGTGACAAAAAATATCCCAGAGAAATACATGAAACAGATGAACAATATTCTTACAGAACATCTCCGTGGTATAATTTTGAATATCAATATAATAGATATATTAAAACTACTTTGCTTGATGTTTTAAAAGAAGTATTTGTATGTTACCTAGGATATCATTCAGTAGAAAGAACTACAAAAACTATTACTACATCTGTTCCAAATATATATGAAACTTTTTATAATTATTTATTGAATGATTTTACAATATTTCAGCTTCCACGGATGGTATTTGATGAAAATCAAAAAGCTTATTTTGAAGTGAAATCAAATGAATTTTTTATACCTGATCGAGAAATAAGATTAAAAGATGAAATAGAATCTATAAAGAAACTTGTAAAAAAGGAAGATAGATATAAATATTTTAGATAAATTAAATGATTGATAAAAGAATAGTAAACTATTGAAAGAAATATTAAAAAAACAAATGTAAACAAAATTAAAACGGCTATAAAAATACATAGTCGTTTTTGAATATAACAAACATTAACATTTATATGTTAATAATTTTTTTTATTTAAATATAAATAATTAAGTTAAATATGATATAATAAATGACAAATTTTAATCTTTGGTTAGGGAGGTGTTATTTTGATTAAAATTAAATCTTTCTCTACAAATAATGGAGATATGTTTTATATTAAACATGGAAGTAATAATTTTACTATAATTGATTGCTGCATTGATGAGGACAAAAAGAAAGACATCATTCAAGAATTAAGAAAAGAAAGTGAAAACAAAAAAATTATTCGTATGATTTCTACTCATCCGGATGATGACCACATAAGAGGTTTAAAATATTTAGCAGATAACTTTTTGTTAAATAATTTTTATTGTGTAAAAAATGAAACAGTAAAATTAGAGCCTACAGATGACTTTAAAAAGTATTGTGAGCTTCGTGATAGTGAAAAAACATTTTATTTATATAAGGGATGTAAAAGAAAATATATGAATGATGGAAATGAAGAAATAGGATCGTCCGGAATAAATATTAAATGGCCTGATATAAGTGATAAGTATTTTAAAGATGCATTAAATGAAGCTAAAAAAGGAAATAATCCCAATAATATTTCTCCAATAATCACTTATTCTTTAAGTAATGGAATAAATGCTTACTGGTTTGGGGATTTAGAGACAGATTATATGAATAATATAAAAGATAATGTTGAATGGATTAAGGCAGATGTTATTTTTGCAGCACATCACGGGAGAAACAGTGGTAGAATTCCTAATGAAATACTAGAAAAAATTGAACCTAAAGTTATAATAATTGGCGAAGCACCAAGCGAAAATTTGGACTATTATAATGGTTATGAAACTATAACTCAAAATACTGCAAAAGATATTATTATAATATGTGATAATGGTTATTCAGATTTTTTTGTTAGCAATAGCGATTATAATACAGGCCCTAAAAATTTAAAATATATTACAGGAAAGTATTTGAGTGGATATAAATATATAGGGAGTATAGAAAATGATAAGTAATTTTGGCTTTAGAATAAATAAGTATTTAAAAGTTTCTTTTATAATTGGTATTATAGATTTACTCATATTTTATATTGTTGGAAGATTATATAATGATATAACTATTTTTAATTTAATTATTGGAAATTGGAAGTATATAACATTATATGTATCCGTACTTACAATAATAATTTATACATTTGATAATTTGTTCTTTTTTGATAGAAAAAGAAAGTATAAGATGGCTTGCATATTTACTGAACCATTTTTAGAGTGGAATAAATATCTTTATAATAGTTTAACTGTAAAAAAGAAACATACAAAATTAAATTTTTATTTTGATATTTATAAAAAA
>JAZRRD010000096.1:0-4518 GCA_045650425.1 Bacilli bacterium | reverse complement strand
TTTATAATTAAACATTACTGATGTAAAACTACAAACAAATAATGTAATTATAAGTAATATCCATAATTTCTTTTTTTTCATAATTTCTCCTTTTTAATCTAAATATATAAATCCTATAATGGTATATCCATTATTTTTATTTATTCTTCTATACTCATCAAATGAACTATAAGTTTTAGTTCTTACTAATTCGTTAGCGTGTTCATTAGCATATTCTACTTGACTACACGTATCATCATTTCTACACGCATTACCTACATTTCCTTCTGATATAGTAATTGTTTCACCATCATACGCCTCTACAAAAGCAACATGACCAAACCTATCAGATGATAATACTACAACAGAATTATAAGATGGTTGAGAACCTGTTTCATAACCCATAGTTATTGCAGAATTAATCCAAGTTTGAGCATTACCTGTTGGCATCTTTTTACCAGATACTTGTAATGCACGACCAAAACTAAACCAAGTACATTGACCTTTAAATCCAGATGTCGTTAAAGTATTTTTTGAATTAAAATGTTCAGTATTTAAATTTAACGGAACATCCGTCTTTCCATAAGTAGGCGTTCTTGTTTTAAAATCAGTACCTAAGAACTCAGCAAAAAAATCAGATTGATATAACATTTCAATCATATCCAACTGATCATTAGAAAAATAAGTATCAGTTCCTTCTGATACTTTTTTTGTTTTATTAAAATTTGCTATATATGAATAATTGTCCTTGCACCAATCCATATAATCTTCATACATGCTATTGGTGATAACTAATACTTTAATGGTTGATTCTACTGTATTACCTGCTTCGTCAGTTTCCTCCACTATTTGTTCTAATACTTCATGTTTTTCTAATAAACCTTCTGATTTAAATTTTTGTATTAAGTCTTTTTCTGTTTGATCAAATTCTAATTCTGCTCCTGTTCCTTGCATTATAGATAATGGTATTCTCCAATCAATACGACCATAACTACCATCTACTGCAAATACTATACCATCTGGATTTTCTTCTAAAAAATCATCTACTTTTTTATCATACTCTTCCTGAATACTATCAAGATATTCTTTATATGAATTTAAAGATGTTTCAGACATAGTAGAACCAAATATAGAACATACAGAAATTATTATAATAAGAATAAGAGCAAGAGGAATAATAAATTCAGCTGTTGCAGCTAATAGAGATATTAACATCTTTATTAATTTCATAACTACCGTTTTAGCAACTTGTAATAATTTTTTCCCAAGAGTTTGACTAATTTTTTTACCTGCTTTACTAGCAGCTTTCTTTGTACTCTTTCTTAATTTATCAGATGCTTTAGTTTTAATTTTACGAGTAATTTTTTCATTAATATAATCTGTACCACTACCATCTTCGCTCATTGCTTTATTTAATTCTCTTGAAGTTCTTACAATCGTTCTACCTGCTTTAGATACCTTTTCGCCACTCTTGCTTACAGCAGTTGCAACTTTTGATACTTTACCTTGATTATCATTAAACTTAAAAACCTTTTGATTTGTTTTTTCTACTACTGTTTTTAATTTACTTTTCTTAGGAGTGTCCTTGTCCGACTTCACTCCTTCAATATTAGGTTCTTTATTATCCAAATTATTAGATTCTGTATCATTAGCATTAGTTTTCAACTTACTAGTAGAGTTATTCTCCTCCTGAGTTGTTGCATCTTGCTTATTTTCATTTTCTGATGCGTTTTCAGAAGTTTTTAATCGTGATTCAACTTCTTTATCATTGTTATTTAATTCTTCCTCTATGGAGTTATTTTCAATGAAATCTGAGGTCTTTTTTGCAATCTTATCAATTGTTTCAAATGTATGACTAGATGCTTCTGATGATAAGGTTGATAATCTATCAATGGACTTTTTAACATCTCTTTCAGTATTGTCTTTCATATTATCTTGCCTGTACTTGACTGTCGGTATTATTAACTTGATAGATTAAATAATCCTTAGGTACTTTATTAGTAAAAGGTATAACATCAGAACCGAATACTACTAACCCTTGCCCAGTTGGTGCATCTCCTTGAACATACATTGATTCTTCATCACTAATATTAAAAATATTACAAATAGATGGTAAATCTAAAGGTTTTTGTTTTAAAATTAATGCGAACTCTGAATTGGATAAAATATCTTTACCAGATTCCGATCGTAATAAGTGAGATATTTGTTGTGAAATTACCGTATTTAACGCATTTAATTTTCTTCCAGTTTTATAGAAATTAGCAACATATTGAGCAGAGTATGGATTAGCAAGTAAGATATGAAATTCATCTATAAAAATCCAGGTATATTTACCTAACTCTTTATTCTTTGCTAGTCTATTCTGGATATGGTCTAATACAACTAAATAGCCAGTAGTTTGTAAGGATGCTGATAATTGACTAATATCAAATGATACTAATCTATTTTGAATATCAATATTGGTCTTCTTAGAAAACAAATCCATTGAACCTTTAACATATCTTTCAATAATTAAAGCTAAATCTTTTGCTTCTTCTTCTGGTTGTTTTAAAAGCATATTA
Organism: Bacilli bacterium; assembly: GCA_045650425.1. GTDB lineage: Bacteria > Bacillota_I > Bacilli_A > RF39 > UBA660 > RGIG1752. Next base: position 1,978 of record JAZRRD010000096.1, on the reverse strand, counting down.
TAAAAATCAGGTAATGTAGGTAATAAACTATCATCAGTAAAATTACTTTTTTCATAGTCTTCAAAAATGATTTTAGTACAACGATCTATAATAGTTTTTTGACCTCCAGATAAAGCATTAGCACCTACTATACTTTCTAAGAAAGCAATAATATATTCTACTTTGCTTTTTACTGGTTCGCTTTTACCATTTTCAGTATAACCATAATTCAATGATAAGTCAAACGGATTTATATGAGTATTTGAATTAGTTGATATAAATATCTTTTGACCTCCAAATACTTTTAATAATTCACCATATTCATTTTGTGGTTCTATGATACAAATATCATCTTCTGGATAACGTATTAATATTTGTTCTATAATAGTTTTAACATTAAAAGATTTTCCAGCACCAGATGTTGCTAATACGCATCCATTACCATTAATTAGTTTTTTTCTATCACAAAATATAGCATTTTTACTAACAAGATTAACTCCATAAAATAGTGATTTATCATGATTAAAATCTTTGCTATTAAATGGTACATTTACTGCTGTTGCTTCACTAGTTAAAGTTCTTTGAAATTGCAAACTATTATGACCTAAAGGAAGAATATTTTGCACTCCCTCTAATTGTTGCCACAATACTGGTTTCATTTCTATTAACATTTCTGCTGCAACTTCCTGAACTCTAACTGTTTGGTCTTCTAACTCTTCAAAACTATTAGCAGTTATACATACTAAAAAATTATTTTGAAATATCTTTTGATTATTCTTTTGTAAATCATATTGTAATTGTTCTGCATTAGATATTTTAGTTTCCAATTTTTTATCCTTAACATATTCATAATCCAGATTACTTTTCCCAGCTCTTTTTATCTTTTCAAGACGTTCAGTTTCCATTGCTGATAAACTTTTATCCACAACTTTAATCATCTTAGCAGAATTAGTAGGATTAATATTTAATGTGGTAATTATATTAATGTCTTCCATTGTAGTAATCCTGTTATAAAATCTAGGCGTTAAACTTTTAGGTAATTTAGATACATATAAAACTCTAATAAATTTCTTATCATCTATTTCAATAAGATCAGATTCACGCATCATAACTTTTTTTGGAGCAATTACATCAAATATAGTTAAGTTATTTTCTTTAGCATATTCACATATACTATCTATATTTTTATCTTCTACTGATTGTATATTAAAAAAATTATATATAAATTTTAATCTTTCTTTAACTGGTATTAAATTAACTTTTGATTTTAATTCCTTAAACTTCTGTTCAGTTTTTAAAAAGATATTTAAAAATAATGCGTTTGCTTCTATAAAGTTTTTTGCTTTTAAAGATATTACTATAAATCTTTTTGTTTGTAATGTGTCTTCATTTGTACCAAGTGAATTAGTTATAAGAGTATTTAATTCATCAGCAATTTGAATTTGCCGTTCATCCTTCAAATGTTCTTTTTCAAAGATAAATCTTTCTTTATATTTTTCTGTTTTAATAGGAGTACCTGCATTGATAACCTGTATATGAGTATCTTCTCTAAAAGAGTGTAAATACTCTAACCATTTAAAGAAAATATTTTCGGCTTCCTCATCATTAGCTTTTGCAAATGATACATCAGAATATTCAATACAAATAGAATAGGTATCATCATCAATTCTAAATATGCCTGTTCTTTCATCTACTTCCTTAAACATATAAGAAATTATTTCTTGATTAGTTTTAGGAATAAATGTTGTAGGTAAAATATTACTTTTCTTTTTCTTCGTATGATTCTTTTTCAAAACCTTCTTTGCTTTTTTCATTTATCACACTATTATCCTTTCCAACAACTTGTTTAGCGAGTTTTAATAGCACTTGTGCTTCTTCCTGACTTAACGAAAAATTGCTGGTAGTATTCTCTAACGTATTAATACCAAATTTCTTCTTAGCACGTGCTAGTTCTCTTTGTTTACTACGTTCCTTCTTCAATTCCTTCAATCTTAATTTT
>JAZRRD010000095.1:0-2037 GCA_045650425.1 Bacilli bacterium | reverse complement strand
TTTTAGTAGGAATATCTATCATTAATAAATTTAAACATTCTTTTAATATATCATTAGATAATCTTATAATACATATCCAATCATTTAATTTTTTAAGTCACATTCCTTTCACTCGTTCAAGGCACACATAGCAATGAAAATTATTAATTTTTTCCAACTTTTGCTATAAACCTTGACTTTCTTTTTATTTTCTTTATCATAAACCTCGAAAAGGTATATACTACAAAGCACGGGGAGGTGAGTTGCAGATTTCGTGTAACTCTTACGATTAAATCAGTATTTTAAGCAGTGCAAGTGTAGTTGTTTCAAGCACACATAAGTAGTCCTTTGAGGCTGTAGATTAATAATTGACTTTTAGTTTATTCTTTTAGTGTTAACTACACAGTCCCTATACCCTTTCAAAATTTTATATGGAAGGAGTTTTTATTTATGAAAGTTATTTATTCTAGAGTCTGTGGAGTTGATGTTCACAAAACTTTTATTGTTGCTGTTATTTGTATTTCAGAAGGTATAGAACCTCGATACATTCGCAAACGCTTTTCTACCTATAACAATGATTTAATTAAGTTTAGAGAATGGCTTATTGCTAACGATTGCTTAAATGTTTGCATGGAATCTACTGGAAAGTATTATATCCCTGTTTACAACGCATTAGAAGGTCACATTTCTAATGTCGTCGTTGCCAATCCTAAATGGGTTAAATGTGTTAAAGGCGAAAAAGATGATAATAAAGATGCAAAATGGATTGCAGACCTCTTTAAACTAGGAATAGTTAGAGGTAGCTTTATACCCGAAAAACAAATTCGTATTCTTAGAGAACTAACCAGATATCTTTATAAAATTACTAATACACGTTCTTCTGAAAAAAATCGTTATACCAACGCCCTTACAGTTGGCAATTGTAAATTAGATATGGTTTTCTCTGATATTTTTGGAAAATCTTCTTCAGATATCATTAATATAATTCTAAATAATGATAATTTTTCAAATGATGATATTCTTAATTGTTTAAGAAAAAATTGTAAATCATCACATGAAGATGTTCTAAATTCAATTACTGGTATTTCTTTCGAAATTTCTCAAAAACAACGCATTAAGATAATTCAAGATCACATTAATTATCTTACAAAAATGATAGATATGATTAAAGAAATAATTAATCAATTAGTTTCACCATATGAAGATTATATTGAACTTCTTTGTACTATTCCAGGAATTAATAGAAATTCTGCAATTACTATTATTTCTGAAATAGGCACTGATATGAAACAATTTTCTTCACATTACAAATTAACTTCTTGGGCTGGTTTAGCACCAGGATGCAATGAATCAGCTGGTAAAAAGAAATCAGTAAAAATTTCTAGAGCCGGTGTTTACCTAAAACCATGTTTAGTTGAAGTAGCACATGCTGCAATAAAAGATCAAAAATGTCCTTACTATGCAAATAAATACAATAAAATTGTAAAAAGACGTGGTAAGAAAAGAACTATTATTGCAATTGCTAGAAAAATTTTAGTTGCAATTTACCATATGATGCTCACTGGCGAAACTTTCAATCCATCTGATTTAGCTTCAATTGAAACTAATGATAACGATAGAATGAAATACACTAAGAACAATTTTAAACAAGATATCAAACAACTATTATCTCTTGGACTTACAACTGATGAAATTTTTAATTTAATTCAAGAACAGAACGCCAATTAGATAAAACTAATATTACGAACAAACGTTTGCGGTGGGCAGACAATTTTTTGCGTGGGATAATTTAAATACTTTTTTTCAGATTATATACCTACTTTCTATTTAATAAGTGGGCACATTAGAACTTTTCCTGTTCCTCTATAAACATTAACTAATCCTTCTCCACTTGCTGCTGATCCAATTAAGCTTTTACCTGATCTTTCTACAGTGAATTCTAGACTTCCACTCCACGCTATAGCCATATTTCCATCTATTTTTAAGACATCATTTTCTAATTCTACCATGATTAATTCTTCTTTAGGGCAGTATGATTCTATGCAAAATACTCCTTTA
>JAZRRD010000094.1:0-1992 GCA_045650425.1 Bacilli bacterium | reverse complement strand
AAAATATTATTAATATCACAATATAAATCATATTCTTTATTATTTAACTTTCCATCTGCAACTACTTGTATTAATTCTGAATATAATTCTTTTAATTCATCTATGTCATCATAGTTCATTGTAATAAATTCAAATAGTTTTTCTCCAATATTATATTCAAAACCATTTAAATATCCATAATATTCTCCGTTCATTCTTTAATATAATTTTTCTATCTTTAAATGTGAAAAATGTTGACATTATTACATTACCTCCGTTTTTGAAAATAGATTATAGATTTTTCTATTATGACTTTATTTATAGACTTATAAAATTCGCTTTACAATTAGTATTTAGGCGTTTATACTGTGTTATAATAATAGAAAATAAGTTAATTTGTTATATATTTTCTATTATAGCACATTGAAAACTAAATAGTCTAGATGTAAACATCTAATGAAACTTCTACCTGGCTAACGTGATGTAAAGGGGTAGCTCGCTTGGATAAGGGAGAACAGAAACAAAACTGTTATGAGCAAATGCTATACAAATGGACGTTAAACTGAAAAAAAATTAAGAAAGGAGGAATGCTTATGCATAGTAGCTTTAAAACCAAAGAAGATTTACCTGCTACTTTATCTGCAACAGATATTAGTAGATATTTAGGAATATCTAAAGCTAATTCATATCAACTTATGGATAGTAAAGGATTTCCTACATTAAGAATTGGTAAAAGAAAACTTGTACCAAAAGATAAATTTTTGATTTGGATTAATAGTAATTCAAATTGTAATTAAGGAGTTTTAGAAATGTATTTTGAAGATAAAAAAATAATGTTACTAAAATATACCTGCCTTCGAAAACTGGATATATTTAAAATAACATTACTAAGTTTATTAAAATAATTATACATTGAAGAAGGAAATTTGGCAATACATTTTGCTAATTTTCTTTCTCTACTGGGGCTTACTTATTCTATTTGCAAGTTTCGCCTTTGTATACACATACAAACGCAGATTAATAAGGGGCAAGCCCCTAAAACCCCTTTTTTGAGAGAGGAGTATAAATTGAATAAAGATAAAAATTTAAATATTAGAATTAGTACAAAAGATTTAGATTATATAAAGGAAAGAAGTAAAAAAGCAAATTTAACTATAACAGGTTATGTAACAAAATGTGCATTGAATAAGAAAATTTATGTATATGATGGTTATAAAGAATTTTTAACTGAATTAAGAAAAATAGGGACTAATGTTAATCAAATTGCAAGAGCTTGTAATTCTGGTGAAATTAGTAATCCTAATTTGGTTGTGTTTCAAAGGGAGCTAAAAAACATATGGCAATCGTTAAAATCAAAGCCGCCAAAAGAAATATAAAAGGCATAATTGATTATGTTACAAATCCAGAAAAGACTAATGAACTTTTTATATCAGGAAAAGATTGTACACCTGAAACAGCTTCAATAGAAATGCAAGTTGTTAAAGAACAATATAATAAGACAGATGGAAATACATATTTTCATGTTATACAATCTTTTTCTCCTGATGATAATATAACACCAGAAAAAGCTCATGAAGTTGGAGTTAATTTCGCTGATTATTTTAAAGATTACCAAGTCTTAATTGCAACTCATACTGATAAGAATCACCTTCATAATCACTTAATAGTTAATTCTGTTTCGTTTGAGAATGGTAAAAAAGTTCATATGAGTAACAAGGACTTAGAAAGATTAAAACAATATTCTAACTTTCTTTGTAATCACTACAATTTAAAAGAAACACCTATTAAAAATTCTAAAGTGAAGGATTTAAGTCAAAATGAAATTGCAGTTGCACAAAGAGGAGAAAGTTGGAAATTTAAACTTATAAATTATATTGATGAATGTTTATTAATATCAAACACTAAAGAAGATTATATAAAAAATATGAATTATAAAGGTTATGAAGTTATATGGACTGATACTAGAAAATATATAACTTACATTACACCAGATGGAAATAGATGTAGAGATAG
>JAZRRD010000093.1:0-22635 GCA_045650425.1 Bacilli bacterium | reverse complement strand
TTTCTGGGATATTTTTGACTAGTTTAGGGTTATTTTTTTTAATACTTTATTTAAATCTTTTTAATATGGGGTATAGTTTTTTGGAATTTGTTAAATTTATTATTGTGAGATTTGAATGTTACTTTATTATTATAGGTATTATATTAATATTTTTTAGCTTAGAAAGGAAATGTAGGAAATGAATTATTATTATGATTTAATACTTAATTTGGAAGACAAACATATATCATTTTATGAGTGGGAAGAAAATGATAATTTAGAATATATCGAAAAAATACCGGTACATAGAATAACAGAAAATGACATGCTTAAAATTTTGCAAAATCATATTAAAGTTAATGAAGATTTTTTAGAATTATTAAAAAATAAAACGTTATTAAAAACCAACGGAATTATAAATGTAATAAATTATGCTACTATTTTAACAGATACTAAAACAACCTTAGCGATAGAGTTTGATAAAAATGGTAAAGAAATAGCTCGAAGCAATTTAATGCTAGAAGATGATTTAAATGTTTGTGAGATAGGTTTTACTTTAAAAAAGAAAAATTTAAAATATGAGATTTTAGATAGTATTAAGATAAATAATAATCTTAGAAAGATTATTAGAATAAAAGAATATGTTTTACAAGAAATAACTAAATTATATCAAGATAAGAATGAAACTAAATTATCATTTTTATTTTTAGAATGGTTTAATAAAAAAGAGAATGATATTAATAAAATTTATCACAAGATTTTAACAGAATTAACCAAAGACTTTGATGATAAATTACTAAATATATATGAAATTATAAAATTATCTTATAGTAAAAATTAGTATAAAAATTTATCTAACGTTCATAATAGAAATAAAAGGAGAATTTAGAATGAAGAAAATATTATTAACGATAATCTGCGCTTTTTTACTTATAGGTTGTATGGGAAATAAAGCTAGTGATGCAGTAGAAAGTTATTTAAATCAATACCGTAATTTAAATGATAATGTTATCGGAGATTTAAAAGATTTAACTGATTCACAAAATTTAAATGATGAACAAAAAGAAAATTACACAAAAATAATGAAAAAGCAATATCAAGATTTACAATATGAAATAGTTGAAGAAGAATATAATGGAGATAAGGCTACTGTTACTGCTAAAATAACGGTATATGATTTATATAAAGTACAAAGGGATGCTGATTCTTATATGAATTCAAATATGGAAGAATTTTATGATGATAATGATGTTTATGATAATTCCTTATTTTTAGATTATAAATTAGGAAAAATGAAAGATAATACAGAAACTGTTTCATATACAATTACATTTAACGTCATAAAAGAAGATAATAATTGGATTGTTGTACAACCTAGTGAAGAAACTTTAGAAAAAATTCATGGTATTTATAATTACGAGTTATAGTAAAGTAACTCGTTTTTATTTTGCTAAATAAGATTATTTAGGGTATACTAAATATATAGTAGGGAGAGTAACAATGAACGTATTAACTAATGATGAATTATATAAGATAGATGCATATTACAGAGCAAGTAATTATATTGCTTTAGCGCAAATTTATTTGAGAGATAATCCTCTTTTAAAAAGGCCTTTAGAATTTAGTGATGTAAAAACAAGATTGGTAGGACATTGGGGAACAGTGCCAGGTCAAACATTTATTTATACTCATTTAAATAGAATTATAAATAAATATGATTTAAATATGATGTATATTTCTGGACCTGGTCATGGTGGAAATGCAATAGTTGCACACACATATTTAGAAGGTACTTATAGTGAGGTTTATCCAAATATTACAGAAGACGAAGAAGGATTAAAAAAATTATTTAAACAATTTAGTTTTCCTTGTGGAATTTCTTCACATGTGGCTCCAGAAACTCCAGGATCTATTAATGAAGGTGGAGAGCTTGGATACAGTTTATCACATGCTTATGGTGCTGTTTTAGATAATCCTGATTTAATAGTTGCTTGTGTAGTAGGAGATGGTGAAGCTGAAACTGGACCATTAGCAGGAAGTTGGATTTTAAATAAAATTATTAATCCTAAAACTGATGGAGTAGTACTTCCTATTTTACATTTAAATGGATATAAAATTGCGAATCCAACCGTTTGGGCTAGGATGAGTGATGAAGATTTAAATAATTATTTTACAGGTCTTGGATATAAACCTTATTTTGTGAATGCAAATGAAGTTAGTAAAGCGCATCAAGATATGGCATATGTATTAGATTGTGTAGTTGAAGATATTAAAATGATTAAAAATGGAGATAATACTAAATATCCAATGATAGTGTTCAGATCTCCTAAAGGATGGACTGGCCCAAAGGAAATTGATGGTAAGCAAATTGAAGGGTCTTTTAGAGCTCATCAAGTGCCTATTGAGGTTACGAAAGAACATCCAGAATCTTTAAAAAGATTAGAAGAATGGTTGAAAAGCTATCATCCTGAAGAATTGTTTACAGCTGATGGTAAATTAAAACCAGGTATTAAAGAACTATCTCCGAAAGGAACAAGGAGAATGGGAATGAATCCTCATTCTAACGGAGGAAATTTATTAAAAGAATTAATTATTCCAGATTTTAGGGCTTATGCTGTAGATGTAGAAAATCACGGTTGCGAAGATAAACAAGATATGCGAGAACTTGGAGCATTCATAAAAGATATTGTAGCAAAAAACAAAAATAATTATCGTATATTTGGACCTGACGAAGCATTATCAAATCGTTTAAATCATGTTTTTGAAGTAACTGATCGTCAATGGAATGCTGAAAAGTTTGAAAATGATGAGTTCTTATCATCTGAAGGAAGAGTAATTGATTCTGTATTATCTGAACATTCAAACGAAGGGATGCTTGAAGGTTATCTTTTAACCGGAAGACATGGATTCATTCATTCATATGAAGCGTTTGCAAGAATTATTGATTCAATGGTTTCGCAACATTCTAAATGGTTAAAAATATGTAGTGAATTACCATGGAGAAAATCCATTTCTTCCTTGAATATAATTTTAGCTAGCCATGTATGGCAACAAGATCATAATGGGTATACTCATCAAGAACCAGGATTTTTAAACCATTTAGCAACAAAAAAATCCAATATAGTAAGAGCGTATTTACCTCCGGATGCAAATACTTTAATTTGTACTTATGATAAAGTAGCGCATAGTAAAGATATGATTAATGCTATTGTTGCTTCCAAACATCCACATCCTCAGTGGTTAAATATGGATGAAGCAGAAATCCATTGTAATAAAGGAATTGGTGTATGGGATTGGGCATCTAATGATAAAAATGGTGAGCCAGATTTAGTTGTTGCTTCATGTGGTGATGTTCCAACTTTAGAAGCTCTTGCAACAACAGATATTTTAAGAAAAGAATTTCCTGAATTAAAAGTTCGTTTTGTAAATGTTATAGATTTATTTAAATTACAATATGTAAAAGAACATCCAACAGGATTAACTGATTTAGAATATGATCGTTTATTTACTAAGAATAAACCTGTTATATTTGCTTTTCATGGTTATCCTAATTTAATTCGCGAATTAACTTATAATCGTCATAATAAAAATTTCCACGTTAGAGGTTATATAGAAGAGGGTTCAATCACAACTCCATTTGATATGAGAGTTCAAAATGAATTAGATAGATATCATTTAACAATATTAGCATTAAAACAATTACCTTTTTTAGGAGAAAAAGCTGATAAATTAATAATTGAATGTCAAGAAAAATTGATATATCATAAAAACTATATTAAAGAACATGGTGTTGATATTGATGAAGTTTTAAATTGGAAATGGGAAGATAACAAAAAAATCCAATAATCTGGATTTTGACAAAATATAAATGATATGATATTATGAATATGTCAAGGCAACTTGCATAAAATAAAAAATAGGAAGACTTAACTTGCCGAGTTGAGTACTTACCTAAAAATGGTTTAGCACTTAATCTATGCAGATTGAGTGCATTTTCTTTTATAATACATTATCATTTAAATAATAGTAGAATAAGTAGAATGATGATAATGATTAATGAAAGTATTAAAAAATCTTTCATGTTCATATCATCACCTCCTTTCGGAGGTAAGCACTCATATTGTTAAGTTTTCCTATAAAAATTATATCACAAAAGCAGTTGTTTACATTGTGTAAACAACGGCTTTTGTGGCGAAAAAAATTCTAAAAATTTCTTATAATTTATTTTTTACTCGTTTTAGAGAATTTTCTTCCATAAGATTATTTCCGGCAAAATCTACTAATTTATAATAATTCCCATTTCTGGTGACCCATAATTGCCCAAATTCATCTTTATATAATTCTCCAATAAGAGTTAGTTGTGGAGTATTAATTTCTTGGATTTCTACATTTGAGTATTTATCATCCTTAGGCTTAACTAAAATGCTCTCTAACACATTTTCTAAAGTGTTTATAATTACATCTTCTGAATATTTATAAAATGTATTATAAGTTAAAAAAACACCTTCAAATCTATAAATGATTCTGCTAAACATATCAGTGTCATCAGTTATAACGGCTCTAATAAAAATAACGCCATTTTCTTGTCTAAAAATTTTCCAACTAGAAATATTTTCGGTTGAAGAGATTTCATGAAGTGAATCATTTCCTAATGAAATAAATCGTGTTTCAGTAAAACTGTCTATATTGTTATTTTTATAAGTAAAATTGTAATCACTATTTAAATCTCTAGTATAAATCATAATATTTTCTTCAATTATTAATTCTAAATCATATCTCAAAACTATCATCTCTTTCGTAACAAATATATTACCATATATACATTATTACGTTCAAATAAAATATATGATTTTATTAATATTTTTTATGATATAATTAAATAACTGAGGTGATTTAAATGAAGACTGTACTTATAACTGGTAGCTCTTCTAAAATTTGTCAGAGTGCTATAAAAAAATTTTTAGAAAATGGTTATAAAGTAATAACAACATATTATAAAAATAAAATTGAATTAGAAAATGTTGCTAATTATTATTTGGATATAAAAGATGAAACGAGTGTTAAAAATTTAATTTTAAATATAAAAAATGATTTTGGAAATCTTGATGTTTTAGTAAATAATATTGGAATTTGTAATGATTGTTCTTTAGAAGAAAAAACTATACAAGATTTTAAAAATATTATAGATGTTAATTTAACTGGTACATTTATGTTGAGTAAATATATTAGAGAAATTATGCCTAAAGGAGTAATTATAAATATTACATCAACAAATGGTATAGACACTTATTATCCAGAGAGCATAGATTATGATGCTTCCAAGGCCGGAGTGATTTCTTTAACACATAATTTTGCAAAAAGTTATGCTCCTGATATTAGAATTAACGCTTTAGCGTTGGGGTGGGTAAATACAGACATGAATAAAGATATGTTTGATGAATTTAAAAAACGAGAAGAATCTAAAATATTATTAGAAAGATTTGCAAGTCCAGAAGAAATTGCTAATGTAATATATTTTGTAGCAAGTGATGAAGCTAGTTATATTAATAATTCAATAATTAGAGTAGATGGAGGAAAAAATGAATACTAAAGATTATTTTGAAAAATTAGAAAAACAATTAGATTTTGCTTATTATGAAGATATTTGTTTATTTAATTCTGAAAAAGTCTTAAGAGCTTTTAAGGAAGAAAATGTTAGTGAATCTTGTTTTAACAGTACAACTGGTTACGGTTATGGAGATTTAGGAAGAGACGTCATAGAAAGTGTTTATAAAAATATTTTTAAAGCAGAGGATGCTCTAGTTAGAAATCAAATGATTTCAGGTACTCATGCTTTAACTGTTGCTTTGTTTGCTCTGTTAAGACCCGGTGATCTACTTTTATCTATTTCTGGAACTCCATATGATACTTTACATGAAGTGATTGGTTTAAAAGAAAATGATAGTTCTTTAAAAAGTTATGATGTTAAATATGATCAAATTGAGTTAATTAATGATGACTTTGATGATGAGAAAATAATCGAATATATAAAAAATAATAAAGTAAAACTTATTGAAATTCAAAGAAGTAAAGGCTATTCTTTAAGAAAAAGTTTATCTTTAGAGAAGTTGGAAAGAATTATTGGAAAAATTAAGTCTGTTGATGAAAATGTTATTATCATGGTAGACAATTGCTATTGTGAATTTGTTACCAAAAAAGAACCAATTGAAGTTGGAGCTGATATTTGTGTAGGCTCATTGATTAAAAATCTAGGTGGTACTATTTGTGATAATGGCGCATACATTGTAGGGAAAAAAGATTTAATAAAATTATGTAGTGAAAGATTAAACGTTCCTGGTGAAGCTAAAGAAGTAGGTCCAAGTTTAGGTGCAAATAAAAAAATATTACAAGGCTTAGCTTTTGCTCCTAGTGTGGTATTAAGTAGTGTAAAAACTTCTTTATTGACTAGTAAACTAATGGAAGATAATAATATTGTTGTAGAACCTGCAAGTAATGAAAAACGAGTAGATATTGTAACAACAATTAAATTTAATGACAGAGACAAACTAATTAAATATTGTCAATTAATTCAAAAGTATTCATTAATAGATAGTAATGTCTTAGTAGAATGTACAGATATGCCAGGTTATGATGATCAAATAATTATGGCTTCAGGTTCTTTTGTGCAAGGTTCATCGATTGAGTTGTCTTGTGATGGTCCGATAAGAGAGCCATTTGTTGCATATCAACAAGGTGCAATGACATATGAATATAGTAAATTAGCATTAATGAATATTTATGATATAATGTTGAAAGGTGATAGATAATGGAAATTATTTCGCATGCTGCAAATATTACTAAAGGTAGTGGCATTGTAACGACAGAAAAAATTAAACAAGCAATAGATAGTCCAGCTGATAAAATTGAAATTGATTTGAATTTAACTAAAGACGGTAAATTTGTATGTTATCGTAATCTTAAATTTACTGGAATAAAAGTTAGTCAACTAACCTTAGAGCAAATTCAAACAATTTACCCTAGTGTTTTAGGTTTGCAAGATGTTTTTAATTATGTTAATGGTCAAAAGCCTATAGTAATGGATATTAAAGATTACGATTGTGATTTTTATAAATTGTTAAGTGCATTATTACAAAATTTAGAAACATCAGATTATAATTATTTAATGGCAGAGAGTAATAATTTGAGATTATTAAACGAATTGAAAACTGCAAGATCAGATGTCGAAACTTGTTTAAAGTTTAAGATGTTTGCAAGTTTTGAAAAATTTAAACAATCAGATATTTCTTCTTTGAGTGCGATAGCCTTACCTAATAGATATTTTCAAGATAATAATGATTATGAATTATATAAATCAGTATTAGGAGAAAGGCAAAGAATGTATGCTTTGTCTTATAATAGATTATTGAGAGAAAAACCAGAATTATTTGATAAATATATTTCAGCTGGTTGTGATGGAATAGTAACTGATGAAGTAATGTTGCTATCAAGGAGATTAGATAAATGAAAAAAGTATTATTAGTTTTATTAGCTGTTTTTCTTTTAAGTGCTTGTGCTGCAGAAGAAAAACAAGAAGAGGAGGAAAAAGAATTGCTAACAGGAAAACATAACGTTGTAATAAAAGTAAAAGAATATGGCGAAATTTCATTAGAATTAGATGCTGATATTGCTCCGATAACTGTAACAAATTTTATAGAATTAGTAGAATCAGGATTTTATAATGGTCTTACTTTCCATAGAATAATTGATGGATTTATGATTCAAGGTGGGGATCCTAACCATAATGGTACAGGAGGAAGCGAAAATACTATAAAAGGTGAATTTTCTTTAAATGGAGTAGGTAACACAATTAGTCATAAAAGAGGAGTTATATCAATGGCTAGAAGTGATGATTATAATAGTGCAAGTAGTCAATTTTTTATAGTTCATGAAGATAGTCCTAATTTAGATAGAGCTTATGCATCTTTTGGTCATGTAACAAAAGGTATGAAGGTGATTGATAAAATAGTTGAACAAGTAAAAGTAGAAGATAATGATGGAACTGTATTATACGAAAACCAACCGATTATTGAATCAATTACTGTAATAAAAGAATAATGTCTAATAAAAAAACTTATCAATTCATTTTGATAAGTTTTTTTTATAATTTACGATATAATCCAATGGCTATCCCAAGTATTTTTACATTTGAAAGTATAATAGGGTCCATTGTGTCGTTTTCTGGTTGTAATCTTATATAATCCTTTTCTTTATAAAATGTTTTTAAAGTTACCTCGTTTTCGTCGGTTAATGCCACGACTGTATCTCCGTTTTTAGCGTTGTTTTGTTTTCTGATAATGACGTAATCACCATCAAAAATCCCCTTATTAATCATACTTTCACCACTTACATGTAAAGTAAAGACTTCAGCGGTTGCAGGAATTAAAGTCGCTGGTAAATCGAAAAACTCATTAGGAGTTTCGATTGCTTCGATAGGGTTTCCTGCAGTAATTTTTCCAAGTAATGGTACTTTTACAACATCTTCATTTTGATTTAAATATTCGTTATCTACAAGTATTTCAATAGTTCTAAATTTTGAATCTGTTTTTTTTAAAAAACCGGCATCTTCTAATTTTTTTACATGCATATGAACTGTAGCAGGGCTAGAAAGGCCAAGGCCAGATCCAATTTCTCTAATTGCAGGTGGATATCCATGAGTTGCAATATATTTTTTTATATAGTCCAAGACTTCCTGTTGTTTTTTGGTTATTTTTTCCATAACACAACCTCCATGATAATATTAACATTAATTATGTAAAATGTCAAACATTTGTTCATTTTCTATATTGACACGAACAAATGTATGAAGTATTATTTAGCTGTAAGGAGTGATTTGGATGGAAACTTTTATTAAAAAGAATATTGGAATTTTTATGTTTTACTTAGTATTGATCGGAGGTATTTTGTTGATAAATGTAAGATTTGATAAAGAAAATAATTCTCAAAGTAATTTAATTGCTATTAATAAATAGTATTAATTTTTATAAAATTGAGATATAATTATCATGAGGTAGTTACAATGAAAAAGAAAATATTAATATTGTATGCGAGTTATGGTAGTGGTCACAAAGCAATTGCTAATTACATTCAAAGATATTTTGAAAATAAAGATAAAGAATTAGAAATTAAATCAATAGATTTATTAAATTATAGTAATTCTTATAGAGGAAAATTAGGTCAAAAAATTAGTGAAAACTTAATGTTACATCATCCTTTTATTTGGAATCTTTTATATAAATCTGCTGATCATAAGTATACATGTGTTCTTTCAAGTAATATAATAATGAAACCTTTTAAAAATAAGCAATTAGAAAAAGAGATTAGTTCATTTAACCCTGACATGACAATTGCTACGCATTTTTATGGTTCAGCAATTGTAGCAGATTATAATAAGAAAAAAATTATTGATTCTAAAATTATTTCGATTATAACAGATTATGAAGCTCATGAGTTATGGCTAAAAGATTTTAAAAAACAAGATTATTTAATAGTGCCTTCTAGAGATGTTCAAAAGCTGTTAGTTAAAGAAGGATATAATAAATATAAAATTAAACCTTTTGGCATTCCTATTTTTCCAAAATTAAATGAATTTTCAGATAGAGAAGATGCCCTAAAGAAATTAGGATTAAATCCTAAATTATTAACATGTGTTTGTTTCGCTGGGGGAGGTAATGGTTCCACCGGAACATTACCTTATGTAAAAGCTATCTTAAAAAATAAAAAGAAAATTAATTTAATTGTTATTTCGGGTAAAAATCAAAAAGTATATGACAAAGTTAATAATTATGTTGAAAAATATAAAGTGAAAAATGTTTTGGTTTGTGGTTATGTAAATAATGTTCCGGAATTATTGGAACTAAGTGATTTTGTAATAACAAAACCAGGGGGAGCCCAAACAACTGAATGTTTATATTTTAGAAAGCCAATGCTTCTTATCAAAAGTAGTGGTGGTCAAGAGGATGCTAATGTTAAATATTTTACAAAAAAGGGATATGCCAAAAAATTTAAAAGCCCTAGAAAATTAGCAAGATATTATAAAAATATTGAAAATGATGATAAAGATTTAATTAAAATGAAAAGAAATTTAAGTAAAACAGATAGCAGAGAAGCTATGAAAAAAATATATGAGTTAACTATTAAATGTATAAAAGAACAATAATTGTTTATTTACTAAAAGCGGAAATTAAAATATAATAAATGTAGGTGGTAGTGTGCAAATTTATAGTCGTAAAATAATTAGCATTTTGAAAATGCTTAGCTTGGATATGATTAATGAAGCTGAAGGCGGATATCCTAGTTTTGCAATGAATTGTTCTACTTTATTATATGAATTATATGCAAATATTTTAGTGGTTAATCCTGATGACCCAAAATGGCTTAATAGAGATAGAATAATTTTTTCTTCATCGTTTTCAGCCCCACTAGTTTATTCTACTTTATATATGTCTGGATATAATATAACTAAAGATGATTTGAAAAACTATGGAAAAATTGAAGCTAAGCTATCTCGCAATCTTGATTATAGATTAGATGGAATAGATGCTTCAGTTGGAGCTCCTGGTGAAGGAATATGTACTGCAATTGGTATGGCTTTAGCAGAACAAAAATTAGAACAACTGATGAATATTAATGGTAAAGAAATAATAAATTATATGACGTATGTGGTTTGTGGTAAAGAAGATGTAATGTCAGGAATATCTCATGAAGCTTTATCATATTTAGGATTATTAAAAATTGATAAATTTGGTTTAATAATTGCAATAGATGAAAATGATATAAAAAATAATAATTACAAATTTGAAAAAGATTTAGAAGACCGTTTACATTCTTATGGATTTAATGTTTATAGAGTTAGTGGAGAAAATGCTCAACATTTAAAAGGAATGCTAAATAAAGCATCTTATACAAAAAGACCTACGGCTTACATTGTTACGACAACTCCCGGAAAAGATATTATTCATAGTCGTGTTGCGAATTTAAAAGATAAAAAGATTGATGAAAAAGATCTAGGAAAGTTGCGTAAAAGGTATGATGTTTGTAGTATACCTTTTGAAGTTTCTGAAGAACAGAGAGCGCATATTTCAAAAAAATTAAAAGATAGATGTCAAGAAGAATACAATTTATGGAAAAAAGATTTTGAAGAAGTTAAAGCTACTTTAACAGAAGAAGAAAAAAATATTTTTGATGCATTAGAAACTGGTAATCTTAATGTAAACTTTAATGTCGATAAATTTAAAATTAATGATATTTATAAGGAAGAATTAAGAAAAACAAATTTAGATATTTTATCAATCATTGGTAGAAAAACACCGCTATTTGTAGGTGGAAGTACAGATTATGAATTGTGTAACTCGAAGATAAAAAGGGGAACAATGTTATCTGAATTAGCAACAGGTGGTAAAAACGTAGATTTTAGTGATCGAGAAGAAGCTATGTGTGGAATATTAAATGGGCTTGCCCTTTGTAATTTTAAAACATTTTCAAGTACCACTTTAGCTAAAGGGATAAAATCATTTCCTGCGATTAAATTAAGTTCATTAATGAGTTTGCCAACTACGCATATATTTGTCGAAGACAATTTATTTAATAATAGAAATGGTGCGATGTTTCAAGCCTTTGATGAGATTAGTTCATTAAGAAATATAAAAAATAATATAGTGTTTAGACCTGCTGACATTAATGAATTGTTTGGTGTTTGGGATTACTGTTTGAAATATAAAGGACCTACTTCAATTGTATTAAGTAATAATGTAGTGCCAAAATTAGATAGTACCAATGCTAAATTTGTGTCTTATGGTGGCTATGTAGTTAAACAAGAGATAAATAATTTAGATGCAATAATAATAGCTACAGGTAGTGAGGTGCATGAAGCAATTAACATCGCTAAAGAATTAGAAAAAGAAAATATAAATATTAGGGTAGTAAGTATGCCTTCGATAGAATTATTTTTGAAACAAAATTCTAATTATCAAAAATTATTACTTCCAAAAGAGGTAAAAAGAATTGTTATTGAACCATCCAATGATTTTCATTGGCTTATGTTTGCGACAGATATAAATCACATTATTGGTATTAAAGAGTATGGTGAGAGTGGCCATTTTGAGGAACTGAAAGAAAAGTTTGGTTTTACCGAAGAGCATTTATTAGCAAAAGTAAAAGAATTAATTGTAAATAATAAGTAAACTAAGTGTTTAGATAATGTCGTAAAAGTGCGAAAAATAGCTAATTTAGGCTATTTTTCTTGCTTTTAGGTAAAATGTTTGATAATTTAAGGATGTAAGGTAAAATCCTTATAAAATATGGGAGGTAGAAAAATATGTCAAAGACAGAATTAGTTGAATTTATTGCTGACAAAGCTGGATTAACAAAAGCTGATGCAGCTCGTGCATTAGATGCTACAATCGAAGGAATTACTAATGGTCTAAAAAAAGATGGAAAGGTAGCTTTAGTTGGATTTGGAACTTTCAGTGCTAAAAAAAGATCTGCACGTGAAGGAATTAACCCATTAACAAAAGAACCAATTAAGATTGCTGCTAAAACTGTTGCATCTTTCAAAGCTGGAAGCAAATTAAAAGACGCTTTAAACTAAAAAAGTTAATTATTTAACTTTTTTTTTGAAATAAATTTTTAATGTGGTGATTAGATGAAAAAGATATTTTTGTTGTTAAGTGTAATAATTTTAGGTTTGATTATTATTTTTTTGAAAAATAGCAATGATGTCGAAAATACAAACAAAGAAGAGCTTTCTATAAAAGAGATAATTGTATCCATAGATACTAATTGTGAGTTTGATAAAACTTTTTATACCGAAGGAAAAAATAATAAATTTTATACATCATGTTTAAATGAGATAAAAATTCAATTATCAGACAATAAGTTATTTGAACTAAATGAAGTTTTAAATGATAATGATATAGATTTAAACGATTTGATTAAGTCCAGTAATGAAAAAATAATATTAGAGAATAGTATTTTATATCAAATAGATAATCTGGCTTTTTTAGTGTGTGAAAATAATGAAGTTATTTTTGGAGGCTATGATTCATTAGAAAAAAATGATTATTGCGAAGTTGGCATAGACGAAAGCGTATAGCTTTCATTTGCTTTTTAGAGAAAGTTTGTTATAATAACTCGCGGTGGTTGTAATGAAATTTTATACAACAAATAATAAAGTAGTAAATTATCCTTTGACTCAAGAAATAATAGATTATATTACAAATTTACCTGAAGATAAAATTAAGGGATCATTAGCTAGAAATATAAAATATAATCATACTTTAAATTTTAGAGATTTATTTTATCTTTGTTACGAAGAAGGAGTGTTTATAAATCCTGATGAAGTTTTAAGGGAAAATTATGAATTTTTAATTAATAATATTAATATGAATAAAATCTACAAGTTAAATCAGATGAAGCCATTAAATTATCAAGTAAATGAGAGTTTTCTAAATCAAATAAAAGGTGGAAAAGAGTATGCTGATAAGTTCAAACAGGTTGCTTATTATTATTTTAAAATGTGTTTTTATCTTCGCCAAGATATATATTATACTTTAGTGAATTTTTTAGATCATCAACAAATTCTTGTTTTCGAAAAAGATATCAATTATTTAGAAAATATTTCTATCTCTAATAATCAAGTATGCTGTTTTGATTTTGTTGCAACTTTAAATCATTTATTGTCTTCGGTTGGTTTGATGCCAATTAATGTTGTAGATGATAAATATGGGACAGCGAATCATGGTGCTTCAAGATTTTATTGTGATGGTATTTTATTTTCGTTCGATCCATGGTTGTTTGTAGAAAAAACTGATTTATACAATTTGAAAATGAATAAAAAATTTAAAGGCGTTGAAATCTTATGTGGGGCATCAGTTGAACAAAAGAAACATTATCTAAAAGAATTAAATGAAGTATACCTTGATGTTGTAAATGAAATCGAAAATAAAAGTAAGGCAACTTTTTCATCAAACGGTAAAAATTTTATTGAATTAATATTTGAGATGTTAGGAAATTTTCCTTATAAAGATAAATTACAATATCATTTATCAAAATTATTAGAGACTCATTTAAAAGGTGCTGAATTAAAAGATTTTGTTCATCAAGAAATAGTGCCTAAAATTAATAAAAATGAAAATATTAGAATAACTACAGTCTGTAATACTCTAAGTTTTAACTATACTTATATTGTAGCAATAAACACAGATTCTGGTTATAAATACATTTTATTAGAAGATAATGGTCAAGTTGCCTTTGCTAATGAACAAGATATACTATCTTCCGTTATAAAAGGCGAATACATGATTGATGAAGATTGTCATTATATATTGGGTATTGATCAAAGTATACAATTTCAAGCTAAGCAAGATTATGATCAAGATGTTGTAAAAGAAATCTTAGATAAAGTTAAAGTTGGAGAAATATATACGAAAGAAACTTTTACAAGAAAGAGGATAAAATGATTGACTTAAAATCATTTTTTTTATATAATTATGTTATCTTTAACTAAAGAAAACGGTGAAGCTTTTGGAACATTATTTTTCTCATAATCCCCATATTAAAAGTGAACTTAGAACAATTAAAGTTAGATTTAATGATTTAGATCTAACTTTTTGTAGTGATAATGGAGTTTTTTCAAAAGATAAAATTGATTTTGGGAGTAAAACTTTAATTGAAGAGTTAATCAAAAATTGTGATTATCAATTCAAATCGATTTTAGATGTTGGTTGTGGTTATGGTTTTATGGGGATATCTCTAGCAAAAAAATATAATGCTAAAGTAGATATGGTAGATGTGAATGAAAGAGCGATACACCTAGCAAAAAAAAATATTAACATCAATAAAGTTGAAGCAAATGCATTTCTAAGTAATATTTATGAAAATGTTACCGACAAATACGATCTTATAGTAACAAACCCTCCGATAAGAGCAGGTAAACAGGTGGTTTTAACAATATTGAAAGAAGCTGCTTTACATCTTGCGGATGAAGGTGAATTATGGTTTGTTATTCGTAAGGACCAGGGAGCTAAAAGTGTCATAAGAGAACTAGAAAACAATTATGATTGTCAAATAATAGCCAAAAACAAAGGTTTTTATGTCATAAAATCGAAAAAACGTTGACTTTTAATAGCTAAATTGATAAAATTTTAAATTGGTGACGTATTTGTTTTTTAAATTAAAGAAAGCACAGGAAAAAATATTGTAATGGGGTGAAAGAGTGGCTTATAAAACAGAAAAATTCGGCGATTATAGAGAAAGAAGAAATTTCTCTAAATCAAAAAACAAATTAAAACTACAGGACTTATTAGAAGTTCAAAAAAAATCATATCAAGACTTCTTAGAAGTGGGGATTAGAGAAGTTTTTGATGATTTGTTCCCAGTAGAAAGCTTTACAGGTAATCTTTCATTAGAATTTGGAGATTATTCTTTTGATGCACCAAGATATTCTGTAAAAGAATCTAAAGAAAGAATGGTTAACTATGCTGCGCCTTTAAAGGTGCAAGCACGTGTATTTATTCATGAAACTGGAGAAGTAAAAGAACAAGAAATCTTCTTAGGTGATATGCCTTTGATGACAGATGCTGGTACATTTATTATCAACGGAGCAGAAAGAGTTATTGTTTCTCAATTAGTACGTAGCCCAAGCGTTTATTATAAACGTGAAATTGATAAAAATGGACGTCGTATTATTAGTGGAGAAATTATCCCTAATAAAGGAACATGGTTAGAATTTGAACTTGATGCACGAGATGTATTATATGTAAGAATTGATAGAACTAGAAAAGTTCCAGTAACAACATTCTTAAGAGCATTAGGTTTAGGTCAAGATGAAGATATTATTTCAGTTTTTGGAGAAAATCAATACATTTTAAATACTATTGAAAAAGATAGTACTAAAAATACTGATGAAGCATTAATTGAAATTTATGAAAAATTAAGACCAGGAGAACCTGCTACATTAGATTCTGCAAAAAATCAATTAGTTACTAGATTCTTTGACCGTTTCCGTTATGATTTAGCTAAAGTAGGAAGATATAAATTTAATAAAAAATTAAATGTTATGGATCGTTTATTAAATACTACATTAGCTGAAGATATTAAAGTAGACAAAGAAGTGATTGTAAAAAAAGGTACAGTTATTACTAAAGAAATTTTAGAAACATTAAGACCTATTTTTGCAGAAGGATATAATTTGAAAGAAACAATCATTAATGAAGAATTAGATGATTATAATAAAGTTCAAACAGTTAAAGTTTTTGACAAAGAAGATAAAGAAAAAATTATAAATATTATTGGTGTAGATACATCTGTTGATGTTAAGAGATTAACTATTCCTGATGTA
Source organism: Bacilli bacterium (assembly GCA_045650425.1). Lineage (GTDB taxonomy): Bacteria > Bacillota_I > Bacilli_A > RF39 > UBA660 > RGIG1752. Next base: position 6,281 of record JAZRRD010000093.1, on the reverse strand, counting down.
TATGCTTCAGTATCATATTATTTAAATCTTTTAGATAATATTGGTAGTGTTGATGAAATTGACCATTTAGGAAATAGACGTGTTCGTCAAGTTGGAGAATTAATTCAAATTCAATTTAGAACAGGTATGTCTCGTATGGAAAGAGTAATTAGAGAAAGAATGACTACTCAAGAAATTGAGAATGTTACTCCAAAATCTTTAATTAACATTCGTCCAGTAACAGCAGCATTAAAAGAATTCTTTGGTTCAAGTCAGTTATCAAAATTCATGGATCAAGTAAACCCTATTGCAGAGTTAACTGACAAGAGACGTTTATCATCTCTAGGACCTGGAGGATTATCTAGAGATCGTGCTGGAATGGATGTACGTGACGTTAATGCATCACACTATGGTCGTATTTGTCCAATTGAATCACCAGAAGGACAAAATATCGGACTTATTACATCTTTAGCAGGTTATGCTAAGATTAATGATTATGGATTTATTATGACTCCATATCATAAAGTAGTAGATGGTGTAGTAACTGAAGATGTTATTTATATGACAGCTGATGAAGAAAAAGATTATTATATTTCTCAAGCAACTGTTGAATTAGATGATAATAATAGAATTGTCAATGATGAAGTTATCGTTCGTATGAATGGAGATACTATTCGTGTTAAAAGAGAACAAGTTAACTTTGTTGACGTAGCTCCATCACAAATCGTTGCAGTTACAACAAGTTGTATTCCATTCTTGGAATACGATGATGCCCACAGAACATTGATGGGTGCAAACATGCAACGTCAAGCAGTACCACTTTTAGTACCAGAAGCTCCAATTGTTGGAACAGGTGTAGAATGTATTGCTGCTCATGACTCAGGAAGTTGTGTAATTTGTAAAGCTGATGGTGTAGTAGAATACACTGATGCTTTAAAAATAATCGTTAAAAATGCTAAAGGAAAAGACACATATTATTTAGCAAACTTTGAAAGAAGTAATGCATCGACTTCATTCAATCATCGTCCTATCGTAAGAGAAGGAGATAAAGTTACTAGAGGACAAGTTATCGCTGATGGACCAAGTTGTGACAAAGGTGAACTTGCTTTAGGTAAAAACATGAAAGTTGCATTCATGACATTTAATGGATATAACTACGAAGATGCAGTAATCTTAAATGAAAGATTAGTAAAAGATGATGTTTATACATCACTTCATATAGACCATTATGATATTGATTGTCGTGATACTAAATTAGGACCTGAAGAAATTACAAGAGATATTCCAAATGTTGGAGAAGAAGCTCGTAAAAATTTAGATGCTAATGGTATTGTTAGAATTGGTACTGAAGTAAAAGAAGGCGACATCTTAGTTGGTAAAGTTACTCCAAAAGGAGTTCAAGAATTAACAAGTGAAGAAAAATTGTTACATGCAATATTCGGAGAAAAAACAAGAGAAGTTAGAGATACTTCCCTAAGAGTAGAGCATGGTGCAGATGGTATTGTTCATGATGTTAAGATTTATACTAAAGAAAATAGTGATGAATTACCTGCGGGTGTTTCTAAAGTAATAAGAGTATATATTATTCAAAAGAGAAAAATCCAAGTTGGAGATAAGATGTCAGGACGTCATGGTAATAAAGGTGTTATCTCACTTATCTTACCAGAAGAAGATATGCCATTTATGCCAGATGGTAGCCCAGTAGATATCATGTTAAACCCATTAGGTGTTCCTTCTCGTATGAACATTGGACAAATTTTAGAGTTACACTTAGGTATGGCAGGTAAAAAATTAGGCGTTCATTATGCTACTCCAGTATTTGATAGTGCTACATGGGACGATATCCAAGAAGAAATGAAAGAAGCTGGAATGGATGAAGATGGAAAAGTTGTTTTAAGAAACGGCCGTACTGGAGAACCATTCGATAATCGTGTAAGTGTAGGTATCATGTATATGGTAAAACTTGACCACATGGTTGATGATAAATTACACGCAAGAGCTACTGGACCTTACTCATTAGTTACTCAACAACCTTTAGGAGGAAAAGCTCAATTCGGAGGACAAAGATTCGGAGAAATGGAAGTTTGGGCATTATATGCTTATGGTGCTGCTCACGTGCTTCAAGAAATCTTAACTGTTAAAGCCGATGATATTGTTGGACGTGTTAAAGTTTATGAAGCTCTAGTTAAAGGTAAAACAGTTAACCAAGCTGGTGTACCAGAATCATTTAGAGTATTAGTAAAAGAATTCCAAGCTTTAGGACTAGACATGCAAGTAGTAGATAATGATGATAATATCTTAGAATTTAAAGATATTGAAGCTGAAGAAGATAATGATCAAGTTCTTAAAATTGATGAAATTGATTTAAGTAGTACTCCAGAGTCTGAAGAAATTGTTGAAGATTCTAATGATGATTATGAAGATGAATTTGATGAAGATGAACCTGATTTAGATGATTTAGAATTCCCAGAAGATGTTGGTTTTGAAGAAACTGACGACGAAGAGGTGATATAGTATGATGGATGTTAGAAAATTTAAAGGTATAAAAATTGGTATAGCTTCACCAGATAAGATTAGAAGTTGGTCTTATGGTGAAATTAAAAAACCAGAAACTATTAATTATCGTACTTTAAAACCTGAACGTGATGGGTTATATTGCGAAAAAATCTTTGGACCAACAAAAGATTTTGAATGTTCTTGTGGTAAATATAAAAGATTAAGATATAAAAATGTAGTTTGTGATAGATGTGGAGTAGAAGTAACAAGTTCTAAAGTTCGTCGTGAAAGAATGGGACATATTGAACTTGCTGCTCCATGCAGCCACATCTGGTTCTTTAAAGGTGTTCCATCTAAAATGGGATTAGTTCTAGATATGTCTCCAAGAGACCTAGAAGAAGTTTTATACTTTGTAAGCTATGTAGTAATTGATCCAGGTAATGTTCCTTTAGAGAAAAAACAAACTTTATCTGATAAAGAATATCGTGCATATTATGAAAAATATGGCAATACTTTTAAAGTTGGAATGGGTGCTGAAGCTATTCAAACTTTATTAAGCGAAGTAGATATTGATAAAGAAGTAGATGAAGTTAGAAAAGAATTAGAAAATGCTACTGGACAAAAGAGAATTCGTTTAGTTAAACGTTTAGATTGTTTAGTTGCTTTCCAAGAAAGCGGAAATAAACCTGAGTGGATGGTATTAAACGTTATTCCAGTTATTCCACCAGATTTAAGACCAATGATTCAATTAGATGGTGGAAGATTTGCTACATCTGATTTAAATGACTTATATCGTCGTATTATAAATCGTAACAATCGTTTGAAAAAACTTCTTGAATTAGGAGCTCCTTCAATCATTGTTCAAAATGAAAAACGTATGCTTCAAGAAGCTGTAGATTCATTATTTGATAATGGACGTCGCGGAAGAAGTGTTACAGCAGCAGGAAATAGACCATTAAAATCTTTAGCAAGCATGTTAAAAGGAAAACAAGGTCGTTTCCGTCAAAACTTACTAGGTAAGCGTGTTGACTATTCTGGTCGTTCAGTTATCGTAGTAGGACCAAACTTAAAAATGTATCAATGTGGTATTCCAAAAGAAATGGCTTTAGAGTTATTTAAACCACATGTTATTCATGGTTTAGTAGATAGAGGCTTAGCTCATAATATTAAGGGTGCTAAAAAACTAATTGATGGAAGAGATGAATGTGTTTGGGACGTAGTAGAGGATGTAATTATTGAACATCCAGTTATGTTAAACCGTGCTCCAACACTACATAGATTAGGTATTCAAGCATTTGAACCGAAGTTAGTTGGTGGAAAAGCTATTAGATTACACCCATTAGTATGTCCAGCGTTTAATGCAGACTTCGATGGAGACCAAATGGCTGTTCACGTACCATTATCTGAAGAAGCAAAAGCTGAAGCACGTTTATTAATGTTAGGTGCAAATAATATCTTAAACCCTAAGGATGGAAAACCAATCGTTACACCATCACAAGACATGGTATTAGGAAACTGCTACTTATCAATTGAAAAAGCTGCTCAACCTAATGAAGGTAGAGTATATAAAAATACAAACGAAGCATTAATGAGTTATGATCGTAAAGAAATTAACTTACATACTCGTATTGCTATCCCAGTAAATTCATTTAAATATAAATTATTTACTGAAGAACAAAAAGATAAATATTTAGTAACTACAGTTGGAAAAATTATATTCAATGAAATTTTACCAGATACTTTCCCATATATTAATGAAGGTACTAAAGAAAACGTTGAAAATATTACTCCAAATAAATATTTCTTAGAAATGGGAACTAATATTCCTGAAGCTATTAAAGAAATGGAATTAGTTAGTCCATTCGTTCAAAAAACATTAGAAATGTTAATTGCTCAAATCTTTAAGAGATACAAAACTACTGAAACATCAGTAATGTTAGATAAATTAAAAGATTTAGGATTTAAATATTCTACAATAGCTGGTATTACAGTATCTGCCAGTGATGTTGTAAGAAGTAGTGAAAAAGAAAAAATTATAGCTGATAGTAAAGCTAAAGTTGAAAAAGTAAACAAACAATTCCAAAGAGGTTTAATTACTGATCAAGAAAGATATGCAAGTGTTATTGAAATTTGGACACAAGCAAATGATGAAGTTAAGAAAGAATTAAAAGCTTTAAGTGAAGGAAACTTTGATAATCCATTATTCATGATGATGAACTCTGGAGCACGTGGTAAGTTATCAAACTTTACTCAGTTAGCTGGTATGCGTGGATTAATGGCTAAGCCAGATGGATCTACAGTGGAAATTCCAATTACATCATGTTTTATGGAAGGACTTACAGTATCTGAATTCTTCTTATCAACACATGGTTCTCGTAAAGGAGATGCCGATACAGCTTTACGTACAGCAGACTCTGGATACTTAACAAGACGTCTAGTAGATGTTGTACAAGATATTATCGTTAAAGAATATGATTGTGGTTCAATTCAAGGTGTTGAAGTACATGATTTAGTTAATGATAAAGATGGTTCAGTTATTGAATCAGTTTATGAACGTATTTTAGGAAGATTTACAGCTCAAAAAGTTATTAATCCTGAAACTAAAGAATTAATAATTGATAAAGGTGAAATGATTACTGAAAATATTGTTTCTAAAATTAAAAAAGCTGGTATTAAAAAATTAGAAATCCGTAGTGTATTAACTTGTAAAACAGTTAATGGTGTATGTCAAAAATGTTATGGACGTAACTTAGCAACTGGTAACTTAGTTGAAACTGGTGAAGCTGTAGGTATTATGGCTGCTCAATCAATCGGTGAGCCAGGTACACAGTTAACCATGAGAACATTCCATACTGGTGGAGTTGCAGGTGGAGACGATATTACTCAAGGTCTTCCAAGAGTTGAAGAGTTATTCGAAGCTCGTATTCCAAAATCAAAAGCTACAATTGCTGAGATTTCAGGAAAAGTTATCAATATAGATGAACAAAATGGTAAATATAAAATTACAGTTGAAAATGAAGCTGGTGTAAGAGAACATGTTACAAATTACAACATGAAGTTACGTGCTGAAGTAGGAATGGAAGTTCAAGCTGGAGATAAACTAACTGAAGGTTCGATTTCTCCAAAAGAATTACTTGCTGTAACTGACCCATTAACAGCTCAAGAATACATCTTAAAAGAAATTCAAAACGTTTACAAATTACAAGGTGTTGATATTTCAGACAAACATATTGAAATCATTGTTAAACGTATGATTAATAAAATTCGTATTGTAGACGCTGGAGATACTGAGTTTGTTGAAGGATTAACAATTTCTCTAAGAGAATTTGCTGATGGAAATAAACCAGTTATCTTAAGAGGCGGAGTTCCTGCTACAGGAAGACCAATAATGTTAGGTATAACTAAATCTTCATTAGAAACTGATTCATTCTTATCTGCTGCATCATTCCAAGAAACTACTAGAGTTTTAACTGATGCTGCAATTAGAGGAAAAGTTGACTATCTAAGAGGATTAAAAGAAAACGTTATTATTGGTAAATTAATTCCTGCTGGTACAGGTGCTAAACAATATAGCGATATTGAATTATTACTTGAAAAAGAATTTATGGCAGAAAACGATGCTAGTGAATTTCTAGAAGATAAATTAATGGAAGAATAAGCTATATTAATTAGCTTATTTTTTCTCTTATTAAGTGAGGTGAAAAAATGACAACTGAAGAACACGTTTCTCATTATATGATTAATAAAGGATTACAATTTGCTAATTTGACTGATGATGAAAGGTTTATATTAGATTTTAATAGACT
>JAZRRD010000092.1:0-43709 GCA_045650425.1 Bacilli bacterium | reverse complement strand
AATAGCATTATCAATGTACTTAATAGTGATTATATATTTAATATTAATTACAATATTAGCTAATTTATTATATAGACAAATATTAAGATATTATATTAGTGAAATATATATTGATTTTAAAGAATTACAGAAATAATAATTAAATTTTATAATCTTACTTACTTTTTCTTTTCTTTTAATTTTTTTATTCGCTTTTGAGATAAAACACTATTTAACAAACTATCATCTAAATCTATTTTGTTAAATTCATCAATAATCATTGTATTTTTCTTTTCTTTTAAAATATTTAGTAAAATATCTAAATTAAATTTTGTTATTTCATAAGCATGTGGATGCGGACTATGAAGTACATCATATGCAATTTCATTAACTATTGAATCACCATCAGCATTGCCACTTTTATATGATTCTTTATCCCTTTTTCTAGTTTTATTAGGTTTATAATCACTAAATGCAACATTCAACAATTTACTAAATGTAATAAATTCATCATAAGTCACAGATATATCTAACATATTATCTTGTAAATAAAGGATATACAATTTATGTTTTAATTCTTCAACTTCAGGAGAATTCATATTTTCTAATTTACCAATTATTTTATAATATTCATTTATATAACTAAATCCCCAATCAAACAAAGAATCTTCTGTTTGATAATTTTCTGGCAATAATTCTAAATATCTAATTATTTCTGCATATGATGCATCTTTTATAATTGCATTAATTTTATCTTCTTTAGCTTTGATATACTCATTAATATTAATTATTCCTACAACCATTGTATTATCATTCATAATCAATTACACCTCTTTTTTTGTATACTATTATAACATGTATTATAAAATAATGGACAACACAACAATAAAAACAACTATATTTTTAAAAGCAGGATAAGGGAAGTGATACCACTTTCTTGTATTTTTGGCTTAATACAAGGGAATTTAGTGATATCACTTTCACTTTTTGCACTTGCAAAAAATCCATTGGATACCCAATTTTTGTCCATTGATGCTTAATATTTCTTTATTTTACAAGGAATATGTTGTCCATTGATTTGTCCATTTTGGCCAAAATAAAAAAAATCCAATGGATTTTTTTAGTTAAACATTGTGTAGTTCTTCGTTACACAATGTTTTAAATTTTTCAAAGAAACCTTTATATAGCTGATTTCCATTTACTTTTATATCGGTTAAATCAATTGTTATAATTCCAAATTTTAATTTGTTATTTGTATATTTTTCTTTATCATTTATAGCAATAATTCTAACAATCTTTTCAATATCATTCTTTGAAGTGAAATTAATATTTTGTGTGTCATCATTTATTTCAGTTAAATAATAATTTAGTTTATAATCAGTACCTAAAGTTTCTACTAATTTATTAAAGTAAATTTGAGCTTGCTTACTTGTTTTTAATTCTTTATTCATAGGTAGTGGTAAACCATAATCATCTTCAAAACAAAAATAGTTTAGAGGTAGTTTGTATTCATTATTATAGTTAATTAAATCTAGTAAGAAATTAGTTCTAAAATTAATATCTTTAATTATTGTTTTATCACTTTTTCTTTCTACAATTAAATAATCTATATAAGTTGCTATTATTCGTTGTTTTTCTTCTTTTTGCATATTTAACCAACCATAAATATTTTCAATAAACTTTTCAGGTTTAACAAAATTATCTACATTATGTTTATCTTGTATAATAAGTAAATCATCTGTTGTGAAATTTAAATTTTCATATTGTTTTTGTTCTTGAATTTTTTTAGCTATATCATTTCTTTGAAAATCAATATGTTTTATTTCTTTATCAAAATCTTCTAGTTTTAAAATCCCTTTAATATAAGCAGTTTTTATTCTATCCATTTGTTTATCTAGTTCTTTTATTTGTTTTTCATAATCAAATTCTTTATTATCAAATTTAGATTTGATAAATGGGGTGTAGTAGTTATTGATAAGCTCATCAGTTTTAGTAAGTTCAATTAAAGTACTTAATAAATTTTGTTCTATATCATTTTCTTTAAATGAAGTTTTACAATATTCACATTTGTAATAATAATACTTATTTCCGTTCTTTTTTGTAGTGGCACTACCACCTAGGAATCTACCACAATTAGAACACTTTAATTTATTAGTAAATAGGTAAGTGGCAGTTCTTTCGTAGTGTCTTGCATTTCTTAACTTTTGACTTTGGCAATTATCCCATTTTTCTTTTGAGACTATTGGCTCAACAACATTTTCATAATATGTTGGGTGTTTTGTTCTTTTTCCATTTACATAATCACCTTTATAAAGCTCGTTAGATAATATCTTTTGAATAGTAGAGTCATACCAATTTGTTTTGCCTAAAATTTGTTCTTTATTAAACATATTAGCTATAGTTTGATGGCTTTTTCCCTCTAAATATAAATCATATACTCTTATGATAATATCTTTTGTTAATGGATCTGGAACTAACTTTTTGTTATCTCTTGTAAAACCTAAAGGGGAACGATTTGGAATGTGTCCTGATTTAATAGCTCCAACCATACCAAACTTTGTTCTTTCAGAACATTTCTCAATTTCATTTTGAGATACACTAGTCATTATTCTCATAACCATTCTGCCATTTGAAGTAGTAGTATTAGATTCATCTGCCATACAATCAATATCACACTCATTATCATTAACAAATTTCATAAGTTTCTCAATGTCATAAACTGAACGAGTTAATCTATCTAATTTCAAAGCTACAATTACATTTATCTTTTTATCTTTAACATCTTGTATCATTTGTTGATATGCAGGTCTATTATCATTTTTTGCACTTATACCTGCATCTTTATAAACATTATAGATTTTGTATCTTTTAAAATCACAAAATTCTTTTAATCTTTTTTCTTGTTCTCCTAAACTAAATCCCTCACGAGCTTGGTCAAATGTTGAAACTCTAATATAAATACCAGCTATTTTCTTTTCTTCATTCATGTTTTTAAACACTTCCTTTCATATATTTCCTAACTAAAACACACTTTTGCAACCCATAACTTTTAGTTCTCTCAATATATACTCACTTTAAATGCAATTTTTTACCCCTAATATATACTCACTTTATAATCAATTTTTAAGGGGATAAAAATCATCTTTCAATATATACTCAACTAAAAGGTACTTTTACGAAGTTAAATTCTTAAATTTTAATGTGTTTTAATAAATTCTTCGAAGTCTTTAAATTTTATTTTTTGTTTATAGCCGTTTATAAAAATATCATCACATTCATCAAATATTAAATAATCATTACTTTTAATTTTTATTATGTGAGGTTTCACATAAGCAATATTTGTATTCTTAATACTTTTAATATTTCCGTTTGTGATAGAGTAGTCAACATAAGCAAATCTACATATCATTTCAACCTTTCGTTTTAATTCTTCACTTATTACAAGTTCTTTAGTTTCTATTGTCATAATTCATCACTCAACCTTTCTTGTTTAAACAACAAAAAAACTAACTATTTCTAGTTAGCATTTATTACTTAAACTCGAATAGTTCGAGTTTCCTATCAATCTGGAGGAGCCAGTCGGATTTGAACCAACGATCAGGGAGTTGCAGTCCCACGCCTTACCACTTGGCTATGGCTCCATCAATACATACATATTTTATTATAAACATTTGATAATGTCAAACATTTCTTATATTTAACTATATTAATTTTAATTTGTTTTATGATATACTTTTTTATGAGGTAATAATATGAATGAAAATATAATAAAACAAGTAAGTAATAATTTAGGGGTTAGGGAATATCAAGTTTTAGCAACTTTAAAACTTTTGGAGGAAGGTAATACTATTCCTTTTATTGCTCGTTATAGAAAAGAAGTTACTGGTTCTTTAGATGAGGAGCAAATTAGAGTAATAGATGAACAATATCAATATCAAGTTAATTTGTTAAAAAGAAAAGAAGATGTAATTCGTTTAATAGATGAAAAAGGAATGTTAACTGAAGAATTAAGAAACCAAATATTAGCGTGTCAAAAGCTTGTGGATATTGAAGATTTATATCGTCCATATAAAGAAAAGAAAAAAACTAAAGCTACGGAAGCTATAGCAAATGGATTAGAACCTTTAGCTAAAATGATTTTAACATTCAATCAAAATGTTATGAATGAAGCTCTTAAATTTATTAATGATAAAGTAAAAACTAAGGAAGATGCTATAGAAGGCGCTAAATATATAATTGCAGAAATAATAAGTGATAATGCAAAATATCGAAAATATATAAGAGATTATTCATTTAAAACATGTGAGATAGCTAGTAAGAAAAAGAAAAATAATAAAGATGAGTTACAAGTTTATTCTATGTATTATGATTACAAAGAACCTGTTAAGAAAATAAGACCACATCGTGTTCTTGCGTTAAATCGTGGAGAAAAAGAAGGAGTATTATCTGTAAGCATTAATTTTAATGTTGATAATGCTAAAGGTTTTATTGCGAATAAAATGAAGTTAAAAGAAGACGTATGTAGCAAGTTAATTCAAGAATCAATTGAAGATAGTTTAAAAAGATTAATCTTGCCTAGCATAGAAAGAGAAATAAGAAGTGAACTTACAGAACAAGCTGAAGAAGTTGCAATTATGAATTTTGGTAAGAATTTAGAAAAAGTATTACTTCAACCTCCGATGAAAGGTAAAATTGTTTTAGGGCTTGATCCTGCGTATCGTACAGGATGTAAATTAGCTGTAATAGATGAAACAGGTAAACTTTTAACAATAGATGTAATTTATCCACATGAACCTAAGAATGAATATGAAAAATCAAAATCAAAATTAATAGATTTAATAAATAAATATAATGTTAATTTAGTTGCCGTAGGAAATGGAACTGCCTCTAGAGAAAGTGAAGCATTAGTTGCGGATGTTATTAATTCAATAGATAAAGATGTTTCATATTTGATGGTTAATGAAGCTGGGGCTAGTGTATATTCGGCAAGTAAGTTAGCTATAAAGGAATTTCCTGATTTACATGTAGAACAAAGAAGTGCTGTATCGATTGCAAGACGTATTGAAGATCCTCTTAGTGAACTAGTTAAAATTGAACCTAAAAGTATTGGGGTTGGACTTTATCAACATGATGTTTCGCCAAAAAGATTAGATGAAATGTTAGACTTTACGGTTAAGAAAGCTGTTAATAGTGTTGGGGTGAATATTAACACTGCAAGTGAAGCCCTACTTAGTTATGTGTCTGGTTTAAATAAAAAGAGTATAGATAAAATTATAGAATATCGTAATAAAAAAGGATTAATTGATACGAGGGAAGAGATTCTTAAAAATAAAGTTTTAACTGAAAAAACATATGAACAAGCAATAGGCTTTTTAAGGATTCCAAATGGAAGTAATCCATTAGATAAAACTAGTATCCATCCAGAAAGTTATAATATTGCATTAGAATTACTTAACAAAGTAGAAGTTTCATTAGACGAAATTGGGACAGAGAAATTAATTAATAAATTAAATAATATAAATAGTGATTCGTTAACTGTATTAGATATAATTGATAGTTTGAAGGCTCCGAATAGAGACCCACGTGATATGATAGAAAAACCAATTTTAAGAAAAGATATATTAAAAATTGAAAATCTTGAAATTGGAATGAAGCTTCAAGGTACTGTAAGAAATGTGATAGATTTTGGAGTGTTTATTGATATTGGACTAAAAAATGATGGTCTTGCTCACATATCTCAATTATCAAAAGAATATATTAAGCATCCAAGTGAATTATTTAGTGTTGGAGATATTGTAGATTGTTATGTTTTAGATATTTTGAAAGATAAGAATAAAGTTCAATTGACTTTGTTATCGAATGATTAATTTAGTAATTGTGCATATAAAAAAAATATGTTATTATTTGTATGATAAGGAGGATAAATAATGGAGAGACAAAGAAATGGACAAGGAGTTGCAATTATTGCATTAGCTGTTGCATTGGTAGTAATGACTGTAGGTTTTGCTGCTGCTGCATATAACCAAACTTTAAATGTTACAGGTACAACTAATGTAGGTACTGCAAGATGGGATGTACATTTTAATACTGAAAGTTACGCTGAATCTCAAAGTAGTGTTAATGCTGTTTCACCAACTATTGCAGGAACAAGTGTTAACTATAATGTTACATTGAATAATCCTGGTGATTTCTATGAATTTACAATTAATGTAGAAAACGCTGGAACATTTGATGCTGCATTAAAGAAAGTAACTTTGGGTGGAATGACTGCTGATGTTGATAAGTATATAAATTATGTAGTTACTTATGATGGTAAAGAATATACTGCAACTGATGAATCTGTTCAAGGTGTTATTCTTGGAAAAGCTACATCTGGTACTCCAACAAGTAAAACTTTAAAAGTTAGAGTAGAGTATGTTATGCCTGATGCATCTACAGATTTACCAACTAATGGAGCTTCTTTAAATCTAACTGCATCTTTATATTTTGAACAAGTTTAATTAAATAAAGAATTTATTCTGCTACCTTTTGGTAGCAGAATATAATTTGTTGGTAGGATGTGCACCTATGAAAAGAAATAAAAAGGAAATAAATATTATATTAATATTGTTAATGTTTATTATAGTATTTGAAACAATAATATTTAAGATAATACCGCAATATATAGATTTAATATCTTTTGGTTTATTATTTGTTTTATTAATTTATTTGATTGCCAAATGGGGAATAAGAAAAGACAAGAGTTATTATAAGATTACTACAACTAAAATTGTAATAATTTCTTTAATGATGTATATTTTAATAATCTATTTGTTGGGATTAATTACAGGATTTGAAAAAAACGTATTTTCCTTAAAATTTGTTAAAGTTTTAAAGAATATACTTCCTGTTATTTTAAATATTGTTTGTTCTGATTTGATAAGGTATATTATATTAAAAAGAGAACCATCTAAGGGACAAACAATAATTTTAACAATTTTATTTATTTTATTAAATACTATAATAATGGTTAATAATATGATTTTGAAATCACCATCACAAATATTTAGTATGGTGTCTGTTGTGTTATTACCATGTATTGCAAGAGAGTGCTTGTATACATATATAACTGAAAAAGTAGGATTGCTTCCCACATTAATATTACATTTATGTATGGAGTTATATGTTTATGTTGTACCTATTACTCCAGCACTTGGAAATTATATATCATCTATTTTTGGTATATTGTTACCGTTTGCCATATATAAACAAGTATATAAATGTGTTTCTTATAAAGAAAAATATTCATTATATGCTAAAAATTATGTGCGAAGATTTTTCTTTATTTTGACAGCTGGATTAGCAGGTGTACTTATTGTATTTGTTTCGGGTTTAACGAAATATCATCTTATTGCTATCGGCTCTGATTCCATGAATCCAATATATTATTATGGGGATGCGGTATTATATGAAAAAATTGATCCAAAAGTAGTAAAAGTGGATGATATACTTGTTTTTCAAATAAATGGCGAAATTATAACTCATAGAGTTGTAAAAATAGAACGAGAAAAGGGAATGTTAAAATATACTACAAAAGGGGATAATAACGATATAGTAGATAATTTAGATGTCTATGAAAAAAATGTATTAGGTGTTGTGAGATTAGTTGTTAAATATATCGGATATCCTACAGTTAAATTAAGTGAAACGTTAGGAGGTTAGTTATGAAACTATTAAAAAGTGTCAAAATTGTATATATTAGTTTATTAATTTTAACATTTTTAGTTGGTAGTTATTTTGTGTATAAATATATTACATTATCTAAAGAAAAGCCTTCTTATGTTACTTATCAAGAAAAAAATACAATTGATTACAAAGTTTATTTAAAAGAAAATGAATTTTTTGAAGAAAATTATCTTGATGAAGGAAAAGCTTATATTACTACTTTGATTGATTATTTAGATGTAACATTTAATAATAATGTTTCATTTAATGAAAGACTTTCAGGAAGTTATTCTTATTATATTAAAGGTACTATTTTGGCAACTAAACCTAATGAAAGTAATGTTAAATATTGGGAAAAAGAATATATTTTAAGTGAAATGAAGACTATTAATTTTGATGAACAATCCAATTTATATAATAGTGAATCTGTAAGAATTGATTATCAAAAATATAATGATTTATTATTAGAGTTTAGACAAAATTATAAGATTGGATTTGATGGTTCTTTATTGATAGAATTAGTCTTTAAAAACAATGTAAGAAAAGATGGAAATTTGTTTAATGAAGAAAGTGTTTCATCATTATCGATTCCTTTGACACAAGCTACTATAGAAGTTCCTGTAAATCTGGATGAAAGTGAAAAAACTAAAATATTAAAAGTTGAAGATAATAAAGAAGAAACATTAAATAGATACAAAATGGCTGTTATTATATATGTTGGGGTGATGGCTGTAGAAGTATTTTTGTTAAGTTTTAGAACTAGAAAAATAAAAGATAAAAATTCTTATGATGAAAAATTAAAAAAAATAATGAAAGAATATGATTATATTATCGTAAATCTTAATACCCCAATTAATTTAAAAAGTTTAAATGTAATTGATGTATCTGAATTTAATGAATTAATTGATGCACATAGTGAAGTTAGACAACCAATAAACTATAAACAATATAAAAATAAAAGTGAATTTATATTAATAAATGATAAGGTTGCTTGGAGATATATTCTTCAAAAAAATGGTGCGCATAATGAAAAAGAAAAGAATTGAATCTAACATAATATTAACCATTTTAATGGTTATTTTATGTTTTACAATAACTGTGGGATATGCTGTTTATAATCAGGGATTGAATTTAACCGGAAAATTAACTATTAGTCCTATTGGTAAGGTTGAAATTGTAAGAATAGAGTTAGATACTAATGCTAGTATTGGAAGTGCTGATGGAAGATTAGCTAATAATGTTTTGCAATTAGATGCTGATGGAAATATTGGGTTAAATTATTCAATTAAGCATAATAATTCCGAACGTACAGAACAAGGGACTTATTTAATTTATTTAGAAAATAATAGTTTATATGATTATACTTTTACTGGAATTACTATGAATCCTGAGATTAATGTTTCAACTGGAAATAGTGATGACGCTGCGGTTGATGTATCTTATACACATGATATTGATCATTCAAGTAATACGATTCGATTGGGTACAACTCTTTCACCTGGTGAATCAGGGGTTGTAGTAATTACTTTAAATATTTATACTGGTTCTAAGAAGAATGTAAGTATAGGTGTAGGGGGTGGAACTAACATTAATAGTTCGTTAGATAATTCTGGAGAATTAGTTGCTTCGATTGATACTAATTATGTAGATTTATCTGGCGATAATAATTCTGCCTGTTTTCATGTAAATGTTATGAATACATATAAATATGCTAGGAATTTTAATTTGAAATCTGGTAATGAAAATTTTTATTTAGTTGATACTAATGGCAATCCTTTATCAGAATTTCATATAGGAGCTCCAAGTGAATTAGATTCTAGTAGTAATATTGCTAATTATGAAGTTTGTTTGGTAGTTAATCCATCAAGTATATTTACATCGGAAAGTGCAAGTACGAGGATTACCTTGAATTCGAATGAGGTAGATCCTATAGTAGCAGGAGATATTAATATTAAAGTAGATATAACTGAAGAAGAAGATAATGATAAAGTAGAAATTGGTAATGTTGTTATGAGTGTTGGGGCTTATGACCAAGCTACTGGTTCATTAAAGATTAATACTTCATGGAAAAGGCTAGATGAGGGAGGAACTAATGTTCAAAATTATTATGTATTGTTGATTGATTCCACGACAGGAAGTCAAATTGCTTCTTATGAGATAGATGCTAATTACACAAGTCAAAGTATCACTTTAGATTCTAATTTCTTGGCAACTCATAAATCTAATATGGTCACTAATAATCATAATTATTATATTAAAGTTTATGGCGTGGATGAAAATAATTCTGGAGTTGAAGATTGCTTTTCTGGAGTAGAAAATACATATTGTGTAGCTTCTCCTAGTATTAGTTTGAAGTGGGAATTTGATGTTATTACATCGGGACTTTCAAATATGAATTTATCTTCAGATAGTCCTACTAAAGCTTATATATATAATACTTATGTAGGTAAATTGGAGCCAGTAGATAAATATAAATTGCCTGAGTCTATTGATGTTTCTATGGGAGGTAGCGCTTTAACTGTTAATACAGATTATACATATGATTCTTCTAGTGGAGCTGGTGATGTTAATATTACTAAAACTGTGACTGGAGATATTTCTATTTCTGGTACTGCACAGAAAAAAACTACTTGTTTAGCTGAAGGTACAAAGATTAAATTGGCTAATGGTAAATATAAAAACATTGAAGATATACGTTATGATGACTTAATAATGTCTTATAGTTATGATTTAGGTAGAGTTGTATATGAATATCCTATTTGGATTGAAAAAGAGTCAGTAGGAGAATCATATCAAAAAATAACATTTTCAGATGGAACATATTTAAATACAATAGGAGATCATGGGATTTATAATGTTGATTTAAAAAGATATGTTTCTGTAATGGATAAAGATAATTTTGATGTTGGAACAAGAGTTGTTAAATTTGATAAGAATAATCAGAAGAAAATTATTACGGTAAAAAGTATAAATATAATAAACAAACCAGTTAAGTATTATCATGTTACTTCGAATAGATATCATAATGTTTTGGCAAATGATATTTTAACTACTGATGCATTTTTAGTAGTATCTAATATGTTTTCATTTGATGATAATATTATGTGGACAAGCGAAAGAGAAGAATTTTTAAAAACTAACGATTTATTCTATTATGAGGATTGGACACACATGTTTGCAAGACATTTATTTGCAGGATATAGAATGCCTGAAACTAAGCATTTATATAACCAGGGTTTATTAGATATTGAATATGGTTCCTGGTTATTAGATAGATTGGCATTGGAACCAATGAAGGCTAAGAATAATAAAAATGTTTGGATGGTAACTACTAGCGATGATTTGGCTAGTGGTAAAAAAGGACTTAAGCTAGAAGAACAAAGTATATTTACATTGCCTAAACCTGTCTTCAAGAATGGTAAAAAATTTGTAGGATGGTACAATACAGCGGATAACAAGTATTATCAACCTGGTGATAAAATCAGTGTTGATTATGGTTTGTATTTTGACGCTGTATGGAAATAAAAAAACTTTTGTAAAATTATCAAAATAATATTGCACAAAAGTGTAATTTCTGGTAATATCAATAATAGAAGGAGGAGTAAAGAAAATGGAAAAGAAAAATACAGTATTATTAACAGTTATCGCTATCGCAACTTTATTGGTAGCAGTTGTGGGGGCAACATTCGCATATTTCTCTGCAAGTGTTACTAGTACAGAAAAAACTACTGTAACTGCAACTACAGCTAAAGCAAACGATGTATTTACTTATACAGCAAATAACGAACTTGTGTTAGATGCTATTACAAATGAAAATATGTCACTTGCTCAAAAAGGACAATTCGTTGATAGTGATGTAAAAACTACTACAGTTTCATTACAAGCTGGAGACGGAGAAGCTACTTGTACTTATGATTTAGTATGGAAAGAAACTTCTGCTGAAAAATATGCTTTAAGTACAAAAGTTGCTGAAGTAAATGCTAATGCTTTAGAATTCACATTAAAAGGAACTGATGATAGTGATGAAACACAAAGTTTCGGTGAAACTAATGTTGATAAATTACCTGCAACTTTAGGAAGTTATACTATTACTGATAACGGTGCTGATTCAACTGCTACTACACAAACTTGGACATTTACAGCTCAATTCTATAATTTAGAACAAGAACAAAATGACCAAATTAATAAAACATTTACTGGTGAAATTTCAGTAGCAAATGTTAGATGTGAAAATGGCGGGCAACTTACTTACACTGCTGAATAGTATAGTTTAAAGAGATGTTTAAAACATCTTTTTTTATTTGCTATAATATAAGATATTTGATATTATTATTATGGTGGTAATAATGAAAAATAGAAGAACTTTAATATTAAGTATTTTAGCTATATCAATTTTATGTTTGTCTGTTGTTGGGCTTACATTTGCTTATTTTTCATCAACTATTAGTCATAATCAAAAAACAGAAGTAAATGTTGAAACTAGTAGTAATGCTTATATTTATTTTGATACTGGAAGTGGATTAGAGTTAATTGCTAATCAACCTGGATATAGTGATGAACTAATTTTTTCGGTAAAATTAGTCGGAGAAAATAGAGCAACAGTAAGTAGTTTATATGATATTAATTGGTATATATCTGAAAATACTTTTGAATATGACCCTAATAGTGACGAAAAAACTCCTGAACTTTTATATGAAGTTTATATGAGCGAGGATAAATCTACATGGAATAAAATAGCAAATGGTGATGCAACTACACTAGTTGGTACGAACACTTTGATTGACAATCAAAAAATTGAAGTTGAAGCCAATAAGGAAGTTACACAATATTGGAAAGTTGTGTTTCATTATGTATCTTTAAATAAAGATCAAAGTTATAATATGAATAAAAAATTTATTAGTTCAATTAAAGTCGAAAATGTTGAGTAATCAACATTTTTATGTTATACTCAGTTCATAGACTAGGAGT
Source organism: Bacilli bacterium (assembly GCA_045650425.1). Lineage (GTDB taxonomy): Bacteria > Bacillota_I > Bacilli_A > RF39 > UBA660 > RGIG1752. The sequence goes on along the minus strand of JAZRRD010000092.1, from coordinate 31,058 downwards.
GTGTCGTTATGAATCAAAATGAAGAGAAAAAGAAATTTAGTAGTCAGGATTTTGAACCTATTGATTATGAAGAGCAATATTTAATTTTAGAAGAAGAGGAGAAGGCAGAAGAAAGAAGGAAATCAATTGTTATTTTGATTCTTTGTATATTAATTCTTCTTGTTACTTTATTTGGGGCTACTTTCTCTTATAGAAAAATTCATCATGATAATGTTCATCATAATTGTAAATTAAATTGTGATTTAAATGATGATGATGTTTGTGATAATAATTGTGATTTGGATAATAATGGGGTTGCTGATATTAACATAGATACAAATGGTGATAAAGTTTGTGATATAAATTGCGATACAAACAACGATAAAAAGCCAGATTATAATGTTGATTATAATAAAGATAAAGCTTCACATTTTGGGATAGACACAGATAATGATAAAAAGCCTGACTATAATTTAATTAATGAAGATAATAATAAAGATGGAATTTGTGATTTGAATTGTGATATAAATAATGATGGATGGCCAGATAAAAATATTGATTTAGATGGTGATGGAATAGCAGATATTAATATCGATACAAATAATGATGATATTTGTGATTTCAATTGTGATATTAACGATGATGGATATGCTGAAATTAATATAGATAGAGATAGAGATACAGTTTGTGATGTTAACTGTGATACAAATAAAGATAAAAAGCCAGATTATAATATTGATTATTGCCGTGATTACGTTTCTTATTTTAATATCGATTCAAATGGTGATAAAAAAGCTGATGCTAATATGATTACAGCATCTAAAAATGTTGATACTAATAAAGATGGATGGCCTGAATTAAATATTGATAAAAATAATGATGGTGTCTGTGATATTAATTGCGATACAAATAATGATGGAAAAGCTGATAAAAATATAGAAATTCAATGTTCTGTTGACAACCTTCCTAGTAACGATTTAACTATTATTGTTCAGACTAACAATGCTGGAAGAGTAGTATTAAAGAGTGTAAAAAATATTGATGCTCAAGGAATAGAACCTGGATGGAATGATACGCAGGTATTTGCTATTACTAATGAGTCTAAAAATTCTGTTAGATTAAATTTGAACTGGAAAGATGTAGTAAATACTATTACTAAAACAAATAATATAGTATTTAGTTTAGATAATGGTACTACAACACTTTTAAAAGATAAGCAAGCTCCTTATTCAAATGGTTTATTATTATCAAATATATTGATACCTGCAAATCATACTTATTATTACACTATAAAGTATGAATTTAGAGAAACTGGAGTTAATCAAAATATAGATTTAAATAAAATGTTTAAATCTAGAGTAGTAATGGAATTGGTAGATTAAAATGGTTCGAAAGAAAATAGACAATAAAGATATTGAGCAAAATCAAAAAATGGCTGTTTTAGCATATATTTTGCCTCCGATAGCTTATTATTCTAAAGATAAGAAAAAAAGCAAATGGCTTAATTTTCATGCGCGTCAAGGAATGAATTTGTTTTTGGTAGAATTATTATTTACTTTAATATCTATAATTTTATTAGATAAAATTACTGTATTAAGAGATTGTACTAATTATTTATATGGAATAACTTATTATTGCGGAGAAGAAACTCCAATGTATTTAAAAATATGTGTTTTGTTAGTTGGAGTTTTAATCTTAGTGATTGCTATAAATGGTATAGTAAATGTCTTATGCAAACAAAAAATAGAATTACCAATAATAGGAAAATTGAACTTATTTAAATGAGTTCTTTTTTTTATATTTTCTTTATGTTATAATTTTTTTGAGGGATGTATTATGGCAACAGTTTATGATCATGTTAAATTATTTAAACAGAAATATAGTGGAGGTATATCTTGGAGATTAAAAAAACACTCTAAAGTAATTGAACAACATCTAAATCCGAGTGAAAGTGTAATATATGCTTTTCCTGGTCAAAAAAATGATAATCCTTTTGATTGGGTTAGTACTTGTGTGGTAGCAATAACTAGTAAAAGAATTTTAATTGCTCAAAAAAGAGTGGTATGGGGATATTTTTTAACCTCGATTACACCAGATTTATATAATGATTTATCTATTTATGCTGGATTATTTTGGGGTAAATTAAATTTAGATACAGTTAAAGAAATTGTTACTATTTCTAATTTACCTAAAAAATCATTAGATGAAATAGTAACACATATAAGCGAATACATGATGGCAAAAAAGAAAGAATATAAAACTAGGGAAATAAATAATGAGAAAAATAACTAGAATATTTTTTATAATAATTATTTTGTTCATTATTTTGCTTTTTGTGTATTTAACTCCTAAAAATTATAATTTAGAATATAAATTGGATGATGTTTTAGTAAAAGAAACTTACAACAAAAAAGGTAAGTATTACATAATGGAATATAAATATAAAGATATGTCTTTTAAACAAATTTTATATAATGATTATACTAAGTCACGTAAATTAATAAATAAAATAGATATAATCGAAGAAAAAGAAAATATATGTTTATTAGGAATAAGTGATGAATTAAATACTTATCCATTGTGTAAAAATAATGAAACATATTTAAATTACCACTTAGTTGATAATCTTTCTAAAAAATTAGATAAGAAGTATAATCAAAAACCAGAGTTTAATAATAGTTCATACAAAAACATTTCTATAAACTATTTAAATGATAAAACATTTTTAATATGGAACTATCAAGGCTTAGATATTATGAATAAAAAAGTAACTAAATCAATTAATTTTTTTGAAAATGATGTTTATGATATTAACTTAGCAGCTAAGATAAATGATTATTTTATAATTCCTGATTATACAAATGATTATTATTTTGAGTCTGTACATTTATATAATGTAGAAAATAATAAAAAATCAACATGGAACCTTGGTAAAAAAATTTATTTTGATAGTTACATAATGGGAACGTACGAAAATAGTTTATATCTTTTTGATCGAAAAGAAAAAAAAGAATATGAATTAGTTCCCCATAAAGAAAAATTAAGAAATGTTAATCCTACTACTTTAATTAATAGTAACTTTGAAAAAGTTTCTTTACAAAAATTAATTAATAATAAGGGAATATTTACCTATGATAATCCTATTAAGTTTAAACTACAAGATGGTAATTTGTACAGAGTAATAGATGAATATAGAGAACTAGTTTCAACAGGTAAGATAAAAGAAATTGTATATTATGATCAAAATGAAGTTTATTATTTAATTGATGATTCTTTGTATATGTTTAATGATATATATGGTGAAGTTAAATTAATGACTAATTTTGAATGGACTTTTAATTACAAAAATTTAATTTTTATATACTAGCACAAAAAACTATATTAAACATAATTTACAATAGGAGTGGTTTTATGTTTAATAAATATATTACAAAAGAGGGAGATACATTAGAGGTTATTGCTAACAAATTAAATTTAAGTTTAGATAAGTTACAAAAACTAAATCAAATTTATTATAATGGTGAATTAAGGGTAGGGAGTCAAATTTTATTACCAGAAAATAGTCAAGCATATTTTAATTATTATACAATTGAACAAGGTGATACAATTTATGGTATAGCAAGAAGATATAATATTAACCCTGAGTTATTGTCGGCTATGAATGGATTAAAAAATGAAGATTATATTTATCCTGGACAAGAAATTTTAATTCCCAAAAACAATTATAGTTATTATTTAACTGCAGAAGGCGATACATTAAAAATGGTATCTGATGTATTTAAGAAACCAGTAAATAAAGTTATTGAAGAAAATGAAACAATTTATTTATTACCAGATCAACTTATAGTAAGTAAAAAATAATAAAATGATATGATTGATATAATCATATTTTTTTTGGTATAATGTTATAAGGAGGTAGACTAATATGATACTTAGAAAACCATATGCTTTTTTAATTAAATATTTTAAATTAATTCATTTATTTATTGCGGTATTAATTGGTTATTTACTTTATAAGTCTTATAATTTAGTTGATTTTTTGTCTTTATCTGTTGCTAATAATTATAATGCTGTAATTTCAGGGCAAGTAGCGGGATTATTTATAAATTATTTTATGTATATAGCAATTGTTCTAATTTTAGCGTTTTTAATAGCTATTTATTATTTGCTTAGTCATAAAGATAAACCTAGAAAATTCTATATGTACTCAATTATTTATTACATTATATTATTTATTTTATTTACAATTTTTTATGATTTTATAAATGATTTAAGTAATAACGAAATAACTTCTTCAGGTTTAAGAGCGTATAGGGATATTTCAGTAATAGCTATTATACCTCAAGTTTTTTTCTTAATTTATACGCTAGTAACTGTAACAGGATTTAATATTAAGAAATTTAATTTTGGAGAAGATTTAAAAGAATTAGAAATAAATGCAGAAGATAATGAAGAATTTGAATTTGTCGTAGGTTTTGATATTTATAAAACCAAGAGAAATATAAGACGATATATTAGAGAATTAAAATATTATCTTAAGGAAAACTCATTTATTTTAACTGTTATTTTAATAATAGTTACTATAATATTAGGAACAAGTATGTTTTTGAATAGAGAAGTTTATAATAAAAGTTATAAATCTAGCGAAAATGTTTTACATAATACTTTTACTATTAATGTGTTGGATAGTATCGTAACTAATTTGTCGTTTAATGGCGAGAGTCTAAGTAAAGATAAATATTATGTAGTGTTAAAAATGAATATAACAAATAATTCAAATAAGAGTGAAATATTAGATTATTCAAATTTTAAATTGGAAATAAATAATAAACAAGTAAAACCGTTATTAGATAAATCATTATATTTTAAAGATTTTGCTAGTCCTTATTATGGAGATAAAATTTCTAAAGGTACAAGTAGAACAATTAATTTAGCATATGAGATAAATAAAGATGAAATTAAGGACTCGTATAAATTGAAGATTTTTAGGGGAGTGGCAACTAAACCGGGAGAAATCGTAGCTAAATATAATGAAATAAAAATTAAACCAGTGCTGCTTGAAAAAGTAACTAATGCGAATGAGGTTTCTTTGAACGAAAATTTAGAATTTATGTATTCTAATGTTGGTGATACTATTTTTAAAATTACTTCATTTCAATTTACAAAAAGTTATCAATATACATATGATAAATGTAATAATAAAAATGTTTGTACTACTTTAGATGATATAGTGTCGGTAGATTACTCTGTTTTAGGTGATAATAGATTATTAATTGTGCTTGATTATGATTTCAAAAAAGATTCTGAAGCTACTTATTTTATTTCAAATCCTGCTTTAAAAGATTTTATTAATAATTTTATGAAAATTAAGTATGTAATTGATGGCAAAACTTATTATTCTAAGGTTATTAATCAAACTCCTTCAACTTTAAAAGATAAATTGGTTTTACAAATAGGTAGTAGAGTAAATGAAGCTGAAAGTGTTTCTGTTGTATTTACTATTAGAAATAAGAATTATATTATAACATTAAAATAAGAAGCTTATTTAGCTTCTTTTTTAATTAATTTAGCATGTATAACTAATCGTTCATTAGTTTTATGGCAGGTTGATAGTGTTATTATGTTATCGTATTCGGTTATTGTACTGTTAAATTTGTATATGCTTCGCTTAGTTATTGTGTTAATAAAATTTAAAAAATCATTTTCATTATTAAAATCAGTTTTAATATAATCATTTGTTGTTGGAATTGTATAAATAGAAAATATTTGCCATAGCGAATTTTCTACATCAGTAGAAAGTTTTATTATGTGATTATCTTTATTTTTAAACCAATTGTTATTTAAAGTGTTTTTTAATGAACCAAACATAGTATTGTTAACACGAGAATGTCCATAAATAATGGTGTTTTTGTTTAGGTTTATGATACTATTTCGATAATCTAAAAATATCCATCCTGCTTTATTTTTAGTTTTGTCAAATGAATGATTTAAATAATAATCATTATCTTTAGTTTGAACAAACGGATAATTAACATTAGTACCGGCAACATTTATCCAACCAATTGTTTCATTGTTAACTTTTCTTAATTCATCAAAATTTACATTAATAAGTGGCATTTTAATATAAGTCCAATAAGGAGAATTTTCTGGTTCTTTAGTCTTAGAGTTTATAATTTCAGTATTATTATTGTCTTTGACTTCTTGTATTTTAACTTTGTTAATGATTATTTCTACTTGGTTATCGGTATGTTTATTATCGTGATGCCACTTATAAATATTAATAAAAGAATAGATAAATAAAATAAAAGATATGATAAAAATAATTCCAAAAAATATTCTGCCTTCTTTTTTTAATTTAAGTCTTTTTTTCATCTAATCACCATAGTTATATTATATAATATTAATAATTTAAAAAAAACTTATTTTTTATATTATTGATGTTAGTTATATTTAGTATTATAATTATTTAAGATGAGAGGAATATACATATGATTAAAGAATTAATAAAAAGCGTAAGAGAGTATAAATTGTTTGCGTTATTAACACCATTATTAGTTGCTATTGAAGTAATTTTAGAAGTTGCCATACCATACGTGATGGCAAGCTTAATAGACTTAGGAGTTACAGCAGGTAATATGAGTGAAATCTATCGTTATGGAGGTTATTTAATAATATTAGCAATTTTATCTTTGATTTTTGGAATATTAGCAGGTTTAACTGCAGCCAAAGGAAGTACAGGATTTGCTAAAAATTTACGTCATGATATATATTTTCGTGTTCAAAATTATTCATTTTCTAATATAGATAAATTTTCTACTGGAGGAATAATAACAAGAATTACAACTGATGTAAATAATATAAGAATGGCTTTTCAAATGATAACGAGAATAGCTGTAAGAGCACCATTAATGATGATTTTTTCGCTAATAATGGCTATAAGAATTAATTCTAAATTAGCAATAATTTTCTTGGCTGTAATGCCTATTTTAGGAGTTACTTTATTTATTTTAGTAACAAGAGCAAAAAAATATTTTGAAAAAGTTTTTAAGTCTTATGATAAATTAAATAATGTTGTTCAAGAAAATGTGGCGGGTATAAGAGTTGTAAAATCTTTTGTTCAAGAAGATAAAGAAGATAAAAAGTTTAAAGATGTGTCTAAGAAAGTTTTTGATTATCATACTAAAGCTGAGAAAATTTTGGCCTTTAATTCTCCGATAATGCAATTAGCAATGAGAACTACTTTAATATTAATTTCTTGGATTGGGGCTAAATTAATTGTAAGTCAATATATGACAACTGGAGAATTAATGAGTTTATTTACTTATTCTACGCAGATTTTATCTAGTTTAATGATGTTATCAATGATTTTTGTTTTTATAACAATATCTATTCCTTCAGGAAAACGAATAGTAGAATTATTAAAAGAAAATCCTACTATTAAAAATATTAAAAATCCAGTTAAAGATATTTTATCTGGAGATGTAGTTTTTGAAAAAGTTAATTTTTCTTATTTTAATGATGAAAATAAATTAGCATTAACAAATATTAATTTAGAAGTTAAGTCAGGAGAAACTATCGGAATAATTGGAAGTACAGGTAGCGGCAAAACCTCTTTAGTACAACTAATTCCAAGGCTTTATGATACTACTAGTGGAAACGTGTATGTTGGAGGAATTAATGTTAAAGATTATGATTTAAAAGTCTTAAGGGATAATGTTAGTTGTGTTTTACAAAAGAATACACTATTTAGTGGCAGTATTAAAGATAATCTTCGTTGGGGAAATAATGATGCTACGGATGAAGAAATCATTGAAGCATGCAAAATTGCTAATGCGCATGATTTTATAATGAATTTTCCGGAGAAATACGATACTAAAATTGAACAAGGTGGAACGAATGTTTCTGGTGGTCAGAAACAAAGATTATGTATTGCAAGAGCACTTTTAAAGAAACCTAAAATTATAATTTTAGATGATTCTACTAGTGCTGTTGATACAAGTACAGAAGCAAGTATAAGAGATGCTTTAACAAACAAATTAAAAGATATGACTACGATTATAATTTCACAAAGAATATTATCTGTTGAAAAAGCGGATAGAATTGTAGTTCTTAATAAAGGAAAGATAAACGGAGTAGGGACTCACGAAGAACTACTTGCAAAAAATAAGATATATCAAGAAGTTTATAAGTCACAACAGAAGGGAAGTGAGTAGATGAGAGCCAAACACAAAGTAGCACCAATTCCTGATGAAAAAATTGGTAAAGAAACTATTATTAGACTTTATAAGCTAGTTACAGAGAACTATAAAAAACATTGGCTTTTAGCATTAATTTGTATTTTAATTAGTACTGCGATAACAGTATTAGGGTCATTTTTTATTGAAATGCTAATTGATGATTATATTGAACCTTTATTGTTAGAAAACGTTCCTAATTACTCTTCGCTATTAATGTTTTTAATTTTTATGGCATTTGTATTTATTATAGGAATAATATTTAACTATATTTATCAAAGAGTTATGGTGGTAATTTCTCAAGGAATATTAAAAAAATTAAGAGATACAATGTTTACTCATATGCAAACTTTACCAATCAAATATTTTGATACTCATAAACATGGAGATATAATGAGTTTTTATACTAATGATGTTGATACATTAGGTCAAGTTATATCTAATAGTATTCCTACCTTGATTACATCAATATTGTCTATTATATTTATTTTAGCTTCTATGCTAATTCAAAATATAATTTTAACTATAATATCGATCATTGGTGTTATTTTAATGGTTATATCTACGAAGACTGCTGCCGAAAAGAGTGCTAAGTATTTTGAAGAACAACAAAGTTCAAAAGCAAAATTAAATGGTTTTGTTGAAGAGATGGTAACTGGTCAAAAAGTTATAAAAGTATTTACTTATGAGGAAAATGTCAAGAACGAATTTGATAAAATAAATAACAAGTTATGTGATGATTCTTTCAGGGCAGAAGGCCACGCTAATATAATTGGGCCTATTTCTAATAATGTGGGGCATATAATCTATGTCGTTATTGCGATTATTGGTGGTATTATGGTTGTAAAGGGATTTAGAGGAATGACGATTGGAACTGTTGCAGCATTTCTTCAATTAGTTAGGAACTTTACTAATCCAATAAGTCAAGTTACGCAACAAATTGGAGTTTTATTTCAAGGGTTAGCTGGAACTAAAAGAATATTTTCTTTATTAGATGAAAAATCTGAAGAAGATGATGGTATTGTTACTTTAGAACAAGTCGGAAAAAATAAGTGGGCTTGGAAATATCCACAAGAGAATGGTAAAGTTTCCATGATTGACTTAAAGGGTGATGTAAGGTTAGATAATGTTAACTTTGGTTATACTGTGGATAAAGAAGTTTTACATGAAATAAATTTATATGCAAAACCTGGTCAAAAAATAGCTTTTGTTGGAGCAACTGGAGCTGGAAAAACAACTATTACTAATTTAATTAATCGCTTTTATGATATTAATGAAGGAACTATTACTTATGATGGAATTGATATAAAACTAATTAAAAAAGAAGATTTAAGAAAATCTTTAGGAATGGTTTTACAAGACACAAATTTATTTACGGGAACTATTAGAGAAAATATTAGTTATGGTAAAAGTGATGTAACTTTAGAAGAAGTTAAAAAGGCTGCGAAGCTTGCTAATGCTGATTCATTTATTGAATTATTACCAAATGGTTATGATACAATTATTAGTGGAAATAGCGCAGAAATATCACAAGGACAAAAACAATTATTATCAATTGCTAGGGTAGCTTTAGTGAATCCTCCAGTAATGATTTTAGATGAAGCAACAAGTAGTATCGATAGTCGAACTGAAAGTCATGTTCAAAAAGGTATGGATAGATTAATGGATGGTAGAACTGTATTTGTAATTGCTCATAGATTATCAACAGTTCAAAATTCTAAGGCTATAATGGTATTAGAAAACGGTCGTATTATTGAACGTGGAGATCATGGTGAATTAATTAAACAAAAAGGCACTTATTATAAGTTATATACAGGAGCTTTTGAATTAGAATAATATGTATTAATTGCATATTATTTTTTTTTATGTATAATATTTTAAAAGGTTTTGGTGAATTATGACAGTATTGGAAAGATTTTTAAAATATATTTCAATTCCCTCTCCATCAAATAATGGGGAAAATTATAACACGCAAAGAAAAATTTCAGAAGTTTTAAGAGATGAATTAATTGCTTTAGGTGTACAAGCTTATTATGATGAAGAATATTGTTATGTTTATGGATTTTTAAAGGGAAATATTGAGGCACCAAGTCTTGGTTTTATATCACATATGGATACATCCTTAGATGCAGATTGGAATGTAAAATATAGCATCCTAGAGAATTATGATGGTCGAGATATATATCTAGAAAATGGTTTACTTTTATCAAACAAACAAAATCCAGATTTAAAAAATCATGTTGGAAAAACTCTAATTACTTCAAAGGGTGACTCTTTATTAGGAGCAGATGATAAGGCTGGTATTGCTGAAATCATGACAATGTTAGAGAAATTGATTAATAGTGATACAGCTCATGGAAATGTTTACGTTGCTTTTACTCCAGATGAAGAAATTGGTAAAAGTATGACTCATTTTGATATGACAAAGTTTAATGCTGATTATGCATATACTATAGATGGCTCATCTCTTGGTGAAATATCTTATGAAAATTTTTATGCTTTAGATGTTTTTATTACTTTCACAGGTATAAATGCTCATCCAGGTTATGCGAAAAATAAAATGGTTAATCCAATAATTTTACTGAATGAATTTATCAGTATGCTACCAAATGAATTTCCTGAAAATTCTGATGGATATGAAGGTTTTTATTATTTATATAATCTTTCTGGAGACGTTTCAGAACTTAAACTCAAGGTCTTAGTTAGAGATTTTGATAAAGAAAAATTGTCAAGTAGAATAAGTGTGTTAAAAAATATAGAATTTAATTTAAATAAAAAATACGGAAAGTTAGTAAATATAGATGTTAAAGAAAGATATAAAAATATGTATGAAGTAATTAAAGATAATATGCATTTAGTAGAATATGCTTGCTCTGCGATGGAGGAGTTAGATGTGGTTCCGTTAATAAACCCTGCTCGCGGCGGAACAGATGGTGCTAGGTTATCTTTTATGGGAATTCCATGTCCTAATTTAGGAACTGGGGGACATAATTTTCATTCAGTACAAGAGTATATTGCTCTGGAAGATATGGAAAAAGTTTGCGATATATTACTAGGTATAGTAAAAAAATATAGTTTAAGTTTAGAAAATGTTCAAGTTAAACGTAGAACGAAAAATATAGATTGTTAGGTGATTGAAATGTTAATACCAATGAAAGAATTAAATGCCAAAAAACCGGATTTAGAGAGCGAAAGAACAAGTATTTATTATTTGAATGATTCATTGTTAATAAAAAGATTTAATCATCTAAATGATAGCGAGAAAAGAGACAAATTAAAAAGATTTGAATATATCGATACTTTTAGTCAAATTGATGGTTTATCGTTGCCTGTTGATATCTTAGAAACTGAAAAAAGTTTTTGTGGATATGTTGAAAATATACTGCCAGGTTTTTTAGAAGGTAATTTAACAGATTTTTCAAATTATTATAATTCTAATAGAGAAAGTATGACTCTAAACGTTATTACGGATTATATTTTAAAGTGTTGTGATATTGTAGCAGAATGTCATAAGAATGACATTGTAATTCCGGATATGGCTAGTGTTGGAAATGTTCTTTTTGATAAGGTTAACAAAATGGTGTATTTTACAGATTATCAAGATATGCAAGTTAAAGATATTTCAACTAATGCTCAAAGTTCTTTTATAGTAATAGATCCAGTAATTAACGATTCAAAATATCAAAATGGTTCATTTTATTCTAAAAATATTGATTTATATACTTTAGCTATTCGTTATATTTACTATGCTACTAAAATTAATTTACCTGCATATATGTTTTATAAATATGGAGATATAGATGCTTTATTAAATCAATCAGGACTTGCTGATACATATTTTGGTGAGTGTATAAGAGTTTTGTATAATAAGGATAAAGATAATTTGGATATTCGTGAAGCAATAGCTGATTTAAATGAAAAATATGAAATTTCTAAATGGGAAAAGGGCAAATCACGAGTTTTTATGAAGAAATAATAATTTTTATTAAAAAATGGAAATTATTATTTTTTTATTTCATTCATGATATAATTTATTAGGGTGATATAAAATGATAGCTAATATAATAAATAATTTTGATTTTACAATATTAGAATTTTGGCATAATTTTGCATTAAATACTAATAATGTGTTTTTACCTATTATTAAATTTATAAGCTTTTTAGGTAAAAATGGTTGGTTTTTTATATTTTTGGCAATTATGTTAATAGGGATTAAAAAAACTAGAAAAATAGGTATTACTATGATTTTTGCAATGATTTTAGGTTTTTTATTTACTAATGTAATTTTAAAAAATGTTATAGCTCGTTTAAGGCCTTATGAATATATGGAATATATTGAATGGTGGAATTATGTAGGAAATGCTTTAGAATCAGATTATTCATTTCCTTCAGGGCATGTTACAGTAACCATGGCAACAATGATGGGAATATTTTTAAATACTAATAAAAAATATAGTTGGGTGTTATTTATATTAGTAGTTTTTATGGGAATTTCAAGAAACTATTTAATGGTTCATTTTCCTTCGGATGTTATAGGTGGAGTGTTATCTGGAGGTTTAGCAGGAGTTGCTGGTTATATAATAGTTGATAAAATTTATAATTATAAAGGTTTTGAAAAAGATAGTTTGATAACAAAAATTTTAAATGGTAAGTAATTAAATAAATATTAAGGTTTAAAAAAGGAGTTTTTTTTATGAATGATAATAACAAATTTTTTATGAATGTTTTTTTCTTTGTTTGGCCTAAATGTAGAATGAGATGTAAGTATTGTTTAGAAAATAATACAAATAATTATGATAACTTTTCCAAAGAAGATATAATTAAAATTTTAAATATTTTAGGAAAAGAAAAGGTAAAAAGAGTGTGGTTGACGGGTGGCGAAGCTACTTTATGTCCATACATTTTAGACTATATAAATATTTGCAAAGAAAAGGAAATTTGTCCAATGTTCTCAACTCAAGATGGAATTGCATTAAAAAGGTTGGCTAAAAATTTATATGATATAGATATTCAATTAAGTTTAAATGGTTTATTTAAAGATCATGAAGAAATTACTCAGATTGAAAATTCTTTCATTGATATTGAGAATGCAGTTAATGAAATAAATAATAATTATTATGATCATAATATAAGAATAAGTGCTCGATTTATTTTAAGACCTGAATGTGTTAACAAAGTTGAAGATTATATTAAGTGGTGCATAAATCATAAAATAAAAAAAATTTGTTTGTCTAATATTTCTAGCGGTGGAAAAGGTAAAACTTATATTAAAGAAAATGGCAAAATTCCTAAAAATGAATTCTCAAGGTTACTAAGTAATGTTTGTGAAAAATATAAAGAAATAGTCAGCATAGAAATAAAATCTAATGGTAAGCAAGGTGATTTATGCGGTATATATCCTAATGGAGACATATATATCAGACCTGTTGATTCAGTACCAAATGGTAGTTTACTAATTGGAAATTTATTTAAGGATAATCCTCAATATATATACAAAAATTTTAAAGAAAACTATCCTGAATTATATAATAATTATATTGAAAAATTACAAAACGATGGAACTTTGCTAAATTAAAGGGCGTTTAAAATGATTAATTGTCATATATTAGTGGATTTTATAACTTTCTGATGTGTAAATTTAGTAATAAGTGTACTGCGTGAAATTCTTTTTTGTATCGAAAAACCATATTTTGTGGCCAGGTTAAAATCATAGTTTTTTATATAAAATAAAAACTTACGAAACTTTACAGTTCGTAAGTTGTTTTCAAATGGAGCAGGTGATGGGAATCGAACCCACGTTATCAGCTTGGAAGGCTGAAGCTCTACCATTAAACTACACCTGCATTCAGACAATATTAATTATATCATATTGTCTAAAAAAATCAACTATATTTTGTAAACTTTTTTATTATTTTGTTTAATACATAAAATTATTGATATAAAAGTAGTAATTAGAGTTGCTATTAATGCATATCCAAATATGCTATTTCCAGATGTATGAGGATTATCAGTAGGACATTGAACATTGTATTCTGCTTTAGAAATTATCTCTCCATTTTTACCAAAATATGTTCCATCAATTATTTTACAAAAATGTTTATTACATTGTTTATCATATTCTTTATCTGTAATAATATTACCATCTTTTCCAAAATATACGCCATTTACAATTTCGCAAGAGTGTTTTTCACATTGTTTGCTATATTCATTTTTATCAACGACATTACCATTTTTATCAAAATAAGTATTATCAATTATTTCACATGAGTGTTTTTCACATTGTTTGCTATACTCATTTTTATCAACGACATTACCATTTTTATCAAAATATGTGTTATCAATTATTTCGCAGTAATGCTTTTCACATTGTTTACTGTATTCATTTTTATCAACAATATTACCACTTTTGTCAAAATATGTATCATCTATTATTTCACAATAATGTGGGTTACATTGTTTATTATATTCTGTTTCTGTTACTGAGTTACCATTCTTGTCATAATAATAACCATTTTCAATTGTACATGAATAATTAGTACCATATATTTTAGGTTCCCATTGAACTATACATTTTTCTCCATTTGTTGCTAAATAAATAGTAAATTTAGCAATTCTAACAGTTTCATTTTTTATTGGTGTTTCTGATACAAATGTTAAATTGTCTAAATTATTATTTGTAATTTTAATTCTTTTGTCTCCGGATTCAATATTACCTTTTAAACTAGTATTTATCATAGTAAATTTACCACTTGTGCTATATAGTGCTGTATCTTCTGTTACTTTAATATCAATATAGCAAGTTTTAAATTGATTTTTTCCATCAGTTTTTATATCGTCACAAGGTGTATTTACTTCTAAGGCAGCATTTACATTGCATGGTAAGATGATAAATAATGCGATTGTAAAAATATAAATAAGTTTTTTCATTTTTTAAAACTCCCTTTCTTGAGTGTATATTTTATAATGAAATTATATTTTTGTCAAATGTTTGAATATGCTATAAAACTGGACAATACTTTTAATTATATGATAAAATTAAACAAAGATAAGTGAGTGATATTATGAGTGCAAAAAAAAGATTGTGTGATAGAAGAGATGGTCAAAGAATTAGTATGGATGGAATGCATTATATTTTAGCAGATTTTAAACCTGATAGATGTGATGCAGATGTTTATATTAATCAAAAGTTTGATGTTACGAATTTAATTAAATTTGTAGAAAAAAAGAAGAAAGAAAATCCTGATATACATATTACCTATTTTCATGCGTTTTCTATGGCAATTGCAAAACTTTTATATAATAAACCATTGATGAATAGATTTGTTGCTAATCGTAAATATTATCAAAGAAATAATGTTAAATTATCTTTTGTGGCAAAAGTTAAGTTTGATGATCATTCTTCAGAATTACTGTGTGTATTGGATGTAAAACCTACAGAAACTTTTATAGACATTTCTAAAAATATAGCTAAAAGAGTAGAAAAAATTAGAAATAATAAAAAATCGGATACTAATGATGCTATTGATATAATAGGTAAATTACCACAATTAATAAGAGTTCCTATTATTGGTATAGTTAAATTTTTAGATAAACATGGATGGTTACCTTCAGTGTTTATAAATGATAATATATATTATAGTTCTGTTATTTTATCTAATTTAGGTAGTATAAAATGTGGTTCAATATATCATAATTTAACAAATTTTGGAACAAATTCAATTATTGCTACAATTGGAGAAATTCATAAAGAACAGATAATTAATAGTGATGGTAAAAAGGAAATTAGAGAGATTTGTGATTTTGGTATAAATGTAGATGAAAGAATTGCAGATGGAGTATATTTCGCAAAATCATTAAATTTATTACAATATATTTTTGATAATCCAGAACTACTTGATGATAAGGCGAGTGAAATAATAAATGAAAAGTAAACAAAAATTAATGAGAAAAAAGAATGAACGTCCATGGGCGGAATTTTATCAAAACGTTCCATCAACATTAAAGTATCCTAATATTTCAATTGTTGATTTGTTAAGAAAATCAGTTGAAAAATATCCCGAAAATACAGCATATGAGTATTTTGGTAATAAATGCTCTTATATAGAATTAATGAATAAAATTGAAGTAGTAGCTAGAGCTTTAAAAAGTTATGGTGTAGAAAAAAATGATAAAGTAACAATATGTATGCCAAATACACCTGAAGGTATTATTTCATTTTATGCAGTAAATATGATAGGTGCAATAGCTAATATGATTCATCCTTTATCCAGTGAAAATGAGATGGAATTTTATATTAATTCTGCCAAATCAAAATTAATAATATGTATAGATATTGCTTTTGAAAAAATATATCGAATCAAAAATAATACTAAATTAGAAAAGATTATTGTAGCAAGTGCTGCAGAAGATTTTAAAATAGTGAAAAGTTCTTTATATTGGTTAAAAGAAGGAAGAAAGGTTAAGCTTCCACTAGATGAGAGTGTTGTAACATGGAAAACTTTTCTTAGATCTTCTAGTTATTATATGGGTAATTATGATGTTCATCGAAAAGCTCATGATGCTGCTGTAATTTTATATAGTGGAGGAACAACTGGTAATCCTAAGGGAATAATGCTTTCTAATTTAAATTTTAATGCATTGGTAATGCAAACCGAGTTGATGGTAAAAGAAGCTAATCCAAAGATGACGGTTTTATCTATAATGCCAATATTCCATGGCTTTGGATTAGGAGTTTGTATACATACACCTCTTTATTTAGGTATGAAATGTGTTTTAATTCCAGCGTTTAGTTTTAAGGAATTTGCTAATTTAATCAGAAGATATAAGCCTAATTTTATTGTAGGAGTTCCAGCTTTATTTGAATCATTAATAAAAAATAAATTTAATGATAATGAACTTTCATGCATAAAATGTATTATATCTGGTGGAGATTTAATGTCTTCAGAATTAAAAAAGAAAGTTGATGCTTTTTTAGCGATATATGGTTGTAATGCAAGCGTAAGACAAGGATATGGACTTACTGAAGCTACTGCTGCAACTTGTTTGACACCTTCAAATATATATAAAGAAGGAACAATTGGGATACCTTTTCCAGATACATTTTATAAAATTGTTAGAATTGGAACTCATGATGAAGTTCCATACAATACTGATGGAGAAATATGTATAAGTGGACCAACAGTAATGATGAAATATATTAATAATCCGGAAGAAACATATCAAGCGTTAAGGCAACACAAGGATAAAAGAATTTGGCTTCATACTGGCGATATTGGAGCAATGGATGAAAACGGCTTTATCTTTTTTAAACAAAGATTAAAAAGAGTTATTATTTCTTCTGGATATAATATTTATCCTTCATACATTGAAAATGTTATAAATTCACATCCTGATGTACTAACAAGTACTGTAATAGGAATTGATCATCCTTATAAAAATCAAGTGGCTAAAGCTTTTATTGTTTTAAGAGAAGGTGTAAAAGTTAGTGGAAAAATTGAAAAAGAAATAAAAAAATTATGTGAACAAAATGTAAGTAAGTATGCACTACCATATGAGTATGAATTTAGAAGTAGTTTACCGACAACAGCAGTTGGAAAGGTGGCTTTTACTAAACTTGAAGAAGAAGAGAGAAAGAAGAAAAAATAATATTTTAAAAAACTTAATCTCAGGAATAATAATAGGTATTGGTTTTATTATTCCTGGTGTTAGTGGTGGTATTTTAGCCGTGTTATTAGGAATATATGATAAAATTATTTATAGCATAAGTAATTTTAGAAAAGATATTTTAAAAAATGCCGGCTTTCTTTTTGTGGTATTAGCTGGCGTATTAATTGGTTCTATTATGTTTAGTAATGTATTAATATATTTATTAAATACAAGAGAATATGCTATTAAATATGTTTTCATGGGTTTAATAATAGGCGGAATACCTGCATTAATTAATGAAATAAAAAAACAAGGTGAAAAAAAAGTTGATTTTAAATTTATGTTTTTAGCACTTTTGTTTTCTATTGGTTTATTTGTTGTTGAAAAAACAGAATTATTAAAATTTGATTCAAGTAATTTAACTGTTTTAAACCTTTTAATTGCAGGTTTATTTTATTCAGCGGGAAAGATAATTCCAGGGATAAGTGGGGCTGCTTTATTAATGCTTTTAGGTATTTATGAGTATTTATTGGGTATTCTTGCTAATCCATTAACTTTATCTTTTATGGAATTGATAAAATTAACACCATTTTTTATTAGTTTTGTCGGTTCTTCTTATTTATTGATAAAATTTATGAATTTATTATTAAAAAAACACTATAATAAAACTTATAGTGCTATATTAGGTTTTGTATTAGGCTCAATATTATTTATATATCCTGGATTTTCTTTTGATATAAGAGGGATACTTTGTATTATTCTTTTAATATTAAGCGCATCTTTTGTTTTGATTTTTGAGAAAATTAGCGGGAAATAAATTTTAAGACTTCTTCGGAATCATCTAAATGAATTTTAGTATGACCAATAATTTGATAATCTTCATGACCTTTACCTAGGATTAAAAGAATATCATTTTTCTTTAATCTTGAAAGAGCAGAGTGAATTGCTTCTTTACGATCAATGATAACTTCATAGTTATCTTTTTTTACGCCTGAAAGTATATCATTTAATATATTTTCTGGATTTTCAGTACGAGGGTTATCGCTAGTAAATATACAATAATCACTTAAATCACTTGCAATTTTACCCATGATTGGTCTTTTTATAGGGTCTCTGTCTCCGCCACATCCTACGATTGTGTATAATTTTCCTTTTTTAAGTTTAGTGTAAGCTGTAATTATTTTTTCAACTGCATCTGGAGTATGTGCATAATCAATTACCGCGAAAGCATCATTAACTTCATAAGTTTCACATCTTCCTTTTGGAGCTTTGATGTTTTTTGTAACTTTAATTATGTCTTCGATACTAATTCCATATTTATTAATTAAGCTTAAAGAAAGTATATAATTATAAACATTAAATTCACTAGTTAAGTTTGTAGTAACTTCGTAGTAATTATTATCATAAGTAAATTCTATTTTTGTTTTACTTGGAGTTATATTAAAATTTTTTATATGATAGTTAGCATTATTTTCTCCATAACTTAATACATTTTTATATTTGCCAAAAATTTTTTTACCGTATGTATCGTCACTGTTTGTAATAAAGTAGGCATCATTATCAAGATAATTTAGTATTTTTAGTTTCGCTTCAAAATATTTATCTATTGTTTCATGAAAATCTAGATGATCTTGAGTCAAGTTTGTAAATCCTGCGACTTTAAAGTTTATGCCTGCGATTCGATTTAGTTCTAAGGCATGACTACTAACTTCCATTACAATAGTTTTACACCCTTTACTTTTAGCATTTAGAACTAAGTTATAAAATGTAAGAATATCAGGGGTGGTATTATTTAAAACAATTTCTTCATCTTTATAATAGAAACCAATTGTTCCCATATAAGCTACTTCATGTCCAAGTTCTTTTAAAATTTGGTATGTTAAATAACATGTAGTAGTTTTTCCATTTGTTCCAGTAACTCCAATAAAATCAATATTGTTAAGTTCTTTACTGTATTCGTTAACTAAATGTTCTGTAAGATACTTCTCAGAATCAATAACTTTTTCGTATGGCACACTGCAATCTATATCTTTAGTTCCGACTACTTTGATAGCACCATTAGTGATTGCATTATCTATAAAGTCATGTCCATCAACTGTATGTCCATCGATAGCAATAAATATTTGACCAGGTTTTACTTTTCTTGAATCTGTTTCATAAATAATCATAGAATCAACTCCTATAGATATTATAGCACTTTTAGGCTAATATGTTAAAAAATGAATTAAAACTTTACTTTTAGTTTAAAATAGAGATATAATTATATTGTCTGCTGGAATAGCTCAGTTGGTAGAGCAACGCCCTCGTAACGCGTAGGTCATAAGTTCGATTCTTATTTCCAGCACCAGGTTGATAGGAAACTCAATTTTTTAGAGTTTAAGTAATATAGGCTAACTAGAGATAGTTAGTTTTTTAATGTTTATAAAAAGAAAAATGATGAGCCCTAAATACAGCTTGTTATTTAATTAAAAGTAATTTATAATAAATAGTCAAAACGAAAGGGGAGTTTGCATGGTTATATCCGAGCAACGACAAGAAGATTTAGATAAAACTATTGATTTATATTTAAAATTATATCAACAAGGTAGAGTTGAATTAAAACCTGAGTTTTCAAAATATTCGAGATATTATTACATTACAAATGAACCAATACGAGATATATTTGATATTAGAACAAAATATGAAGATAAAAACATTTTAAGTGTATTAGCTGGTGGAGATCATATATTTGAAATGATATTTAGAGGAGCTATCAATATAGATACATTTGATATTAATGCCTTATTAGAATATTACACAATAGGATTCAAAAAAAGAGCAATAGAATGTTTGGATTATCAAGAATATCTAGATTTGTTTAATTTTTCGTATGATGGATTAGAATGTAAGTTCTATAATATAAAATCTGAAATAGAAGACTATGTTGTAGAAAATATGGATGAAGAATATAAATGGTTTTGGAAAGAAATTAAGCGCATTTTAAAAGAGTATGGATATGAAGCAAGTGTATTTCACTTTGCTTTGGATGTTAAACAAAAAGATTTTAATAAACCGAGCTTTTTGAAAAATGAAAACAATTATAAAACTCTTCAAAATAAATTACCTTCTACATCTATTAATTTTTGGCAATCAGATATAGTAGAACTGCCAATAAAATTCCCTGCATATGATTTAATATATTTATCAAACATAATAGACTATTTTGAACAAGAATTTGCTAAAATACTTTTAACGAATATATATGATAATAACCTATATAAAAATGGCCAAATAATATTTACAGATTTATGTAGTTATTTTGACGAAGAAATATATAAATCAGTTCCAGATGCTGAAAGAATAAAGAAAAACTTTAATAATGCAAAACACCTTTGTTATGTCTTAAAAAAAAGAGGGTGATTAAATGACCGTATCAGAGCAAAGAGAAAAAGATATAATAGAAGCAATAAATATGTATTCTTATGAAGTTGTAAAACTACATACTGAATATAGTTATGCTTATCCTTTTACAAACGAAGATATTGATAGTGTATGGAATTTTTTCAAGTTTGATGATAGTGTAAAATTATTAAGTGTTTTAGCAAGTGGAGATCAGCTTTTCAATATGATTTTAAATGGAATAAAAAATGCAGATACGTTTGATTGCAATAGAATTGCTGAATATTATACTTTGGGTTTTAAAAAAATAGCAATAGAAGCCTTGAACTATTATCAATTCTTAGATTTATTTAATTATGAGAAAAGAAACGAAAAAAAATCAGAGATGGAGGATTATGTGATTTCATGTGCTCCAGAAAATTATAAAAAGTTTTGGCAAGAATTATTTTACAGTTTAAAACAAAAGGGTATTAATGCAAGTGTCTTTGATTTTGTAAGAGGGGAACACATTCAAGATGCGCTTTTAAACAATAGATGTAATTATCTAAAAACTAATGAAAATTATACAAAACTTCAAAAAAACCTAAAGGAATCAAATATAACATTCAAATATAATGATATTAAAAATATTCCTACAGAGTATGGTAAATATGATTTTATTTATATCTCTAATATCATGGATTATTTTAATGATATATATTCTGAACAACCAGAGCTCAATGCATTATCTAGCACATTAGAATTGCTTCAAAAAATATATGATGTAAATTTAGAAAAACCAGGTGAAATATTATTAACTTGTTTTAGGGGTGTTTTCGTTGATGAGATATTAAGCAGAAAAAGAGCTGCTAAATTTGTTCCAACAAAAATTAGTTGTACTAAAAAGGTAAGGTATTCTGATGCTTTAGGTCTTGAAAAAGGAAGAGTATTATGGAAAAAGTAATTAGTGAACAAAGAAGAAAAGACTTGGAAGCAGCAATTAAATTATATTTAGATGGATATTGTAGTAAATCGTTTGAAATATCCGGAAAATTTACAGAATATGCTAGCTTTTATCATTTAACTAATGAATCAGTTGAGACATTTTTAAAAATTGTAACTCTTACACTAGAGACCAAAGCATTAAGTATTTTAGCAAGTGGAGATCAAGTATTTCATTTGGTGCAAAGAGGTCTAAAAGATATAGACACATTTGATATAAACAGATTAACAGAATATTATGCCTTAGGATTTAAAAAGAGAGCTATCGAATGTTTAAGTTTTGAAGATTACAATAAACTTTTTGAATATTATAAAGAATATTACGATAAAACCCATAACTGTCAACATTTAGATATAGAACAATATGTTATTGAAAATATGGAAGATGAATATAAATGGTTTTGGCAAGAATTGTTTTATAATTTAAAACAACATGGTTTTAATCCCAGTGTATTTCATTTTGCAAATCGTGCTGACAGATTAAGTTCTATATGTAGAATTCCTAATTCATATATGAAAGACATAGAAAAATATAATGAATTACAACAAAAATTAGCAAAAGCCAATATAACATTTAAACAATCATCAATTGTAGATGTTCCAAATAATTTTAATAAAAAATATGATTTAATATATTTGTCTAATGTAATGGAATATTATACTGAATTCTTTTGTGGAAACAAAAAGAAAGCTTTAGATATACTTAAAAAAATTTATAATGAAAATTTAAATATAAATGGCGAAATTCTTCTAATTGATCTTGTGGATAGATTTATGTCTGTGATGTTAGAAGACAAATTTTTAAGAGAACACAAATATATAATGGGGCGTGAGTCAACAATGGGATATACCCTTAAAAAGGAGAAGTAAACATGACAAAATCAGAACAAATAGAAAAAGATATAAAAGAAACAATGGAAATTTATCAATTTGCGGCCAAATTACATACTGAATATAGTTATGCGTATTCTTTTACAAATGAGAATATTGCAGCTGTCTGGAATTTCTTTAATCTTAAGGGGAATGAAAAGGTGTTAGGTGTTTTAGCGAGCGGGGATCAAATATTTGAACTGATTTTAAAAGGAATAAAAAATATAGATACCTTTGATTGTAATAGAATTGCTGAATATTACACTCTCGGTTTTAAGAAAACTGCTATTGACGTTTTAAAATACGATGATTTTTACGAATTGTTTAATTTTAAATATAGCGAACGTAACTATGACTTAGAAAAATATATTATTTCATGCGCTGAAGAGAAGTATAAAAAATTTTGGCAAGAATTATTTTATAATTTGAAACAACAAGGAGTAGAAGCTAGTGTTTTTGATTTTGTGTGTGGAGATGCTGCAGCAGATCTGCAAATAGATAAGCGATGTAATTATCTTATAAATGATAAAAACTATAAAAAATTAAAAAAAAATCTAAAAGCTTCAAATATATCATTTAATTATCGCGATATTACACAACTTCCGTTAGAATGTGGAAAATATGATTTAATTTATCTTTCTAACATTTTAGATTATTACGATGATATATTTAGAAAGTATGATTTAGAAAAAAATGTAAATGCTGGATTAGATTTATTTCAATCAATATATGATACAAACTTAAAAGATCCTGGTGAAATTATTTTAACTTTCTTTCACCATACGTTTATAAAAGAAGTATTGTCAAACTCAGTTGATAGAAAAGTAACTTGTACAGAAAAAGTATTATATCCAGGTGCAGCAGGATTTCAAAAGGGAAGAGTATTATGGAAAAAGTAATTAGTGAACAAAGAAGAAAAGATTTAGAAGAAACAATCAAATTATATCAGCGAATTGATGCGGGATATATAAATCCTACTAAATTTCAAGAATATAATGTAGTCTATGGAATGACAAATGAGTGTTTAGATAATTTTTTTAACAAATTTACTTTGCCTGGAGATAAAGGGCTGTGTGTGTTAGCAAGCGGAGATCAAATGTTAGATTTAATTTATGGTGGTGTTATTAAAATGGACACCTTTGATATAAACAGGTTGACAGAGTATTATGCATTAGGATTTAAAACAAGAGCTGTTCAAGTTTTAAATTATGATCAATATGGAAAGTTATTTAATTTTTCTTTAACGGGGTATCAACAGGATTTAGAAAACTTTGTAATTGAAAATATGGAGGAGGAATACAGATGGTTTTGGCAAGAACTTTTTTATAGATTAAAAGAATCAGGGTTAAGTGAAGAACCGAGTGTTTTCAATTTTGCTGTGGATGTAGGTTTTAATGATTTAAAACTTGATAAATGTAATATTTATATGAATGAACAAAATAATTATAAAATATTACAAAAACAATTGTTAAATGCTAAAATAAGCTTTAAAGTTTCAGATGTTAAAGATCTTCCAACAACTTTTGGTAAGTATGATGTTATTTTTTTATCAAACATATTTGATTATTATTATAGATTGTTTCCTACTAAAGGCTATCTAAAGACATGTGATTTAGCTGAAGAAATTTACAAATGTAACCTAGAAGATAATGGCGAAATGATTATGACACAACTTGATACATCTTTTGTAACTCATTTATTAGGCAAATATTTACTATTTAATAACGAAAGAAACTATTGTAATAATGAATTAGAAGTGTTCGGTTGGAAAAAAGAAAGAAAACCATCAAAATAAAGAAGGGGACTTATGAAAAATATAAATCAAAGACGAAAAGACTTAGATGAAGCATTAAAGTTAATTGGTAAAAAAATTAAAGAAGCTAGTGATTTTAAGGAATACAATATTTTTTATAGTTTAACTAACGAATACTTACAAGATTTATGGAGCCGTTTACGCCTGTCTGGAGACACTGGATTATCGGTATTAGCAAGTGGTGACCAAATGTTAAGTTTAATATATAAAGGGATTACTAAAATGGATACCTTTGATATAAATAGATTAACTGAATATTATGCTATAGGATTTAAAAAAAGAGCAGTAGAATGCTTAAGTTACGAACAATTTATTAAGCTTTTTAATTATTATGACGGAGACTCAGACCCTTACTATTTTTATAATCCGGAACTCGAAAAATATGTTATTGAAAATATGGAAGAGGAATACAAAAAGTTTTGGCAAGAATTTTTATATAAATCTAAAGAATTAAACCCAAAGAAACCAAATACTATTTTCTCGTTAGCCCAAAAATCAGAACTTAAATGGGTTAAATTAAATCATAGTAATATATATATGAATAATAAAAAAAATTACCATAAGCTTCAACAAAATCTTTTGAATTGTAAAATAACTTTTAGGCAAATGGACATTTTAGACATATCACCCAATATTGGCAAATACGATACAATATTTCTTTCCAATATTTTTGACTATTACGAAGAAATGTTTGAACAAGAGCCGTTTAACGAAGCGCTTGAAAAGGCGATGAATATCTATAATAATAATCTTCAAGATGGAGGACAAATATTATTTACACATCTATTTTCTCGTTTTTTAAGTTGTTTAATGGATGAATGTTGTGTTGAAGATACAAGAATATATGATTTGGCAATTGGTTGGAAAAAGCCTAGAAGTAGAAAAAAGTAGAGATGATAATATGAATGAAATACAAAGAAAAAAAGATTTGGAACAAACAATTAAATTATATGATGACTTACAATCTGATTATTATTTAGGAATTGATTTTGAAGAATATTCTAAAATATATTCTTTTACAAACGAATATTTAGCTAATATGTTTTTGCAAATGAACTTAGCTTGTAAGAAAAACGCCTTAACTGTATTATCAAGTGGAGATCATGCTTTTAATTTGATTTACATGGGTATAGAAGACATTGATACATTTGATTCGAATCGCTTAACTGAATATTATGCTTTAGGTTTAAAAAAGACAGCTATCCAATGCTTAAATTATAATGAATTTATGAAGTTGTTTTCTGGTGAAATGGAACGAAGACAAATCGAAATGCTAAACTACGTTATAAAAAATATGGAACCGGAGTATCGTAATTTTTTTGAATCATTAATTGCGTATTTTAAAAAATATTCATTTGGCTTTGTTGTTAGTTTATTTAGAACTGACACTGATATAACACAAAAAGATATAAAAAATATTTATTTGCGTTCGGATGTTAATTATCATAAAATGCAAAAAAGATTAGAAAAAGCAAATATAACTTTTAAACATTGCGATGTACTTAATATACCTGAAGATTTTGGAAGGTACGATTTAGTAGAACTATCTAATATACTAGGAGTATGTGTGAACAGAAGGTGGCTTCAGAAAGAAAAGGTTTCTGATTTACTTCGTCAAATTTATGATAACAATTTAACTAAACATGGTGAATTACTATTTGATTATTGTTGGGGTAATGACTTTAGAACAGTTGGGGCATGTGGTGATATTTTTAATAATATTGATTATGCAAATAAAAAAGAATATGCTCATAATAACGATCTTATAAGAAGCTTAAAAAAACAACAATAAGTTGTTTTTTTTGATGTTTTATTATAAAATACAAACTTAATTAGGAAGGGGCATCTTTATGAGAAGTTTAGAAGAACAAAGGGATGAGGATTTAAGACGTGCAAAAGAAATTATTGATATGGGTATCATACCATATACTTTTGAAGAGTATGCTGCTTTCTATTATCTTTCTAATGAACAAATAAACCAAATTTATTCACAAATAGATTTTACAAACTACCACACAGCATTGACTGTTTTATCAAGCGGAGACCATGCTTTTAATGCAATATATCAAGGAATTGATAACGTTGATACATTCGATGTTAATCGCCTTACCGAATATTATGCTTTAGGTTTTAAAAAAAGAGCGATAGAGTGTTTAAATTTTGAACAATTTTGTTCTTTATATACTTCATCTAATAGCGCTGAAATTAAAGATTTGGAAGATGAAGTAATTAAAAACATGGATGAAGTATATAAAAAGTTTTGGGAAACATATAAATATGAATTAAAAAGTTATGGTAAGCATTTTGCTAGCATATTAATGTGGGCTAAAGAATATAGATCTCCAGAAGGTGGCGAATATAATGCTTATCTAAATTCTGAAGAAACGTTTAAATATTTAAAAAAAAGATTAGAAAATGCTAAAATAACTTTTACGCAAGCAAATATAACTGAATTGCCAGTAAAGTTTGGTACATATGATTTAGTTGAATTATCTAATATACTATGTTATAAAAAGAAGATTTTTTTAAACAATGTTAATTTGCATTCAAAAGAACTAATAGTTGATATATATAACAATAACTTAAACTCTAATGGGCTTGTGTTATATCAATCAGGAAGTGGAAATTTATTAAATTCTCCATTTCTGTCAAGGCGTCTAAAAAAATCCCAAAGGTTTTATAAAGATTCAGATGATTATGCATGTGTATTTGGTCTTCAGAAAGGATGGGGAAAATGACTCAAAAAAACAAAGATTAGAAGATAGAACTTAACATGTCTTTTGTAACTCATTTGTTAGACAAATACTTACTATTTAATAATGAAAGAAACTATTATAATAATGAGTTAGAAGTGTTTGTATCATAATCTGTTGGTTATTAACAATAAAAATGATATAATTTATTTAATTAGGTGATGAATATGAATGAAATTGCAAACAGCAAAATTAAAGAAGTTATTGATTATCTTCATGTTGATTTAGAGCGTCCTGCTGTTGATACACCTTCTTCCAGAGTTGAACAGCAAAAAGGATTAGAGGTTCGTCGTGCAACCGCAGAAATGTTGACGGTTAAAGATATGCAGGATCTTGAATATCACAAACCATATCAAAATTCGTTTTCACGTTGTCGAAGCAGATTTGATGAACACTCAAGAGTGTCGTTGACTTCAAAAAAAAGAAAATAAGAATACATAATATATCCAAACCATTAATTGTATTTTTCATGACTCTTATAGTTTGTTCTTACAATCTTTATTGTTATAGCAATTATTAAAAAAGTTAATTATAGAAATGTTGAAATGCAAAATAAATGTGCTACAATTTGCGGCATACTTGAAATAATAGTATTTAATGAAAAAAATTCAAATGGGAGATGCTGAAGGAATATTGCGTATTATTTAATCTATCTCTTATTGATTATTTTATAAAATTTGTTACAATAACATATAGTTTTGAGGTAAATTATGCAACATACAGAAAAAGAAGAATATTTATTATTTATGATATTAATTAAATTAAGATATAACATTCAAATGTGTAAAATTAGATTAAAACACAGAAAAGAATGGCTTGAAAGAGATCCATTTAATTATACCAGTGATCTCAAATATAAAGCTACACTTGATTTTTGCAATGAAAATATTAGAATTGCAAAAGAGTTGTTTAATATTAACATAACTAATGATTTTTCTGAAATTAATAATGAAATACATACTAGATGGTCTAATATATTAGAATATTTAAAAAATAACAAATGTGATTATGAATGGACAAGAAAAGATTTTCAAAATACAAAATATTATGAATTTTATAAATATCTCTCATCATACGATTTATATTGGGAAATAAAAAGTAGAAAAGAAGATACTGACCCTATTTATTTTGAATTTTCAACACTAAGAATTTTGGATAATTCTTTTAACGATATATTTAATGATATAGTTTTTAATGGATTTTTTAATCCAAATAAAAGAACTGTAGAAGCGTCTTATGAACCGTTTTGGGCTGACCATATTCCATGTGATTATCATGCAACTTATTTATCTGATAAAATCATTTATGATAAAAGATGTAATTATAGAATGGTAAAAAATGGTACAGATCATGTTTTATTATATTTAAGATTATTAACAGGATTTTTTGGGAATAATGATTTAAGTGAAGATAAAAAAAGTTTTTTATTAAATTTTATCTATAAAATAATTAAAGAAAATAATTGTAGTATATTACAAGAATATGTTGATGATAGTACTACGCAAACTAGATTTATATTAGAAGAACCATTAATATATATCTTATTTGCTAATCAACAAAATATGACAACCTATAAAGAATTTAGTGATTTATACAAATATTGTATAAGTGAAGAAGGGGTAATAAGTCAATGTAATGCTATACAATATAAAACTGAAGGCATTAATAAAGCTATACAATTTTATATTTCGTTGATAGAAAAAGATAATCCAGAAAATGCAGAAGGAATTAAATTATTAAGAAGTATTAATAAATAAAGGTAAATAAATTGCTAAAAAAGTATTTTTGTGCTATTATGTATACAGATGAAGGAATCTTCATAAAATAAAAAAGGAACATCTAATGTCGCAAGTTGGATGTTGCCGTATATTTTGGTTTCACCTAATTCAATGCTGAGTTAGGTGATTTTCTTTTCATATCAAAACTATAAATAGTAATAATAATAGTAGGAAGATAAGTATGATTAATGAAAAGATTAATAAATCTTTCTTAAACATAATATCGCCTCCTTCCTAAATGGAATTTGGCAATCACCCAACTATTAAATGTTCCTATAAGCATTATAGTAAACAAACGTTCTGGCAACAAGGCTATTAATAATATTTTCAAGAAATTTTAAATATAACTAAACTTATGATATAATAATAAATAGATAAACTAAAAAAGATAGTAGTGGATTGCTTATGAATTTATTTGAAAAGTTTTTATATTTTTTACAAGGTGAAATGTCAACGCCAGTATCATTTGGGTGGTTTCATTTGCTTTGTATATTCATAATGATTTGTTTTGCTGTGCTTTTGTTTTTTAAAAGAAAAAATCATAATGAAAAACAATTAAAATTAATTTTAGGAACGTATAGTATTATTGCATTAACTTTAGAAATACTAAAACAAATTATATGGGCGTTTAATTATGATTTTGTAAATAATGTGGCTATTTGGGATTATGAGTGGTATTCATTTCCTTTTCAACTTTGTACAACTCCAATATACGTTTGTTTAATTTGTCTTTTCTTAAATAAAGGAAAAATTCGAGATGGTTTATTATCTTATTTATCATATGTAACTATCTTGGGAAGTATAGCTACGATTGTAATGCCAGATAGTTGTTTTACTTCTGATATACTTGTTAATATTCATACAATGTGGCTTCACTTAGGAAGTTTTGTGGTATCTGTTTATTTATTATTTTCTAGAGAAGTTAAAATTAATTTTCAAGCATTTAAGCAAGCAATAAAAGTATTTTTGATATTTGTAATGATCGCTAACACATTAAATTTATTAATATATAATTTAGGGATATTAAATGGTGAAACTTTTAATATGTTTTATATAAGTCCTTATTTTATTAGTACGTTGCCTGTATTTGATATGATTCAAGAACATGTGCCATATATAGTTTATTTAATTACATATGTATGGATTATAATTATCGGAGCATCTATAATTTTTGGGGTTTCATTTTTATTTGATAATAATAAAAATTATTAATAGACATTTATGAAAGTGGTAGTGGGTTTATGGTATTTAACGTAAATGGATTTAATTTAAAAAATATACAAATAGATATTATAAAATCAAAAGGAATTAATATTGTGAAAAAAGCTAATTTAAAAAGTTACACGAAGGGAAGTGTAATTAATTTTCAATTAAATGGAATTGATAAATTTAATGAATATAATTTTGAATTTAAATTATTAGCGTCTATAGAAGTTTTGAATAATTTTAAAATGAATAAGAATGTTAAAATAAATGAGTATATCGATGAAAATGTAATAATAGATATTAACAGAGTTTTAGATAGTGGTTCATTTAAGTGTTGTGATTTTTATTTAGAAAAAATTGAAACAAATATTTTTAAGTTCAATATTTATGTTAAAGATTATGAATTTTTATCTCCTAAATA
>JAZRRD010000091.1:0-7283 GCA_045650425.1 Bacilli bacterium | reverse complement strand
GGTTCGCTCAGATTCGGTGCGGCTGTTCCGATCATCATGGGGCAGAACATAGGTACCTGTATCACTTCGGTAATTTCCAGTCTCGGTGCAAACAAGAATGCCAAGCGAGTATCGGTTATCCATATCTATTTCAATATTATTGATTTTAAACGGGGTATTACCTAACTTATTTAACTTTTCAATAATTTCTTCTTTAGTAGTACTCTTATTGATTGCTTTATCCAAAATTATACTTGTTTCAGTTATTTCATTTTCGCCATCATTAATCTTAATCATTAATTCATTATTAACCTTGGCAACAACTTTAAAATCTATGAGAATTTTCTTTAACTCATAATTTTGTAATTCTTTAATTAAAGAACTATCTAAAGTTTTTAAAACTTTGCCACCTTTAGTTAAATTAAATTTATTATCTAAATAAATAACTTCATTTTTATTTCCTTTGTTAATCAACAAATCTTTTTCATTATAAATAAAATTAGCAATTAATCCTTCATTATTTGGAAGTCTTATTCCATCTCCTTGATTAAGTTCTTTAGATAATTTTATTTTTATCTTAGGATGAGTTTCTATGACTTCACCAATTTCAACACCTTGATGATTCGGAGTCTTAGGATTAACTATATTTGTTTTGTCTTCGTTATTTAGAAAACCTTTAGTAAATTCTCTATTGTATAAAACTTTTAATTTATCAATGTCTTCATTTGTTAGCTTAGCATCTTTATTATCATAATAATTATCAATCAATTTACGATACATTCTTGTAACAAAACCAACATACTCTGGGCTTTTCATTCTACCTTCGATTTTCAATGAATCTACATTAGCATCTAAGATTTCTTTAATATATCCAGTAGAATTTAATTCTTTCATACTAAGTAAATATTTATATTCTGTCTCTATGTATTTATCATTTTCTAATAGTTCATAAGGAAGACGACAAAGACCTGCGCATTCTCCTCTATTTCCACTTCGATTTAATACTAAACTAGAAAATAAACATTCTCCGGAATATGAAACACATAATGCACCATGAATAAATATTTCTTTTTCTACATCTACATTTATATTTTTTATTTCATCAAGTGATAATTCACGATCTAAAACTACTCTTGTACAACCTAATTTTTTTAATGTATTAATACCCTCTTCGTTATGATTATGAGCTTGAGTTGAAGCATGGATTTCTAAATTAGGAAATGTATTATGAACTAAGTTAATCATTCCAATGTCTTGCATAATAACAGCATCTACGCCATATTCATGAATACACTTAACATATTCTAAAAGTTCATCTATTTCACTTTGATATATCATTGTATTAACTGTTATATATATCTTTACTCCATATAAATGAGCATATTCTATAGCTTCTTTAAGTTCTTCTAGAGTAAAGTTATTAGCAAACTTACGAGCACCATAATTTTTTCCTGATAAATAAACAGCATCTGCGCCATTATGAATAGCACTCTTTAATGATTCAAAATCTCCGGCTGGAGATAATAATTCAACTCTTTTCATAAAAATACCTCTCAAAGTTATTTTAACATATAAAAAGAATCTATAAAATAGTTTATAGATTTCTAAATGTTTTTCTTTTTTACTACCATATATACAGTAGTTACACCATTGCTATTTATAGCAGATTCTGAAGTTTCTATTTTTTCTTTTCTATATATTTTTGTAAAAGATAATAATTTTAATAATTCTTCAATCTCTTCATTGGTTTGATAATTCATGTATAATACCTCTTTACCATTTTCTTTTAAATAAGGTTCATCAGCCATTTCTTCTCCTGTACCAATTTGATAAGAAAAAAGAAATACACCATCATCTTTTAAAATATCGAAAACATCTTTAAATATTTGATAAAAATCTTCTTTTGACAAATGGAATAAAGAATATACAGCGAATACTGCATCAATAGAATTAGATTTAAAATGATTTTTTAAATTAACCATATCATCTAAAATATATGGGAATTCCCCATGTAATTTAAATGCATAATCTTTCATTTCATTCGAAAAATCTATGCCTACATACTCATAACCCAATTGATTAAAATATGAATATGTTCTTCCTGTTCCTGCCCCTAAATCTATTATCTTGGCATTTTCAACTAGATTTTTTTCAAACTCTTCATAAACATCTAAATCCTCTATAAAATTACCAAATTCCATACCATATTGTTCTGCTATTAAATCATAATTTTTTTTAACACAATCTCTTTTTTGTTGAGATGTTATTTCATTTATCATTAATATCACCTAAATATTATTTCTTTAATTTAACATTACCTTTTTCTATATACTCGAATCCTTTTTCTTCAATAATTTGTTTTACTTCTTCATTAGAAAGATTTCTTTCATCATTTTCATCAATCATAAATGTCCAAGAATTGTCTGTTTCGACTAAACAATTATAATTTAATCCCCAAATTTCATTATATGAACCATCACTCAAATAATATCCCATTGATAAATTTGCTGAAGTATCAGAATATAAATTACAAGTTGTACATCCTTTTTGTTTACTTTCCTCTAAAGAATCTTCTAGTACAAATCTTTCTCTAACCATCCATATTTCCGGAATGTCTTTATCATCTAGATTTTCTTTCTTTGGTTCTCCTACTACAATTTCATAAGGAATTTCATGTTTATCCAAAAATCTAGCAATTATCTCTGGAGTAGCAGATATTAATCCTAAATCCTCATCATAATATCTTGCTGCAGATAAAATTAATGCTATATCAGCTTCTGGAGAACATATTAAAGTATCCATATTTCTTTCTATTTTTTTACCATCTATAGTAAAATTAGAAACACAATTTGTAAATAATGTTAATGGTTTTTTTATTTTATCTTTACTATCCAAAATAATTTTTAAAGCATCAAATACATGTTCTGGATCTCTATAAATAGCCCATACATCTAATTGTCTATAATTTATATTTTCCATTTGTACCCACCTCTTAATTATTTATATTCTTTATTCCAACTTCTGGAATCATGACATCTTTTGGGGTATCAATAATAAATCTTATTAATCTTGCAACTTCTTTGGTATCTAAGCCATTATCCATATTCTTAGAAATATTCATTTTATTAAACATATCTGTTTTCATCATACCAGGCATTACATCTGTAACTCTTATCCCATATTTTGCAACTTCATCTTGTAGTGATTTTGAGAAACCTGTTACACCCCATTTAGAAGCATTATAAACTACTCTTTCTGCTTTATGATTTATACCAGCTTGTGAATTAATATTTATTATTAATCCATCTTTATTTTGTTTCATTGAAGGAATAATTGCTTTTGATAAATTTATTACACCTAATAAGTTAACATTTATAACATCTTCAATCCTATTGTAATCATTAATATCCAACTCTTCTTGAATCCATAGACCAGCATTGTTTATTAAGACATCTATTTTATTATGTTCTTCTAAAATTTCTGCTATAGTTTTTTCAACTTCATTATGATTACTTACATCACAAACTTTATATTCACAATTATTGTTTTCAGCAACAATTTTTAATTTTTCTTCATTTGTAGCGATAATTATAATATTATTATCTTTTGATAGTGATTCTGCTAAAGTTTTTCCTAAGCCATCACTACCACCTGTAATTACTATAGTTTTATTCATAATTTCTTCTCCTTTTATAATTTAATTAAAATCACACTGATTACAATTAATATTGCAGCAATAATTTTTTGTGGCATTCTTGTTCTTTCTTTTAAGAACAAATAACCTACTATTACATTTAAGATTACTGTTAAACTACATAATGGCGCAACTAAGCTCACTTGTCCTAATTGATATGCATAAAGACTCAAAATCATCATAATTGCCCAGGTTATGCCAACGGTAAATAATAATTTTTTGTTACAATTTTTATATTCTTCGACTAAATCCTTTAATTTTATTTTATCAAAGATAAAGATAAGCAGTGCTGGAAGCAAAGTTGTAAATGATACATATAAAGGTAAATTAAACTTATTAGAATAATTTACATCAATAAATAAAGCAATTGTTATACAGATAGATGCTAATAATCCTAACAATAAATATTTATTAGCTTTAAAAGCACCTTTTTTATAGAACACTAATATATTACTAACTACAATTAAAAATGCTCCTATTACTTTAGTTAAAACAAATGGATCTTTAAAAAAGAGTAATCCAGCTATAATCATGAAAACTGTTTTTGTTTGTTTTATTATGCTAAATGTAGATGCTTCAACACCCATTCTTACAGTAGTAGATAGTCTATCATTAAGAGCATAAAAGACACATGCAAGTCCCAAGAATAAATATACATAAATATTTGAAGAAAATTTCAATTCAAAGAATGGTATAAATAATAAACTTGCTATACCAGCAACGCCTTCTGCCAAAACAGTTAAGGCTCCTGCATTTTTCATATTATTTGTAATAATTTTATAAGTTTGTCCAAATATAACTGCAAATATTAAATATAAAATTACAATAAATATCCAATTAGTAAACATTTTATAGTTCTCCTA
The DNA here is from genome assembly GCA_045650425.1 of Bacilli bacterium. Taxonomy (GTDB): domain Bacteria; phylum Bacillota_I; class Bacilli_A; order RF39; family UBA660; genus RGIG1752. The sequence continues at coordinate 2,747 of JAZRRD010000091.1, read as the reverse complement.
TTCAAAATATGATTCTTCAATTAAAGGAACTATATCGATTGCTGGTTCCTCATATGGATGAACTTCACGTAATTTAGCAATTACTTTTTTTACTTTATCTACATCACAAATAACCTCTAATTTTTCCTCTTCAACAAATTCCAATTTATTTCTTTCGCCAATGTGAGGATTTGCATTTTCGTTTGGTATAAAGGTACCTATAGATTTTGTAGAACTTGTACAATAAGAATACTCGCCAATGATACCTGCTCCAGCATTACACATAGCAGTTCTTACTTCTTCTACATTTTCAAGTGGTATAGTTACAAATATTTTAACTTTATTAATATTTATGTTCATCTTTCCTCCTAATATTACTTTTTCATAACAACTTTACTTAATGAGGATCCCTCACCAAATGAATAACCTATTTTTCCTTCGTTCAACCAATACTGATTCTCTAAGGAATCACCGTCTGTTTTGATGATATACTCAGGTTGCAAAATATGCATTGCATTAGCTAACCTATAAAGAATTCCAAACACTTTTAATTCATATTCAGTAAGTTTATTAATCTTATTATATTCACTTATTAATAGAGATATTTTTTCATAAGTTTTTTCTCTAGATGTTTTAACTAAGCACATATTACAAGCAATAACTGCTAAATCTATTATTCTTGGCAAATAATTTGAAACCGCAAAATCAATAATCCATATTTTTTTATTTTCATCAAGCATTACATTTGTACTAATTATGTCACCATGAACAAAGCCCTTTGGAAGTTGATTAAAATCTATAGTCTTCAGTTCTAATAATAATTTGTCAAATTCAACTTTATACTCATCAGAGAGATATTCTCTCTTTTTGCTATATTCTTCTTCAAAATTTATAATTGCCCAAGAATCATAAATAAAGTTTGTGTTTATCTCTATATTATTTATCATAGCAGTCTGTCTTGCAAGTTCTTTAATAACATCACTTTCTGGTTCTTGATTTAATTGAAAATAGTTTTTTCCATTTATATATTCAAATATACAAATGTCATAATGGTTACTTTCAAAGTCCAAAGATAAAGTAATATCATTATTTATCATTAAAGGTTTTGGAGAGCTGACACTACTATTAGCAACAACTCTTATTCTTTCTAAATAATTATCAATATCTTCCTTTGATCGTTCTTTGCTAAAAATTTTAACACAATATTTTCCATTAGATGTAGTTAAATAATAATTGTAATCCTCATATCCAATAGTTATTAACTCATTAGAAACAAAATCTCCTATTTCATACCTTTTACATATTTCAGTTGAAATATTATCTAATTTAGTATTTAACCCAATTCTTTTATTAAAATCTTGTAATTCAAATTTATCCATTAGTCATCACTTTTCTTTCGCTATTTTTTTAATATTTCATTAGTTTCCCTTAATTTTTTATTATATCATTTTTAATTTTCATTAACGTTTCATTATCAACATCTATTTTGCTTAGCGTTGTTGCCTTAGGCCAATCAGTATCTACCCAAACTTTATCATAAGCATTTACCTCTTTTGAATATCTAGGTATTGCGTGAAAATGAACAAACTCATCTTTCATCATCATAGCGCAATAGTTCCATTTTTCTGCGCCATATAATGCTTTTGTTTTATCTTCAAACCATTTACATACTTCATTAAATTCTGCCATTTCTTCACTTGATACATCTTTTAAAAATGGCTTACCACTTTTTAATATAATTATACAACTACCTAATGTTACAACATTTTCTCTTATAATTATAACCCAATGCTTAAACTCTTTTAAAAGTAACTCTGCTTTGTTAAATCTACCAGCAAATTCTAAATTCATATTATTTCCTCCTAAATATATTCTAATAATTCTTTGAATTCTTTATATCCGCTTTCTTCGTTTAAATGCCCACCATTTTTAATTATCACTTCTTTTGCATCTAATGTATTAGCTAAATGATGAAATACATCTTGAGAAATATAAGGATCGGGATTGCCATATATACATATTATTTCATTGACATATTTATTAATCTCTTTAATTTTATTATCATCAACAAAATAAGTAGGATTAATAATATTATGAATATCATTTTCATCTGGAGCATAGTAGTTATTGAATCCACTAATCAATATTAATTTATCAATCTTAATTTCATTTTCTAAAACATATTTTAAAGCGCAAATGCTTCCTGTAGAATGCCCAATAAGTACAGAAGATGAATTTATCATATTAAAATCTTTATAATATACGTCTAATAATTTTTTCCATTCATTGTAATTATGTTTAGATAATTCTATTGGAAATTGAGGTATTATACAACACCTCTCTTTAGAATCTATGTTTTGTTTAAGCCATGGAAACCAATTTTCTATATTACTTCCCATAAATCCGTGAATAACAAAATAATTTTTCATAATATCTTTCCCTTCTATTTAATTGTATCATATTATTGTTCTTTTAGAAAAAGAAAAAACAACTTGCGTTGTTTAATGTTAACTATAGCTTTCGTTATATTTATCATTGGTAAGAATAATTGTGACATAAGGAATTTTTTCGAAGTTTATTCTTTTTTCAAACATTTCATAATAATTTTAATTAGAATTCATACAATCACCTTTGCAATGTATTATATACAAGTCTAAAATAAATCTAGTTATTTTTTTACTTTATACCAAATCTGAATAATTTCCTCTTGTTCATAAATAACTTTATCTAAACTTAATTTCTTTTCAAAATATTCTCCTTCAAATAAG
>JAZRRD010000090.1:0-2470 GCA_045650425.1 Bacilli bacterium | reverse complement strand
TTTCAACATACATAGTTATCACTCCTTGTACTTATCTACCTACATAAATTATAATACAAAATAAAATAAAAAGCAATAGAAAAAGACCTAAAAATAAGTCTTTGTGAGATTAGTGATAAGTTTTAAAGTGGCAAACTCCGGTGAATTTATCTGAACTTCAAAAAAAAGAAATTATTAATATATCTGATGGTAAAAGAATAGGAATGATTATAGATGTTATTGTTACTAAAGATGGTAAGATAGATTCTTTAATATTAGAAGACAAAAGATTTAATAAAAGATTTTCGAAAAGTGAATTTAGAGTATATTGGAATCAAATAATTAAAATAGGAGATGACATAATTCTTATTGATAGTAAGAATTAGTCATTTTTTTTGTTTAAATATTTAATTTTTATGTTATACCCCGAGTTTGCCACCTAAAATTAAATAAAATCGCTAGATTTTTATTGTTTCTAGGGGTTTTTTCTTTATTTTATTGGGTTCAAATTTATATACCTACAAATGTACCTACTTACAAATTTGTATATTCATTTTAATGTCTTTTAGTTCACAACGTCTATATAGTTTTTTAGGAATTTCTATATTAAACGATTTAATAATTAATGATAAATCATTATCGTTTAATGAATTGAATCTATAATAATCTTCAGGTAATCTATCAACTGTCCATTTATTCAATGCTTTTACTATGCGTTCAGCTGATAATCCTGTTTCCCAATCAAGTTCTAGTTTTGGTTTAAAATCAATTGATTGTTTGATTTTGTATTGAATTATCCTAATAACTATTAATGCAATCATACAAACCAATAAATGTGCTTGTATATGTTCTTTTGTTCTTACATTAATTGGTTTAGTATCTAACGTTGATTTCATTACTCTAAATTGATCTTCTATTTGAGACAATTTATGATATGTGTCTATAATTTCACATTCATTCATATCTAATTCAGAAGTTATAAGTTTGTAATAACCAAAATAATCAACAAAAGCATTAATTTTTTCTTCATCAATTATTGCTTTTAGTTGGTTTGAATCTATTACTTCACCAGTAATTTCATTTATAAAATCCTTTTTTATAAATTTTTTTAAAGATGAAACTTGAGTCTTTGTAATTCTAAAAGATTCAGGATTGTTTTTTAGTTTTTCTATGAAATCAAGAAATGTTTTATTTTCGTGTTTTTGTTTTTCACAGTAACTTTTAGACCAATATATAACTTCTTTTTCGGTAAGTTGTACTTTTTGCCCGTTTTCATCTTTAACTATTTTGGTTATTGTTCTAGATTTATATTTGAAATTATCAGAAATTGAAATATAACCATCTTGTTTTAAGATATATTTTTTTTCTTCTTTTGTACTTTTTGCAATACTTTTACTTACTATATAACCATTACCTTTATGTAACAAGTGAAGAAGATTGATATAATTACACATACCTCTATCACCAACAAATATAAAACGTTCAAAATTTAAATTATCAATTTGATTTATTAAAGAATCTTTAACGGTTAAATGATCAAGGGTATTTCCTGGAAATATTTCCAAAGAAATTGGAAATCCGTTTTCATCCATAAATAATCCCATTTGAACTATAGGGAGTGAACGTTCTTCTTTAGATACACCTTTTTTTCTAATTCCTTTATTAATTATTTCACCATTTTCGTTGATTTCGTCTTCATCAGGCTCGTCAATTTCAAAATAAAAATTTGTTACATCATAAAAAATTAGATTTGCTTTTCTGTTAAACTTATTAATCATATTAGAATTAATGGTTTTAGTAATATGATTTCTATATTTGTATATAAAATCAAGAGTATCATATATATTAAATTCATACATATTAGAAATAATAGGGTTATAATAATCAAAGTTTTGATTTGCTGTTTTAATTTTTGAAGTTGGATTTAGAACTCTGCCATAAACTAATAATCTAATAAAACCTAACACGTCAAAACTAGAATTAAGGAACCTTTTATAACTTCTTACAAAATCAATTATTCCAATTTCTTCAAGAATTCTTTCGATAAGTACGTGTGAGAATAATTTAGGATCACCAATGCAATAATCATCGTATTCAGAAAAAGTTAGTTTATATTTTTTAATATTAGTTTTATTTCTTTCAACAAAAGGTAATAATTCTTCGATAATTGGATTACCATTTTTAAATGATTCTTTTAATCTTTTAACATAATCGGGTTTGCCATCATCAAATTTAGAGAGAGGACCAATATTATATTCAATAATTTTTGTAGAAGTTTTTATACCTTTTGAGTTTAAAATTCTTTTATTGCTAACTAATCTAAGATAATCCTTACCATTATTTTTTACTTTTTCAACATACATAGTTATCACTCCTTGTACTTATCTACCTACATAAATTATAATACAAAATAAAATAAAAAGCAATAGAAAAAGACCTAAAAATAAGTCTTTGTGAGATTAGTGATAAGTTTTAAAGTGGCAAACTCCGG
>JAZRRD010000089.1:0-4207 GCA_045650425.1 Bacilli bacterium | reverse complement strand
ACTAAGAAATATGTAGATGACATGATAGCACAAAATTCTGGTGGAGGTTCTACTCAAGGAGTTACACAAGAAGATATTCTACAATTATTTGTAGAATTAGACGTAGTACAGCCATTAGTTGACGAAAATGGCTATTCATATACTGATTCTGATGGAAAAATATTTATATTATAAGGAGGAAACTCGGTATGGAATTTAAAAGATTAAGTGATGTTACATTAGTTGATAAAGCACAAGAAACAGCTAATGTTTTAATAGAAGAAAACGGAGAAATTAAAAGAATTGCTAAAACACAAGTGGGTGGAACAGGTTTTCCAACAGCTATTATTAAAAGTAGTGATTATAATTATATAATTGGAGAAATGCAAGTTTTTCCAGTTTCAGAAAATGTAGAAGTAGTTTCAGAAAAATCAGAAGTAGAAACAAAAGATTTAGCACCTTATGAAATATTTGAATGTATAAATATGACTTTTGAAGAAGCATATGAAACATTATGTAATGGTGAAATACTTGATACTATATTTATGTATAATAATAATGATATACCAACAATTAATCATGGAATGGTTGCACTTATACCTATTGGGATGTTTGGTGAACCAGCTATAGGTTTGATAATACACGATTCAGTGCAACCTTTACTATGGACTGTTAATGGGATTTCTCCTATGCCATTTGAAGAAAGTTAAGGTAGGAGTTGATTAATATGTTAGATATTTATAAAACGCTTATTAGTGGTATATTAGAAAAAGCAAAAACATTCAAAGGAGATTGGAATGAGAACGATAGTTCTAGTCCTAATTATATAAAAAATAAAACTCATTGGATAGAAAAAAGTGAAAAAACTTTAATTGATACAACTATTCCTGTAGAAGATTTTGATGAATATGGAGAAATATTTTATGCACCTATTCAAAAAAGAATTATACTTGTACCAGGCGAAACATATTATGTTACATTTAACAATGAAGAATATGAATGTGTAGCTTGGGCAAATTCTGAAATTAATGATGGTGTTTTTATAGGTAATGGTTCTATCTATGGGAGAGAAGGAATGGGTGGAAATGAACCATTTACTTGTGATTCTTATCCAGACGGAAGTATATATTTAAATATAAGAGAAAGAAAAGAATGTAAAATTAAAATCGCAGAAAAAACAAAAATAGTTCATAAATTAGATAAAGAATTTTTACCTGATGACGCTCTAATAACTATAGATGAAGATAGATTAGAAACAATAGCAAATAGTATATTTGAAATTGAAAAATATACTATTGAATATTTGGATTATAATAGTGCAATAACTTCAATGACATATGAAAATATTGAAATAATAGAAGGAAAAGCGTATGAAAATGAAATTACTTTTTGTGAATATGGAATACAAATATTGGTATATATGAATGATGTTTTTAAACAGGATATTAGAACAGGAGATTTAAGTAAAGCAACAATATTTATACCTGAGGTTACAGGTAATTTAAGAATTGAAATTCGTATAATGCCAAGATAAAAATATTGAAAGGAGGAAATAATTAATGGCAAATATTGATATTGAAAAAGCATTACAAAAAACAATGGAGAAAACAAAATATTATATTGATAAAAATAAAACACATTGGACAGAAAAAGAAAAAAGACCAATAACTCAACCAATAAATGTAACAGCTTATGATTATCTTGGTGACGTAATAAATACCAATTTTATAGAAGGGGATACATATATAGTAGATTTTAATGGTACACAATATAAATGTATAGCTAGAAATGATGGATGGGATGATATTTATATTGGAAATCAATCAATAGCGATAAAAGGACTTAATTGGAGTTTCCCAGAAGAAATTATATCTAATGAACCATTTTTTATATTTACCAATCCTAATTTTATTAATGAAATACATGTTACTATGAGTGGTACACTTCAAATATTTCGTGTTACTGAAGAAGAAATAGTTCATAAATTAGATAAAAAATATATACCTGATGGCATAGATTATAATAGTTTAGAAAATACTCCATGTGGTATTGATTCAATAGAAGAATTAATATTTCCAAATGAAACCATAGCTTTTATGGAAGGTAGACGATTCTATTCTAAGAATACAAACATATATTTTACTATAGGTGAAAAATATGTAGTAAAATTTAATAATAAAAAATATGAATTTGTCGCATATGACCCACAACTTGATGAAGGAACAGTTATGATAGGTAATGGAAGTTTTTATAATTCAGACCTTGAAGATATTGGTATTCCCTTTGGAATTTATACAAGCACCTATTATAAAGAAATATGTTTTTGGACAGAAGATTTTGGTGGTATTCATACTTTTGAAATTTATCATAAACAAGAAGAAATTCGTAAATTAGATAAAGAATATATACCGGATGAAATTATGACACATTGGGTTGAAAAAGAGTATACGGTAATATTTGATGATGTTGTAACAACTGATGAATACGGAATTCAAGAAATTGCTTTAAATGGTGTTGTTGAATTAGAAAAAACTTATCGTGTTACATTTAATAATGAGGTATATGAATGTATATGTTGGCATGAACAAACTGGTCTTTTTATAGGTAATGGTTTACTTTTTGAACAACCTTTTGAAAAAGGAGAAGATGTACCATTTATTTTTTATTGTACTCCTATGAATTACAATGTGTTCTTTTCAGATACAAGAGAATCACAAGAGTATTCTATTAAAATTGAAAGACAAGGTGAAGTAGTTCATAAATTAGATGAAAAATTTTTACCAAATAATGTACTTACAGAAGAAGATAGAACTCATTGGGTTGAATATGAATTTAATGGTAAAGTGTTAGTTGATACAGTTATAAATTATACAACAAGTGATTATTCTGCTTTAGTATCTGAAAATTGTAGTCTTGAACCAAATAAAAAATATCGTGTAACATTTAATGGTGATGTATATGAATGTACCTCATGGATTCCAACAGACGCAGAAGGTGTGCAAGTAGAAGGTGTTGTAGTTTTAGGTAATGGTGGTTATTTTGGATTTGAATATGGGATAGGAGATTCAGTACCATTTATTATACAAAGTTCTGAAAATACTATATATTTAACGTGTGATAGAGGGGAAATTTCTATTAAAATTGAAGAACAAAGTGAAATAGTTCATAAGTTAGATAAGAAATTTTTACCAGATAGTACAGACGCTACAATTTTAAAAGTAGATACTGAGGAATTAGACTTTATCAAATATTATGAAACAGGTCTTACAGATTACAATGGAGAATCTAGTGTAACAAAAAGCAACCTAGCATTAATAGTAAATAATAATATCGGAACAGTTATATTTGAAGGATATGAAAATTATCCTTATAAAGTGGTTGGTGCATACAAAGGTTTTAATAGTAATGAATGTGTTATACTAGAACGAGCTATGTCAGATTCATCTGAAGATTGTTATGCGATTCATAGATTAACTTATTCTTATTCTGATGATTTTGGAAGATGTTTCTTAAAATCATATTATGGAGATTTGGCTAATAGTGGTGGAGGAAATGGAAATATAGATTTGAATGACTTGGAGCTAACTAACAGTTTAACTATAGGTACTAGAGATAATGAAACGGGTGGTTGTAGTTTAAGTATTGGTGATTATAATGAAGCTAGTGGGTGGTCTTCAGTAGCGATAGGAGAATTTGCTTCGTCTACTGGAACATATTCTTTTGCATTAGGTTATAATTCTGTTTCAGAAGGAACGAGTTCATTCTCTGCGGGACTAGAGACAAAAGCATATGGTGACGGTTCTCATGCCGAAGGTGGATACACAAAAGCTGAAGGTGATTACTCTCACGCAGAAGGATATTGGACTAATGCAGGAAAATACGCTCATGCTGAAGGTTATTATACTACAGCTAGTGGAGAAAATCAACATGTTCAAGGTAAATATAACATAGAAGATACAGAGAATAAATATGCACACATAGTAGGTAATGGTGTATGGAACAAAAGAAGTAATGCACATACATTAGATTGGGATGGTAATGCATGGTATGCAGGGCAAGTAATGGCTACTAATTTACCATGGTCAACTTTAGAAATTGGAGAATTAATAATAGAGCAAACTGTTCTAATGGAAGCTCAATCAGATGGTACTGGTGTAGGTTATACTAGTGATGTTCCAATTACATTTGTTGAGGGAGAAAAAATTTGTTTTACATTTAATGGTGAGCA
>JAZRRD010000088.1:0-19699 GCA_045650425.1 Bacilli bacterium | reverse complement strand
AATATAAAAAAACTTTCCGAACATTCTCATGGTATAGTAACAGCAAGATATAATGAAGAAGGTAAAATAGACTATTATATAATCAATCCTTATGTAAAAAGTTCTGATAGTAAAAGTAAAAAGGCACAAGGTATGTATGTAACAATACCTAGTGAAATAGTTAAAGTTTTACTTTCAGCTTGTAGTAGTAACGCAATTAAAGTTTATTGTACTCTAGCATGGTTATGTAGAGAAGAAGAAAAACAAGTTACTAGAAGTTGGTTAGCTAAAGAAATTGGACTAAGTGTAGATAGTCAAAATAATTTAGATACAATAGGCGATATTCTATGGTCATTAGATGATAAGGTAATTAGGGTTAGAAAAGAATGGGAACTAGATGAAAAAACTTTAGCAACTAAGTGTAGTTTGTATGTAAGATTAATGACTTTGGAAGAAGTTAAAAATAGTAAGAAATAAAAAAGGGACAAAAAGAGGGTTCTCATTTCGACAAAAAGGGACAAAAAGTGGGTTTTCATTTGGACATTTTATAGGGTAGATATTATAGATAAAGCCTTTAATTATAGATAAACAACCATATAATTAATGATAAATTGATTGGTGAAAACACCAATCAATTTTTCTTTATTTTTTTTAATAATTTTGTCAACATTTGTAGAATTTTGCATATATTGTATTATAAGGATAGTTAATAAAAAATAAGAAAGGAAATGTATTATGAAAACAAGTTTTTTAGAAAAATTAATTACAGATAGCATAGCCGATAGGCAATATATAAGAAAAAGATTAGAAGATAACAAAACATTTAATATGATAGTTCCTTTCGAGGTAAAAGAGGTATTCTATAAATTATATGACGCTTCATTTGATATTAACTATCAACTACTTAGAGATATTAAACTATGTAGAAGTGAAGAGTATAAAACTGGAAGATTATATGATATGTATAATAAAACTGATGAACTATTCTTAGACTTTTGCTTTGAAATACTTGAATATTACAATATTGATGAAGATATAATTTTTTAGGTAAAGAGGGGTAATTAAACAATGAAAAGTGCAGAAGAAAGAGCAACTGAAAAAATACAAGAAATGATAGAAATTAGTAATATCAAAGATGGGGAAGAATATGTTCCAGGAGTATACAATCAAAGAAATGGAAAATCAAAAACAGGTCAAAGTGGTTTTTACATAAAAGCAAAACATAACAGTATATTATCTAAAATAGAAAAATTTACAGTAGGAAAATTCAGATTAGAACATGACGCAGAAAATTTTCAACAAGACGCATTAGTTGAAACTTGGTTATCATTAGTTAAATATTACACAAAATATGGAGTAGATTGTGAAAGAGACCCAGATGGTTGGGTTTGCCAAGATGTTAAATATAAAATGATGGATAAAGCAAAATTAGCAAAAAGCAACGTATCAGTATGTGATAGAAAAACTGGTGAATATTATATAATGGACATAGAAAGTTTTGAGCAAAAGTTTATAGAAGAAAATGATAAAACAAAAAATCAAAGAGATGAAAAGTTCTTATCTGTAATATATAATGTGCCAGTAGATTACAAATTTATAGAAAACACAAGTAGCAACAAATTCATACAATGGTTTCATAACAACAAAGAATTTATATTAACTAAAAAACAATTGAAATGGCTAAATGGTGAAATCATAATTAATGACATGAGTGGTATATGGAGATTAAAAAAGAATATATTAAAGAAAGTAGAACAAGCATACAATGAAGATAGAGTAAAAGGTGAAAAGATAGGAAGATTAAACAAATACTTAAAGTCAATAGCATTTTTACTAGATTTTAAAGATGAAGATGACATAAAATATAGATTACATAAGATAACAAACAGAAAAGACAATGCAGTAATAATAGACATTTATAAAGAACTAGATATGTACTATTGTGAAACATTAACTAGTATCATAAGCCAAGAAAGTGCAGAGGGCTTAGAAGAAATCGAGTGCGATAAGAATTTCTATTATGCAATAATTGATATATTAATCAATAAGGAAATTTATGCAAATGATTTAATAAAAAATATACAAAATGGAGTGATTGAATAATGGGATTAGATAGAACAAATATAAGAAAGCCAAGAGTTGTAAATTTAGAAGAAATAGTAGAAGAAGTTCAAATTGAACGTATACCTATTGAAGAGGAAGAAGTAATAGAAGTTATAGAACCAACAGAATTAATAAACGTATCAGAATGTGTAATAGAAGTAGTAAATGAAGAAGAAGTAAGTAAGGTAGAAGAAGAGGATTTATCAGAAGCAGTAGTTTGTTTGAACACTAATGAAATATATGCAGACAACAAAGAAGCTAGTGAAAAAACTGGAGTTGGTGCAGGAAGTATAAAAAGATGTTGCAATGGAGATATAAAATCAGCAGGAAAAGATAAAGATGGAAATAAATTAGTATGGAAATATTTAAGGGATTTATAAAAAAATCCCTTTTTCCTACCATATAAGGTATAAAAAGTGCAATATTCATATCTTATAATATATGTGTAATGCTAATATAATGAGCCTTATAAGGTAGGAAATCAAGGAGAGATTGGTATGAGTACAAACGAAGTCATAAGAAGAATAAAAGCCATAGCAAAAGAGAAGTATGGGGTTAAAGTAACCATACCACAAGTCAAAGCTATTTTGGAAGCACTAAGAGATGTTAGTTATGAAGAATGTAAACGAGGTGGAACTGTTAAATTAAGAGGTTTCATGACAATCAAAGGTATATTAACTAAAAGAAGAAAATTGCCAGATGGAACTTATAATATTCCTAGATACAAGATAGTGGTTAAATTAAGTGAAGTTATGATAGAACAATTTAGAATAGATGTTACAAGTGAAGAGGATGAAGAGAATGAAATTTAATTATGATGAATTAAGAATAATGAAAAATATAGAAAGAATCATTATCAATGGAGTAGAAAATAAGACATTCCATACATGTAGTTTAGATTTTAAAGAAGGTAATATGTATCTTGTAGTAAGTAATCAAATATATAACACTTTTCAATATAAACAATTTTTATCAATTACAAATGATTGCATAAATCAAGAAAACACAATATACGATATTCAACTAGATGTAACAGAAATGAATATAGATAGTGAGAAACAGACGATACAAGTTAATTGCAGAGCAGAGTATGTATTTACTGATTATACATTAAATTTACACTCAGAAGAAGTACCAGAGTTTGTGTTAAGATTTAAAATATTAAGTATTTATTAAGGAGAGATTAATATGGCAAAGATAAGTAAAAATATGAGTTTTAAAAACTTCTCATTTAGAGTTACTAAAGATGAACTAAGTGGAGAAAAAAGAATAATGATACTTGAAATGACTAAAGATGAAGATATATGGACAGATTTTGAAGAAGTGTTAGAATTTTTTGCTGATGAAGATGGTTTATCAATGTCTATAAAAGCTGAAAAAGGTTTCAATCAAGAGTAGGTGATTAAATGAAGTTACATACAGCAGTAAAAGAATGTAAAATGAATGAAGATATAATATACTATCCAAAAGGACATACAGTAGTTATTGCAAAAGAATTTAATGTATATAATGTTGGAGATGAAATTATTTATATACAAATAAATGATAGTACAGATTTATTAGAACTAGAACCAGGAGAAGGATTTGACACAGCAGTAGGAATAACTCATGCAGTAATTAAGACTGATGGTGCTAAAGTAAAATATACTTACTGGTCATAAAAGCAAAATACGGAGAGTTTTGCTTTATATTAATTAAGGAGAGATTATTATTATGGATGATAGATTAATAAGAAGAGAAAATGAGACTGAATTTGAATACTATCAAAGAATAGCTTTAATGAAATTGAATAGAGAGATAGACTTAGAATGGGACGAATTGGCAGAGATATGTGATGTAGGAGAGAGTGGAACACATTGGAGAAAAAAGGCTTATGGAGTTAAAGACGCAACAGATTATTATGAAAAGAAGTTAGATGAATTTAGAGAAGAACATTATAAAATATTAAAAGAAACTAGAAAAGAAGTAAACAAAGAAATAGAAGATAAGAGATTAAAAGAAATAGAAAGCAAAGTTAGACAATTAGAATTGGAGAAGATAAAACTTAAAGACCAAAGAAACGACTTAAATGCAATAAAAAGAACAATAGCTAGAACTGAGCATTTAGTAGAGTGTATGGAGAGTTATATAGTAGAATTAAATGAAAGTAAGCCATTAATTGGTGAAGAGATAGTAAATAGTAACGTAGATAAAGACGGAATAATATTACTTAGTGATTTACATATAGGTGTTAATACAGAAAATATGTTAGACAGATATAATCCGGAAATTTGCAAAGATAAGCTGAACTACTATATAGATAAGTGTATAATGAATATACAAAGAGATAATATTAACAAGGTATATTTCTTTGTAGCAGGAGATGTGCTAAGTGGAATTATACATACAACAACAAGATTAAGCAATAGATTAAATATAGCAGAACAAGTATTATATTCAGCAGAATTGATTGCAGAAGCTATTAATAAGGTTTCTAAAGTGGCTAATGTTGAAGTTGGTATATTAGCAGGAAACCATGACAGAGTTACACCAGAAAAAGGAGAACATGTTGAAGAAGAGAATTTTGTGGTATTTGTAAGAGAAATGGTGAGATTAAGATTACAAAATAATGAAAATGTCAGCTTTATAGAAGCGAGAGATACAACATTATTATCATTATATATAAGAGGATATAAGATAGGTGTAGTTCATGGAAATATGGATAGAAGAAATAGTATAAATAGATTAATTGAAATGGATAAAGTTGTATATGATTATATATTTACTGGACACTTCCATAAATTCCAAATAGAATCACACAATCATACAGAAGTTATTTGCAACGGTTCTTTTGGTGGAGAAGAATATGCTAAAAACAATAGATTATATAATAAGCCTACACAATTATTTATGACAATTTCTGATGATGGAATTGAAGATATTTGTCCAATAAACTTAAATAATTATAAAAAATAACAATATTAGTCTTATTACTTTTATGTGAAGGTATTTATAGATATTTTATCCGAGCCAATAACTTCTGTTGTTGGCTTTAGTAATCTATCTATAAGGATAGATTAAATTTTAATCTCCTTCTTTTGTAAACTTAATAATCTATGTTTACTAACTAATATCTCTCCGAAGGAGTGCTACCTTTCATATGTAGCACTCCTTATTTTTTTTATTAAAACGAAAGGAGTTACTATGGCAAAAGCTAAGAAAACAGTAAATAAAATAACTTGTATAAGCTGTGGCAAAGAACAAGAAGAAAGTAATTTTGCACCATCTTATACTTTTCAAAACAGAAAAACAAACCGATTAGCAATGTGTAAAACTTGTTGTGGTGAACTATACGATAGGATACTTTTGCAATATCAAGATGAAAAACTTGCTCTATATCGTTTTTGTATGATATTAGATGTTTGTTATAACAAAGATTTAGCAGAAAAAACTATATTGAAAAGTAGTAGTTCAAAATCAAACGTAGGAGTTTCATATTTAAGCAAAATGGGATTAGTTCAGTACAGAAACAAAACTTTTGAAAATGATATACAATTTATTAATATCTTTGGATTAAGTAGTGCTGATTTAGAAAATTTAATGTATATCAATACAGAAAAAGTAAAAGAAGAGATAAAGAAAGAAAGTAAAAAAATTATTACGCCAGAGATAATAGCTAGATGGGGAAAAGATTTAGACCAAGAGGACTATATGTTTTTAGAGGACAGATATAATACTATGTTACAAGCATATGATGATTCAAACCCAAGTTCATTGTGGACATATCAAGAGATATGTATGAATTATTTAGGTTTAAGAAAAGAAAGAGGAAATCCAACAGCACAGAAAAACTATCAAGAAGTTATTTCTAAGTTACAAGCAGACTGCAAAATGAAATTATCACAAATAGACGGTTCAGATGATGAAGAAGCATGTATGGGTAAATTCATTGATAAAATAGAGAACTATGAGCCTTGTGATATGCCTTTACCATTCTTCAAAGATATTGACAGAATAAGAAAGTATATAGGTAGATTCTTCACTCAGCCTTTTGCAAGAGAACATGGTTTAGCTATGAATAAATATGTTGATGATGACATAGAAGATTATCAAGATATCAATAAGATATATGAAGAAGTAGAAAATCAACAAAATTATGACAACATTGTTGATGTGGAGAGTGAAACAGATGAAGAATGAAGATAAAAGAATACATTATGACGAAGAAGAAGTTTTAAGCGATGAATGGATGAAAAGCCCACATAAGAAAAGAAGTAATTTATCTCAAAGAAAAAGAGATAATCTTAATGAAGGAGTAAAGATATGGACTAGCTTTTACAGATTAAATATGCACAGATTCGCAATAGACTATCTGAGATTGAATTTATATCCCTTCCAGATAATTATGTTGTATATGATGAACATTATGTATAGTTGCTGTTTCATCTGTGCCAGAGGGCTATCTAAATCGTTCACAACAGCAATTTTTTTATGTTGTAAAGCAATCCTATACCCAGGTTCATTAATTATCGTTTCTTGTTCGACCAAGGAGCAATCGAGGGCTTTGATAAGAGAAAAGATAAGTAAAGAGTTAATGAATATGTCCCCAAATCTTCGTAAAGAGATAGTGGATATAAAAGTGGGTACTAATGAAACAGTTGTTAAGTTTAGAAATGGTAGTACCATAAGTGCAATAAATGCTTCCGACAATACAAGGGGTCTACGTTGCCATACATTGGTTGTAGACGAGTATCGTATGATACAAGGTGAATTTGAAACACTTAACTCAATATTGAAACCTTTCTTAAACTGTGTACGCATACCTAAATTCAAAAATAGAAAAGATGGAAAATATGCAAATTATCCAGCAGAGGAAAATAGTGAGATATATCTATCATCAGCTTGGTACAGTTCACATTGGAGTTATGGATTATATCAAGCTCATGTTAAAAGAATGTTAGAAGGTGACGATTACTTTACTTGTAATCTACCTTATCAATTATCAGCTTATCATGGAATATTAACTAAGAAAAGGGTTAATGACATTAGAAGTGATGAAAATATGTCTGATATATCGTTCACAATGGAATTTGAAGCTATATTCTATAAGCAGAATGATAATGCTTACTTTAAGTCATCAGATATATTACCATTGAGAACATTAAGCTACGCATGGTTTCCTCCGACCATAGAAGAGTATATAGAGCATAAGAATAAGGCAAATGATAAAAAGCCTTGGTCAATGAAGAGAATAAGTGATAAAGAATTACGGATACTATCTTGCGATATCGCCTTAATGGATAGCAAAAACGGAAAAGACAATGATAATGCCGTATTTACATATATGAGAGCAATTCCTAAAAATGAAAGCTATGAGATACAAGTTCTCTATCAAGAAGCTATAGAAGGTGCTAAAGCGAGATTCTTGGCTAATAGAATAAAAGAATTGTATTATGACGGTCAATGTGATTATATCGTACTTGACGTTGCTGGTTTGGGATTAACTGTATTAGACGAGTTAGGTGAATACACCGATAATACAGAAAGAGGTACACAGTATCCTCCTTTAAGAGCAATGAATGAAGATAAGTATATTGATAGATGTGGTTATGCAGAAGCACAGAAATGTATCTATTGTGTTTATGCTAGTGTTAAATTCAACCATGAGATAGCAACAACATTAAAGACTGCTTTCCATAATAAAACTATTAAAATGTTAAAATCTCAATTAGAAGCAGAAGATTTTATAGATGGATATATGACAATGAATCCACAAGAACAAGCAAGAAAACTTATGCCTTATATAAATATATCTTTAATGCAAGATGAAATCATTTCATTAGAATATGAAGTAAGAGATTCTTATATTAAAGTGTATGAAACTACTGGTAACCGAAAGGATAGATATTCTAGCTTGGCATACGGTAATTATTTTATTAGACAACAAGAAAAGAGATTAAAGAAAAAGAAAAAAGAAGGGTTTATTAATTTATGGTAACATAATGAAAGGAGAAAAATATGAGTGACGAGTTCAGACCAATAGAAAAGAAAGAAGAAGAAAAATTCTCACAACAAAAAAGATATTTTGCAGAAACATCAATAACTTCTAATGCACAAACGTATACTGCAAGAGTATCTAAATATACAGCAGAGAGAATAATTGAATTACTTGAAAGTCCATATTATAATGCACAACAAATACAAGAAGTAAGTTGGTGGTTATATTATAATAGTGGTATATATAATAGACTAATCAATAACTTTGCAGGTATGAATAGATATGATTTATACTTATATCCAACAGTAGCACAAAAATTTGTTAAAGACGGTAAGAAAAAAACTGCTACTGAAAAAATCTTAAAAGAATATATGGATATTGCTAAAATATTTGAAAAATATTCTTATAAAGCTAACTTTAGAAATATAGGTACTAACTTATTAATACAAGGTGAAATATTCTTATATACAATAGAAGATAATAACGGAACTTTATTTAAAGAAATACCATCAGATATATGTAAGATATGTAAAGTTATAAATGATGGATTATATAAATATGCTATTAATATATCTAAACTAAGTAATGAACAATTTAGGCTGATGATGCCAGTAGCTTTACAAGAACTGTATGAAAAACACGCTTCTGGGTCTTTAGATGAAGAATTATACGTTGATAACACATATGTAATGGTTGATGACCCAAATGCTATATGTTTAAGTTTAAACAGTCAAACATCAACTAAAAGTATTCCACCATTAAGTTATATATTCCCTTCTTTAATAAGATTAATTGATGAAGAAGCAGAAGAAATAGCTGAAAATAGAATAAATAACTTAAAATTAATACATATGAAATATGCTTTAGATGATGAAGGTGAACCTATAGTACCAGAGGGAGATTTAAGAAAAATGCACTTACAAGCAAAAGCTAATTTACCGGCTGGTGTTGCTATAAATACAAATCCACTAGAAGTAACTACTCATACTCTTCAAAGAAGTGGTAGTGTAACAACTTCAAGTAGACAAACTTTAACAGAACTTGTATATAACAATGCAGGGGTTAATAGTGAGTTATTTAATGGTAACAGTAGTAATAACCAAGCAATCATAAGTGGTATATTAGCAGATGAAGTTTATTGTGATACATTAAACAATCTATTTGAAAACTATTGTAAGTATATGATTAAATGTAAAAAGAAAAATCCACTATGGGCTGTTAGATTTGTAAGAAATACAAAATACAATGAAAGTACAATGATAACAGAAGCTCAGTCTGGTTGTACTGTTGGATTGTCAAGATTAAAATTCTTAGCAACTCAACATTATTCACCATTAGAAGGTATAGCTATACTTGAATTTGAAACAACTAACGGAATAGATGAATTATTTGTACCATTAGCTACTGCATATACTCAAAGTGCAGAAGAAGGTAATTCAGAAGAAAAGAAAGCTGTTGATACAATAAAAGAAGATGAAGAAAAAGGTAGACCAAAAAATAGTGAAAATACAGATACTTCAAAAAATGTAGGTGAAAATAAAGATTCTACTAATCAATAATGTAAAAAAATAAAAAAATGTGTCCTATTAATTTAATGTCAGAGGATTTATTGTTTTTCCGAGTTAGGAGGGAGAAATATGGTGGTTTATACCTATGATGAACAAATCAAAGACAAACTTTTAAACAATGGTCAAGTCTTAATTAAAGTAAGAGAGATAAAAAATAAAACTGTATACATATTTAAGATAAATAATGTATCATGTTTCCAAATGTTCTCTCAAGAAGAAAATATGAAAATTTTCTTTGATAATACAATGACCTTCTAATGAAAGTGAGGTGAAACCATGAATAACAAATTTGCACTTCCAATACAAATGTATAAAAAAGAAGAAGTAGTAGAATTAGAAAATACTAATTTCCATAAAGTTAAAATTATGATAATGCACACAGGAGAAAACTTTAACGGTTCAGTATTTTCGGAAGAAAGTATAGATTGTTCTTTGAATACATTGGCTAACATTCCAATATTAGGATTTGTTGAAACTACTAGTTACGGTAGCAGAGATTTTAAGGGTCATGAAATTGATTATGATGTATATGAAGATGAAGATGGTAATATAAAGTTAAGACAATATTATAAAGAAGTGCCTATTGGTGTAATCCCTGAAAGCAATGAATTTTTTAAAGAAGAAATTGACGGAGAAATTTACTTAGGTTGCTATGGTTACATATGGAAAAGTTATTCTAATGACGCATATGATATTTTGTTAGAAGATAGGGATAAAGAAGTGTCTATGGAAATACTTGTAAAATCGTGTAACTATGACAGAAAAAATAAGTGTCATATAAATAAATTCGAGTTCTTGGGTGTAACCGTTTTAGGTAGTAGCACACCAGGGGCAATGGGGTCTAACTGTGAATTAACTTTGGATTTTTCAACGGATACAGAGGAACAAGGCGAGTATGCTTTATTCTCTGAAAAAGTTGTTAAATTAAATAACTATCTTAAAGGAAAGGAGAGTGTTAGCGAAGTGTCAGAAGAACAAATAAAAGATATACAAGTTGAGTTCAAAGAAGAAGATAAAGAAGAAGATGTATGTCCAGACTGCAAAAAGAACCCTTGCGAATGTGATAAAGAAGAAGAAAAAGAAGAATTTGCAGAAGAAGAAGCTGTAGAGGAATCTGTTGAAGAGTTCGCAGAAGAGGAAGAAGTTGTAGAAGAAGAATTTGCAGAAAAAGACGAAGAGGAAGAAGAAGAGGAAGTATGTCCAGACTGCAAGAAAAATCCTTGTGAATGTGAAGATGAAGAAGATGAAGAAGAGTTTAAATGCAAGGACAAAAAAGAAAAGGAAAAATTCGCAGAAGAGGACAAAGAAGAAGAGGACGAAGAAGTATGTCCAGACTGTAAAAAGAATCCTTGTGAATGTGAAGATGAAGAGGAAGAAGAAAAAGAAGAATTTGCAGAAGAATCTGTAGAAGAGTTCTCATTATCTTTAAATAATATATTCAAATCTTTACACAACTACCTTTCATCTTTTACTTTTGAATACACTAGTTTCTACGGTGACGTTTTTGAATGTAAAAAATATTATGTGCAAGATTTAATACCACAAAATAATATAGTAATTTTACATGATAATGAACTTGATGAATACTACGGAGCAAACTATTCTATTGAAAATGATGACGTTGTTTGTGATTTAGATAACTTATCTGTTTATATAAGAGAATGGAGAGCTAAAGAATCTTCTGTAAATTCAAGATTTGAATTGGAAGAAAAAGATGTAAGAGAAGCAGTTTTCTATAACATGATAGCAAAAGAGTATCATGAATTAAAAGATTACAAAGCTCAAATTGAAGAAGCACAAGCTACACAAGAATTACAAGAGAAAGTTGAAGAAATACTAAAAGGTTTTGATTTTAGTCAAGAAGAAGTTGAAACACTAGTAGAAAGAGTATTTGATAAATCTTTATCATTAGAAGATTTTGAAGAAAAACTATTTGCATTAGAAGGTAGAAAAGCTAGACAAAGAAGAGAAAACTTTGCTAGTCATAAAGAAACTTCTAATAGCTTAAATATAACTGATATACAAGAAGCACCAAAAGGTAAGTATTCTAGTATATTAGAACAATATGGTAAAAGAAATAAATAAAAATTTATTAGGTAAAAAGGAGAATGAATAAGATGGCAAGAATAGTTAGATTAGATATAGTTGAAGGAAAACCAAGAACTTTTATATGTGAAGAAGCATTAGAAAACGGACTTTTCTTAGAAATAGTTGGAAAAGCTGAAAATGCAGAATTAGGTGTTGAAGCTGATTATGAAGCATATGCTGTAGAAAAAGCTAATGCTGATACTGAAAGAGGACAATTATTATTCCATGCGTCAGTAGAAAATATGTATGATGAAAGATTAATGAAACAAGACTTTGTATTAGAAGCTAAAAAAGCTGGTAGAGGATATCAATTAGTAATGGGTGACATAGTTACTATACCTAAAGTATCAGGAGCAGAAGTTGGTGTTAAATTAGGTTTAGGTGCAAACGGAGAAGTAGTTACAGGTGGAGAATTATTTGTTGTTGAAGCTATAGAAGATATAGTTGCTCATGACTTAGTTCAAGAATCTATGGTTATAAGAGTATTATAATATTAATAAAAAAAATCTATTAGGTAAAAGGAGAATGAATGAAATGGCTGAATTAAATATAAAAGAAGTAAGAGCAATGGCTTATGATTTATACAAAGGAAGAACTAGCAATTTTTCTGCTGAAGAAGCTAACGAAGCAATAAAAAACATAATATTAGAAGCTGGTGGATGTAAAGAAGAATGGGATATGTATAAATTCCAAGAAAACAAATTTAGAGTATTTAGAATAATGAAAGAAATATTAACTCCAATAGTATCTGAAAATGTTGTTGACAGATATAATTCTTGGGTTGAAATACATGACGTTGCTTTAGGAGATACTATGGTATTTGAAGTAATGAACCAAGACTTATTCAAAATAGGATACGTTGCAGATGGTACTTCTGAATTAAGAAGACAAAACTTAGTTAATGGTAGATTAGCTATGACACACTTCCAATTAGGAGCAAAAATCTACTGTGAATTTGATGAATTCAGAAGAGGTAGAATAAACTTCGCTCAATGGATAGATAGATTAGGATTATCTTTTGAAGTTGAAATAGGAAGAATAATAGTTAAAGCTATGGAAAATGCTTATACTGGATTAAAAGCTGAATATCAAGTAGTAGGTGCTTTAGAGGACGCTAAATTACAAGAATTAGTTGCTAGAGTTGAAGGAAAAACTGGAAAACAAGCTGTAATATACGGAACTAAATTTGCTTTAGCTAAATTAAGAGCTTCTGAAGGACATGACGCTAGATTAGCTGAAATAGACAAAGAAGCTATATCAAGAAAAGGATATATAGAAACTTACTATGGAACTAGATTAGTTGAAATACCACAAGTATTAGATAGAGATGAAAAATTCATGTTAGCTGATGACATGTTATATGTTATACCAGATGGAACTAAAATAGTTAAATTATTATTTGAAGGAGACGTTGACGTTATAGAAGTTAATAATCCTGCAACTAGAATGGATATGCAATTTGAATACATGTTCATGAGAAGATTACAATTAGGTGTTTGCCAAGCAAGTGTATTCGGTGCTTACAAATTAGCTTAATTGTAAATTATTAAGAAGAGAATATTGAAAAATATTCTCTTCTGTTTATTATAAAGGAGAGATATAATGAGAGAGAGAGTAAATAGAAGAACATTAAATGAAACAAGAAGAAAATTATCAGAAGCAGATATAATAATAAAAAACAATTCTAGAGCAACAGTAATACTATCAAGTGCTAGAAATGGTGGAAACACTTATATATTAGAACAATATGAAACAGAAGATATTACTTTTGAAGATTTACAAAGTATAGTTAAAAAACATAAAAAAATGTTTGAAGATTTTACTGTAATGATAGAAGATGTATATTGTCCAATAGACGAAAGCCTTACTGTTGAAGATGTTGAAGATGTTCTTGGGTTATCAAGAATAAAGAAAGGATTGTCTGATACACCAGACGAAATGATGTTTGATGATATGTTACTAGATTACTCTGTTGAAGAATTTGAAGAAGAATTAAAATCTTTTAATATAAAATTAGCTGAAAGATTAACTGAAAGAGCAATCTATTTATATAATAATGAAGAGTTTTCTAATAGCTTTAAAATCAAGATGTTAGAAGAAAAAATAAAATCAAGTAATCTATTTGAAGATATAGAAAATTTAAGACAAATAAATCGTGGAAAGTAAGGAGGTGTTATAAATGACACCTGTTACAGAAGTTTTTGCGAGATTTGCAGTTTTAGTAGAAGATAGCAAGTATAATAAATTATCAGATGAAGAGATAGATTTTATATTAACAAAATATCTTGAATCTGCTTTTGTTTTATTTAAAGAGTTTAATGTTAAGTTTAAACCTACTATATTTACAGATGAAATTGGTGAAAAATATATACAAAAGAATAATGAGGAAGAAGTAGATTTGGAAGAACAACAAATCTTAGCTTATGGTATGGTAATAGCTTGGCATGAAAGCAAAATATATAGAGATAAATTCTTAAAACAAGGTATGAACACTAAAGATTTCAACCAATTATCTAATGCTACAATGCTTATGAATAATAGAGAACTTTATGAAGTATCTAAAAAAGAATTTGTCAAAAGAAGAAGAAGGTATAGAAACAGAGATTGGAATGGAGATGATTTATAGTGAAAAGTGAGGACTATATTCGTCTTTTGAGAAGAAGATATAATTGCCAAAGTGACGGAGAAGAAACTAGTGAAACTTTGGAAGCTAGAGAAGCATTCGAATCTATGTTGGATGAAAAATCTTCTGCAACAGTCTACACAGTTAAATATGTAAAACGAGAAGATGTAGGAGTAGATTTGCAAGGGATTCAAATAAATATAAATGTTACTGATACTTCTAAGAATGACCAAAAGACTAATGATGAAAAGTATTTCAACTTTAAATGGGATTTGAATGTGCAGTGTGGCGACCAGATATATTGGGATAACACTTGGTGGATTTTATACCATAGAGAACATAATGCTGTTTCATCACATAAAACGTTTACTGTTAAGCAATGTAACTTTGATTATACTCCAGAAATCAAAGGTAAATTCTATCATTTCCCAGTAGCACTTGTCAACCTAACACTATATAGTGATGGTATGGCTGATAAAGTTAATATGTCAAGTGCTGACGGTAAAAGAAGAATGTACTTTACTAACAATGGTCATACAAAAGATGTCGGTATAGGTCAAAGAATTATGATATCAAATGAATCAGTCTTTGAAATTACACATATAGACGATTTTACTAGACCAGGTATTAAAGAGTGTGTTCTAAGTCAAGTATTTAGAACTTCTTTAGATGATGTTGAAAACAATTCTGCTTACAATGAAAATAGTAAAGTAGATGAAGCTGAATTTGACATTATCAAAGGTAGTAAATATATGTATATAGGTGGAAATGAAGTATATGAAGTTGATTATAATTTAATTGATAAATCAGAAGCAATTTCTTGGGAATTGATTTCTGAAACAGATGGTATTTATATTGACAGAACATCAGATTTTGGAGAAAATTTTGATGGAGTACAATATTGTCGTGTAGTATGTATAAATGATATTGATTTAATAGATACAGATGTTACTTTGATATTACATACTAGAAATGGTGATATAGAAAAAGAAATTAGTGTAAAGGGGATGTTCTAATTGAGTAAAGAAAATAAACCACAATTATATGGATTTACAAATCGTATATTGGCTGATATAACTGCTCGTATTATGTCATATCCCGATTTAGCTAAGTTCCTATATTATACAGACGATAAATATAAAGAAGAGAATATATTAATTCTTCCATCTGTAAAAACATCAGATATATATGATAAAAAATTATATTTGTATAAAAGAGTACCAGATGTAATAACTACTGCTGGAGCATATGTATATATTAACATATATCGTAGCACTCCTACTACTATTGGTGGTGCTATAAATTCTACTACTTTTACAGTAGATATATTAGTTCATAGAGAATGTGTAACAACTGCACATGGAAATAGATTAGTATGTATATATACAGCTTTAAACAAAGCATTAGCCCAATATAATAAGAGTGCTGTTATAGGTGAGGTTAATTTGGTTAGAGTTGCCCCAATATTAGGTGTTATAAAAGATTTTGAAGGTTTTTCAATTCAATACGAATGTCATGGCTTTAAAGAAGATGATTTCCTATGATTAATGAACAAGTGTTATTTTTTGGGTTGCCTATAAATTTTTCAGAAGAAGCAATATTATACCAACCTACTTTAAAAGAAATGTTGGATAAGAATATATCTTTTGAACAATTATTAGAACCTTTTGTAACATTGGATAGGGGACATTTTTCAAATGAAAAAGATAATAATGATTTAAAAGATTTTGATATATTTTTTATACAAATTGCTATGGGATATACAGATTTTTATGCAAAATCTCCAGATGTAGATATAATTAGTTGGTTAAAATCAGATTCGTCAAATGGTTTAGTCATTAAAAGACTAATTAATACCTTGGAGTTTCTTTTTAAGACAACGGATATTCAACTACAACTGTCGAGTGGCATAATTGATGATTTCAAAAAGAATTATATTACCATAAATAAGTCTTATAAAATAGATAGAGACACTTATTCCTTATTAAAACAAGTGGTCTGTGAAATTTTTGACACAGAAATTAAAATAATTCCTAAAAAGGAAATGAGTGTTGAAGAAAGTGAATTGGAGAGAAGGTTTGCCGAAGCTAAGGCTAAATTTGAAGCCGAGCATAGAAAAAGCAAAACCAAAAACAAAGATAATATATCGTTATTTACATTGGTGAACTATATAATACACCATAAAATTTCCCAATACGATTATAATTCAATACAATCTCTCACAATTTACCAAATAAAAAATACTTTCAAATATTATCAAAGCCAGGAGGCATATGATGTAGACCTTAGTTATCGTTCTAGTGGTAACTTTAAAATTGAAGGTAAAAGTTCTCATTGGTTTTTTGATAAATAAAAAAAATATTATAATAAAAAAAATTTCTAAAAGAAAGGTGATTGATTATGGCTTTAAATCCAGGAACTTTATTTGCTGTTAAAGACGCTATAGACGTTAAATTAACTAAAAACGGTGAAAGTACAGTATTCACTAACATAAACTACTTAAATGATTGTCAAATACAATTAGATTCTGAACAAGTTTATGCTACTAAAAAAGGAGATAACTATATATCTTTCTCAAGTGGTAGAACTGGTACATTTACAATGAATGCAGAAGTTATAGACATAGACTTCCTTTGCTTAATGCTTGGAGGAACTAAAGGTGCAGATGGTAAAATATCTGTTACTTCTGATATACCTAACCAAACTTTCAAAGGTGAAGGATTATTCAGAGCTACTACTCAAGCAGGAAATGAATACTTAAAAGTTACTTTCTATTCTTTAAAAGTTCAAGTATCTGCTGACTTATCTTTATCTGCTTCTGACGTTTCTTCTTTCTCATTAGTATTAGATATACTAGCTGATACTGATGGAAAAATAATAGATATAGAATCTACTACTGCTCAAGGTGCTTCTGTTGACGAACCAAGAGTAATATCTATAACAGAAGAATAATAAATGAAAATACAAGACAAGGAGTTTATTCCTTGTCTTTTTTTTATGCCTATTTAGAAGTCTTATTGTATTAATGTAATAAATTATTTAAAGGAGAGATTAAGATGGAAAACAACTATAAAGAAGTAAGTAAAAAAATAGAGGGGATAAGACAATTGACGTATGCTAGTGATTTAATAGCTAATGATGTTCGTACTAGAATACAAAGTTTTAATAAGGATGGAGAAGAAACATTCATAACTGTATTCAATATTAAAGGTGAACGTAAAGCTGAATTAATGGATGAATTTCAAGAAATGTTTGAAAATATTGATAGTATAACAGAAGAAGTATTTAATGAATTTTATAGCAAATTAGTTTTAGAGTTTACAGACTTAGTTATGGATACAAATGATATTCTTATTTTATTAACTGATGGTAATTTTGTTGCACAAAAACTAATCCAAGAGTTTAATGATATGATATTTGAAATACAAATAAATTTTGCTTTTGAACAATTAGCTTTAGTTAGACAACTGGCTACAGCTAGAATAGCACAAGCTACATTAGATTTAGCAAACGATACAGAAAGAAAAGTAAATGAAATATCTAAATTACCAGAACTTAAATCACAAAAGAAACGTCAAACTAGAAGAAAAAAACCAGTTAAGCAACAAAGTAGAAGGAGATAGCATAAGAAGGTGAGGAAATGGAATTTGGCTCAATAGCAGAAATGGAATCATATGCTAAAAGTTTAATGAACATATCAGCTATGATATGTGCAGAAGAAATGGTAGAGATAATGAAAGAACAAATACAAGACGCATATAATTCTTATAGACCATCTATATATGTAAGAACTGGTGATTTATTGGAAACTCCACAAGTTGTAAGTGCTAGTAGTGACGGAATGGAAACTGAATTTGAAGATAATGGTAAATGGTTTTCTTTAGTTGGAAAAACAGCAGGTCAACATTTCTTTGCACTAGAAGGATTAGAAGGTGGACACACATGGGGTAGAGGTGCTACACAAATTTATGATTTCTCAGTTTCCGAATGTCAATCAAAAATACCAGACTTATATATTGAACAATTACGAAGAATGGGTGTTCCAATTAGATAAAATGAAGAAAGTGTGGTGAGCATATGAGTGAATGGAATATTAAAATCGGTACGACCTTAGACACATCAGACGCTAAGAAGAAACTTGACGCTTTGATAAGTGAATACAGCAATAGTGATAAAGCTAAGATTAATGTTGGTATAAACATTAAAGGTGAAGAAAAAGTTAATAACCTTAAAGGTTCACTTAAAGAAATCAAGAACTTGGCTAAAAGTATCGGTACTGTTAAAATAGATGTAAGTAGTAGTTTGGGTAATATTAGTGCAGAGAGTATTAAGCAAATAGAAACAAGCACTCAGCAATTACAATCTGCTACACAAGAAATATCAAAACATTTAACTGATGGGATAGAAAAGTCTGTTAAGGCTACTACTTCTTCTTTAAATGCAGAGCTAAAAGGTATTACCAAACAAGTTAATACAATGTTAAAGGCTTTTGAAGGTATTGATTTAGAACTTTTAGACCCAAGTCAACAAAGAATGGTAGAAATGACTATAGCTAAACTTGAAACGCTAAAAGGACAAAATATCAAAGCATTTGACACATTCCAATTAAAACAAGCAGAATCTACTATAAAAGAAACTTTAAAAACTTTTGAAGAAATGACTAACGTAACAGGTAAAAAAATGTTCCAAACAAATTATGTGGATGGTTTTATTCACAAAATGGAAACAGTAAAAACTGTTATGGAAGGTATGGGTATTGCTACCGATAATATAGAATTATTAATTGATAAAGCAAAAGGTTTATATGAAGCGTCATCATATGTAGACAATATGAGAGTAGCTTATCAATCACTTAATAAAGAATTAAGAGAACAAGTTACTAAACCTTTCCAATTAACTGGCATAACAAGTGATGAAATGGGATTGGATAAACTTATCAAATACAGAGATGAATTGACTAAGAAGATATATGATTCCAAACCAGGAACAGATATGTCAAAAACTATACAACAGTTAGCAGTTGTAGAAAATGCAATAGATAAGATAAAAACTGAATTAAATAATGTTGGTACTGAAACAGCAAAAGCATTAGATATGAAATCTCTTGAAAAACAAACTGAGATGGCTGGAAATGCAATGGCTAAATCAGCTAAAGAGCAAGAGAAATATCAAAAACAAATGAATACAGAATTACAAAAGACAACTAAGGAATGGGAGAAGTTAAAGAAACAATCACAATCATTAGATATGACAAGTGGTGTAGATGTTTCTAAATGGAGAGCAGTAAATATAGAAATTGAAAAAATGGGTCAAGACTTTGATAAATTAGATTCTAAGAATGTTACAATGGCTTGGCTTGAT
>JAZRRD010000087.1:0-27263 GCA_045650425.1 Bacilli bacterium | reverse complement strand
CAGATGATCTACAAGAGGACGTACCATCTATTTGGTTGATTATTTACATCTCCTTCTACTTAGTTATAAATAATTTAATAAAAACTATTAAGTGTAAAAATGATGAAAAGGTTAAACAAATTAGTATAAAATATAACAGAATCCTTGAATTAAACAAAAAATATGAATTTAAAAAATTGGGTAAAATTAAAAGGATAATCGAAGAACATGAATACTCTCATAAGAGCTATGATAGAGCAAGGGCTGATAAGATAATATTATATCAAATTGAAAATAATGAAAGTAATATAAGAGAATTTATTTTAGATGCGTATAGAAATAAAAAAACTTATAATAATTATATTGAGGAATATTTAAAAATTGATGTTACAATTAGTGATGTTAATTTAGAACGAATCAATTTTTCAAGAAAAAAATATAACAAAATTGAAGATAGAATTATAAAAGAAATTCTTTATAATGAAGATGTATATAATATTGCGATAAACGTAATTGTTTCATATACGACACCATCAGGAAAAAATACATATAAGAAAAATAGAATAGTAGGATATCAAGAATTGTGTGATTTGTATATGCAATGGAGAAATGGTAAAAAGTATGATGAAACATCAAAAAGAGAACGAAGATATCTAACTGATAAAATGCGCTATGATGTTTTAAAAAGAGATAATTTTAAATGTAAAAAATGTGGGATTACTGCTAAAGATGGCGCAAAATTACATGTGGATCATGTTATTCCAGTTTCAAAAGGGGGTAAAACCACATTAAGTAATTTACAAACATTATGTGATAGGTGTAATTTGGGTAAAAGTGATAAAGAAAATTAATAAAAAAATTTTGGAGGGAAAATGAAGGATAGTCAATTATTAAATAATGAGTCTGCATCTTCAGAAGAATTATCAACGCAATCAAAAGCTGAAAAATCTTACCATGAGAGAAAACAAGAGTTAATAAATCATTTTATCACACATACTTTATGGGTTTTTATAAATGAAATTAACCAGAGTTATCCATATGATTTATCTCAGGCAGATATTAGTCAATATAAAAATACTTTAAGATGTCAATTAAACATACCGGCTTATCCTATAACAGATGAAGAATTTGACGAAATAATTAATAAAATTAATATTCAATTAAAAGAATTTGTTACTAAACTTATTATAGATGATGAGAAAAAAAGAAATCAGTTAAATAATAATTCTTATTCTGCTTGTGATTTTCATTTAGATAACTTTGAAGAAGAAAACAATAAAAAAAAGATGTAAATTTTTGAAAAAACTAATTCTTGTAAAAGAATTATAATTTAATTAAGGTGAAGTGATAAAAATGGATGGAAATGTAACTAGTTTTAAGGAACTGTTAAGTATAATAAATAAATTAACTACTGAGGATGAAATAGTTGAATTTGTAAAAAAACGATTAGAAATTCTTGAACATGGCGTATCAAAAAGAACAATAGATAAAAACAATTGTGGAAGATTAATTGGAACTATAAATAGCGGATATATTAATTCAGAAAGTCCTATAGTTACTTCTTACTTGGTAGAACCATTTTATCTTAATGATATGACTTTATATATTGAGTTTATTAAACATATAAAAGGAAAAGAATTTACCAGTATATTAATTATATTTTATGAATTACGTGATTTTATGGAAAAGACTTTTGGTTTTAAAGGTGATAGAATCAATCGAGAGTATGTTTATCTTCGCGAAAGAGATAATGATATATCAATAGCAGATTTTTATAAAAATGATTCAGCATTATGTAGTGAAAGAAGTGCGGCGGTTCAAAATCTTGCTGAGTTTTGTTGTATTAGTAGTTATTTGGTTTATGGCAAAATGTTGGTAGCCGAAAATATTGAAGAACACGCATATAATATTTTTAAGGCCAAAGATGGCACTCTGATTTTATTTGATCCTACAAACCCAGTAGCATTAGATTATGGCGGAAAAGTGGGATATGCTCCAGCTTTTTCAATAATTGGTAAAGCAAACATTAGTGATGTAGAAGAAATAGTTTTTGATTTTGAATATATCTCTAAAATACATAATTTGCCCATTCATGAAAGTGAAAAAGATAGGAAATATAGAACATGTAATTATGAGTTAAATAATCAAAATAAATCTGATAAAAAATGTAAATAATACTATAAAAATTAATTTCATAAAATAATATTAACTAATTTAAACATTATTCATACATTACTATGGGTGAATAAGATGAATTATGATTATAAGTTTGGAAATGATTATTATAAATATAATGATAAAATAGGCATAAAAAGTACAGTATATAAAATTTTAGCGCCAGAACAATCTCAAAGTGATCAACCCGGGATGGAGTATTTAATGGATCCTAAGCCTATTTTTGATAATCCTGATTACAAAGCAAATAATAAATTGAAAGATAAAGTTGCTATCATTACTGGAGGTGATAGTGGTCTTGGTAAGGCGTGTGCAATTGCTTATGTTAAGGAAGGTGCAAAAGTCGTTATTGTTTATTATGATGAAGATAAAGATGCATACGATACTAAAAATTATATTGAGTCATTAGGGGGAGAATGTCTTTTAATCAGAGGAGATATTACGAAGCATAAATTTTGTAAATATGTTGTGGATACTACTATTCAAAAGTATGGGAAAATTGATATTTTAGTAAACAATGCTGGAGTTCAGTATCAACAAGATTGTTTAGAAAACATAAGTGATGAGCAATTAGAGTGGACATTTAAAGTAAATGTCTTTGGTATGTTTTATTTAACAAAAGAGGTTTTGCCATACTTAACTAGTGGAGCATCAATTATCAATTTATCTAGTGTAACTTGTCTTTATGGTGACCCTCAATTAATAGATTATGTAAGTACTAAAGCTGCAATTGTGGGATTTACAAGAGCGTTAGCTCGTAATCTTGCATTAAAAAATATTCGAGTTAATGCGATTGCACCAGGATTTTTTTGGACTCCGCTTCAACCTGCTTGTTGGGAGGCAAAAAAAATTCCATCATTAGGTTCTGATGCTGCAATGGCAAGGGGTGCAATGCCTTATGAATTAGCTCCGACTTTTGTTTATTTAGCAAGTGATGATTCTAGCTATGTTACTGGTCAAGTGATTCATAATAATGGTGGCCAAGTAATGGTGTAAAAAAAGACCTTATATAGGTTTTTTTTGACTATTTATATTCTTTGAGATTTTTCTCTAATAAATTAATGAAATTAGTAACTTTACGATTGTTATTATTTCGGTATACACCTTTAATATAACGTTTTTGAATATTAAAATTAACATTTAATTCTACGAGTTCTTTAGATTCTAAATATGGTTCTATATATTGTTTTGTTGCAAATCCAATACCCAATCCTTCTTTCACAAATTCAATTATTAAGTTATGTCTATCTAATTCTATAGTTGGTTTTAGTTGAATGTTATTTTTTATACATATTGATTCTAGAAATGTTCTAGTATCATATCTTTCGTTTTGGACAATTAAATTTTCTGAAAGAATAGATTTTAAGTTAGTTATGTTTTTAACTTTTTCATAAGTTTCTTTGTTTGTAAAAAAACAATCTTCAATATCTAATAGTTTAAAAGTTTTATATTTATTTTCATTTACAACAATCGTAGAATTAATAAATATAATATCTACTTTTCCATAACGTAAATCGTCATATAGATGTTCTGAAGATCTATTTGATATTTCTATAACTATCTTAGGATGTAATTTTTTATAATCGACGATTGTTTTTTTTAAAATATTTTTAGTAACAGAATCACCAGCGCCAATTCGTAATCTACCTATATCATTTAAATTTATATTTTGAGCTACTAATAAGCTATTATCTAAGATATTAATAGAGTCAAATATATAGCGATATAATGTTTTACCATAATCTGTTAAAATCATACCTTTTTTATCTCTTACAAAAAGTTGGACATTTAATTGTTCCTCTAATTTTTTAATTGCCTTAGTAATTGAAGGCTGAGTAACGCATAAAATTTTTGCTGCTTTACTTATGCTTTCATACTGACCAACTATTTTAAATGTTTTTAATAAATCAAAACTTATATTCATATATTCCTCCAAGTTATAATTGGTATTCATAATATTCAATTAAATTATAAGAAAAAAGCATTATTTTGTCTAGATTATTATTTTTAAATTTTTTATTATGAATTCATGAAAGGAGGAAATATATGAAAATAGCTTGTATTGGAAATGTAACGTATGATTTTACTGTTTTAGGAAAGGGTTTTGTTAAAGAAGATTCTAAGGCTTCATATACTGATATAACTATTAATACTGGAGGTCCTGCATGTAATGCTGCTTATGTTATTTCAAAATTTGGTAATCAAGTAGATTTTTATGGACAAATAGGAAAAGATAGTTTTGGCGAATATGTGTATAATGATTTACAAAATAATGGAATGAATATTGAACATTTAAATATTTCTAATAGTGTAATGACACCTTTTAGTTTTATTATAATTAACACAGTTAATGCTACTAGAACTATAAATTCTATTAGATCAAAAACAGATTTACAAAATCCAACTATAGAAAAAATTTCTTATAGTACTAATTATGATTATATTTTAACAGATGGAAAATACCCAAAGGAATCTATTGATTTGATTAAAGCTAATCCTAGTGCTATATCTATTATTGATGCTGGAAGAGTAAATCCTGGTGTAATTGAAGTTTGTGAAAATGTAAAGTATATTATTTGTTCAGAAGAATTTGCTAATGGAATCACTGGCTTGACAATTAATCATGAATATCAAAATGATATGATTGTTTTTAATAGGTTAAAAGACCGTTTTCCTAATGCTTTAGGTATTACAATAACTGTTGGTAAATATGGATATATTTGTGAAAAGAAAAATGAAGTATTACTAATGCCTACATATGATTCTAAACTACCTGCGATTGATACAAATGGAGCTGGTGATATATTCCATGGAGCTTTCACTTATGCTTTGGCTAATGGCAATGATTATTATTCGGCATTAGAATTCGCGAATGTTACTGCGTCTCTTTCAACAACAAGAATTGGTGGGAAAGATTCATGTCCATCATTGGAAGAAGTGGATAACATTATAAATGAACATAGTTTAAAAAGAAAATTAGGATAAAAAGATAACCATGGTTATCTTTTTAAATATTGTATTTTTATTTTCTTTTAGTTATAATAAGCTCGATATTTGGGGGATTTATCTATGACTGAAAAATTAAAAGAATTTTTATCAAATTATAATAGTGATTTGAGTAATGATTTATTATTGTTTTATCAATTTTTTAACGATCCTAAGCAAGTTTTAGGCGGAGATGAGGATAATACATTAAAGAACTATTACGAGTATGGAAGGGTTAAAGAATTGTTGCAAGCTAAGGATTTCTTTGTGTTTTTAGATTTATGTTTAGGGAGTTATGATTTTCGTAGAAAACTTGAAAATGAGGGGATTAATAAAAATTTATTAATTAAAATCCGCTATATTATTTTTGATTTTCAAGATTATAAAAAATGGTATATTCAAAATTTAGAAACTGAAGATTTTAGAGAAGTTATTATGGGTCAAAGGGTTATAGGAAAATATGTTAAAAAATACAAAGTTGGAGAACTAATTTGTATTAGAAGGCATTATGAAAAATGTGGGTGGATGTACAAATGTATTCCTTATGAAAGAACTTTAGATGTTGATGATACTTTATTACTAGATTTAATACGAAAAAATAATTTTGCAAGTGATATATTCTACGAGACTTATGAAGAATTACCCAATTTAGAGAGGTTTTTAATTGAAAATATGCTAGGTGGTAATTATGATTCTTTAATGTATTTAGCATGTAATAGTAAAGAATATTTATATTATAATAATAGATATAATAAAGCTTTGGTGTGCAGTAATAAGTTATTAGATGCATGTTTTTCACAAATATTAAATCAAGATTTATCTTATGATGTTATTAATAAATTTATAGCTTTATTAAGTACGAGTATAAACTTGCATAATTTAAATTTTGACGAGAGTCAAGAATGGTTATATAATGTTGTTGGTAATAAAAAAATAGAAGAATATAATGTTGAGTTTGCAAAAAAAGTATTAGAGTTATTCCAAGAAAAAATATCTCAAAGTAAATTAATTCGATTGTATTAGGTGAATTATATGGAAAGAAAAATATTAATCTCTGTAACGGTTATATTATTATCAATATTAGTAATAAGTCTTTTTTACTTTGGTAAAAATCAAATATACAGAGAGAAATATACTAATGAAGATTTTAATATTCAAAAATATTATAGTAATGTTGATATGGATCAAGATGGTATAGATGATCAGAGTGATATTTTAAAAGGAGTTAAAGACTATATTGCTTTAAAGCCAAAATATAAAAGTAAATATTATGCTAATGGCTATCCAGATGATGAATACGGTGTGTGTACTGATGTTGTAGGTGCAGGTTTAAAAAGTGCCGGTTATGATTTAATGGTTTTAGTTAGTGAAGATATAGAATTAAATCGTGATAAATATAATATAAAAATACCAGATAAAAATATTGATTTTAGAAGAGTTAGAAATCTAAAAGTTTATTTAGATAATAACGCAATTTCTTTGACAACGGATATATATAATATAAAAGAGTGGCAAGGTGGAGATATAGTGGTTTTTAAAAATCATATCGGAATTATATCTGATGTGAGAAATAAAAATAGTGTGCCTTACGTAATTCATCATGCTAATCCTTTTCAAAAAAATTATGAAGAAGATATTTTAGAATATCGATATGATATTATTGGACATTATAGAATAAGTTAAGATACAATTTAATTAAGAAAGTATGTGTGATATAATAAAAAATATAAATGAAATTTTAGGTGATTTGAATGTTTGGTATAAATGATAAAATGACTATTACCGTTATTAATTTTATAGATGACGATTATAAAAAGTTAGCAATTAATTATCCATTACCCTTAGAAAATGAGATTATTGATATTCCTGATAACGTCATAAAAGCTGGTGTATTTGAATATCATGAAGGAAGATTAATAGATGGTAGTGTTGTTTTTAATATTTATGTAGGAAATAAAAGTACATTTAGAGATTTACTAAATAAGTTCTCTGATGATAAAATTAATACATTATTTAATATGGATATATGTAGTATAGACCAACAAATTTGTTATATCATTAAGAATGAAAAACCAGTAGTAATTGCTCCTTTGGCAAACAATGATATAGTTGTAAATAATGTTGAAGAATTTAAGGCTATTATTATGTCAATATCGAATGAGGTGGCAGTTATAAAAAATGGGATTGCAAGAATCAGAAGTTTAGGATGTAATTCTAATAATACGGAGGACTAAAATGAATTCATATATAATGTTGTCAGAATTAAAAAACTATTGTGTTAATTATATACAAATACAAAATGGAATTTTATTAGCCGATGGAGAAAATTGGTTAAAAATATATTTACCAGAAGAACCTAATTCAAGTGATTATTTAATGTTTGAATTGTATACAGATAGTGAAAGTATGTGTGCCTTTTCTAAGGATATTAATGAATTATTAGATTTATGTATAGATGTTTTGGGTGAAGAATTCGTGAAAGACAGAAAGCGTGAGATGAATTTTAATGGAATATAGATATAAAACTATGAATACTTGTTGCAAAGAAATCACTTTTAATATTAATGGTGATGTTATCAGTAATGTTAAATTTCTAGGTGGAGGATGTCCTGGAAATTTACAGGCAATACCTAAACTAGTTGAGGGAATGACAGTAGGAGAAATAGAAAGTAAATTAAGTAATATAAATTGTGGGTTAAAGGGTACTTCGTGTGCTAAAGAATTATCCAAGGCTGTAGTGAAAGCGTATAACGAACTATTTATTAAATCGTAATAAATAAACTCTATTCATGGAGTTTTTTGTTGTTTTATTAGGTTTAGAATTAATTGACCAAAATTTTAATCTATATTAAAATATTAAATATATGTTTTATATTAATTGAAAAGAGGAATGACTAAAAATGGATATTAATATGTTAATTAAAACGCTAAAAGAAAAAGAAGAAATGTTTATTTCGTTAAAGGAGTCTCTTTGACTTAAATAATAAAAAAATTTTATTAAATCATTTAGTTAAAGAAAGTGAAGCTGAAGATTTTTGGAATAGTCCTTCTAATGCTAATAAAATAAATCAACAAATATCTAATTTACGTAAGGATATTACATCTTATGAAAACATAGTTGATAAATTAGAGTTTTTGTTATCGTTATGCAAGGAAGATTTAGATGAAAATAGCCTGAATGAAATTTTAGAAGAATTTAAAATTTTAGAAAAAGAAATTTCTGAGTTTGAGTTAAAATCTTTGATGAATGGGCCATATGACCAATCTGATTGTTATTTAGAAATTCATCCTGGTGCTGGTGGAACAGAATCATGTGATTGGGCGAGTATGCTAGAAAGAATGTATACAAGATATTGTGAAATGCAAGGGTTTACTTGTGAAATATTAGATTCTCAAAAAGGTGACGAAGCGGGTATAAAAAGTTTAACAATGTTAATAAAAGGATATATGGCTTATGCTAAATTTAAAGGGGAAAATGGAGTTCATAGATTAGTTAGAATTTCTCCGTTTGATTCAAATAGTAGACGTCATACTTCATTTGCTTCAGTTACGGTAACGCCTGTTTTCGATGATTCAATCTCCATTGAAATTAAAGAAAGTGATTTAAAGATTGATGTTTATCATAGTAGTGGAGCAGGAGGACAATCTGTAAACACATCAAATAGTGCAGTAAGAATTACTCATATGCCATCTAAAATTGTAGTAACTTGTCAAACAGAACGTAGTCAGTTAAAAAATAAAGAACAAGCCATGAAATTGTTAAAAAGCAAATTATATAAATTAGAAGAAGAAAAGAATAATAATAAAATTAATGATATAAAAGATACAA
The DNA here is from genome assembly GCA_045650425.1 of Bacilli bacterium. Lineage (GTDB taxonomy): Bacteria > Bacillota_I > Bacilli_A > RF39 > UBA660 > RGIG1752. Next base: position 18,295 of record JAZRRD010000087.1, on the reverse strand, counting down.
GTTCTGATATTAATTTTGGTAGTCAAATTAGAAGTTATGTTTTGGAACCATATAAATTAGTAAAAGATACTCGTAGTAATTACGAATCAACAAATCCTCAAAAAATATTAGACGGATATTTAGATGATTTAATTAATTCTCTTCTTAGGGCTAATAGAGGTTAATATGAAGAGAAGTATTGAGTTTTTAAATAATTATTTTAATTATAATGATACAGTAGTTCTAGCGTGTTCTGGAGGGCCAGATTCAATGTGTTTAGCCCATTTGCTTAAATTTTTTAAAAATGCAAAAAATATTACTGTTATAATTGCTCACGTTAATCATAATATTAGAGAAGAATCATTAAGTGAACTTGAATTTGTTAAAAAGTATTCATTAGAAAATGATTATATTTTTGAAGAATACACAATACCTAAAAACGAAAAATATAATGAATCAGATTTAAGGAACTTTAGGTATGATTTTTTTAGAAATGTCATAAAAAAATATGGGGCTAATTATCTTTTAACTGCTCATCATGGAGATGATTTAATAGAAACTATTATGATGAGAATAGTAAGAGGAAGTAACTTAAATGGATATAGTGGAATAAAAAAATTTATAGATAAAGGAAGTTATAAAGTATTAAGACCATTAATGTTTTATAGCAAAGATGAAATATTACAATATAATTTAGATAACAATATTAAATTTATGCTTGATTATACGAATGATTTAGATGATTACACCAGAAATCGTTATCGCCATAATTTGTTACCATTTTTAAAAAATGAAGATATAGCTGTGCATAGTAAATTTTTGAAATTTAGTGATGAATTACAAGAATGTGAAAGTTTTATTGAAAGTATTGTAGATAAATATTGGGAAAATATTAGTGTTGATAATAAAATTAAAATTGATAAATTTAAGGAATTAAATAGTTTTATTAAAAAAAGATTAATTCTTAAACTTTTAAAAGATATTTATGGAACTAAACTTTATTATGTTAATGACAGAAATATAAAGGAAATTATTCGAATAATTTGTAATAATAGAAATAGAAATATGATATTTGATTTACCTTTAAAATATAATGGTGTTATAAATTATGGTTTGTTTGAAATAAAAAAAAGTAAAAATATAGAATCATATAAATTAGAATTAAAAGATGAATTAAAACTTATAAATGGAGACATCATTAAGATAGTGAATAAAAGTGAAGAAAAAAGTAATTATGTCATTAGACTAAATAAAAATGAACTGAGTTTTCCTCTATTTATAAGAAATAGAATTTCCGGGGATGTTTTAGAAGTAAAGGGACTTAACGGAAGAAAAAAAATAAAAGATATTTTTATTGATGAAAAAATAAATATTGAGGATAGAAATTCTTGGCCATTATTAGTGGATGCTAATAATAACATTTTATGGATACCTGGAATAAAAAAATCAAAATTTGATAAAGAAAAAACAGAAAAATATGATATAATAGTAAAGTATGAGAAGGAGAAGGTGTATGAATAGAAAAAATAATAATATTACAAAAAATGTTTTTCCTTATGCAATATTGTTAGTAATTATTGTTGGTACTTTATTTCTATTAAATATTAATGGAACTAAAGTTAATGAGCTAACTGCTGGGGAATTATTAAAAGAAATGAATAGTAACAATGTTACAGAGGTTACAATTACTCCAAAGAGTAGTGAAAGCATTTATTATGTTGAGGGTAAATTAAAGTCTTATGGGGATAATGAGTCTTTTAAAGCAAAATTAATTGAATCTGAGATAGGAAATGTTACTAATTATGTAACTAAAAATGAAATTACGGAGTATAAAAATGAAAGTGATCCAGGAAGTAGTTCATTTGTTTATATATTAGTAAATGTAGCACCTTTTGTAATTATTTTAATTTTATGTTATGTATTCTTTACTAAGGTTGCTAGCGGGAATAAAAACTCTATGGATTTTGGACGTAGTAGAGCTAGACTTAGTGATGGAAACTATGGAGCTAAATTTAAAGATGTAGCTGGATTAAAAGAGGAAAAAGAAGAAGTTGAAGAATTAATAGACTTTTTAAAAAATCCTAAAAAGTTTCAAAAAATGGGAGCTAGAATTCCTAAAGGTGTTTTATTAGTAGGCCCTCCAGGAACTGGTAAAACATTATTAGCTAAAGCTGTAGCAGGTGAAGCTAATGTTCCATTCTTTTATATAAGTGGTTCAGATTTTGTTGAATTATTTGTAGGTGTAGGAGCTAGCCGTGTTAGAGATATGTTTAAGGAAGCTAAAAGAAGTGCTCCTTGTTTGATATTTATTGATGAAATTGATGCAGTTGGTCGTCAAAGAGGTACTGGTTTAGGAGGAGGACATGATGAAAGAGAACAAACACTAAATCAATTACTTACTGAAATGGATGGATTTGGAGCAAATGAAGGTATAATTATCATCGCTGCGACAAATAGACCAGATGTTTTAGACCCTGCATTACTTAGACCTGGACGTTTTGATAGACAAGTAACAGTAAGTTTACCTGATTCAAAAGAAAGAGAAGCGATTTTAAAAGTTCATGCCAAAAATAAAACTTTAGCTAAAGATGTAAATTTAAAAAATGTAAGTCAAAGAACTCCAGGATTTAGTGGAGCAGACTTAGAAAATCTTCTTAATGAATCTGCGCTATTGGCTGTAAGAAGAAATAAAAATGTTATTACAATGGAAGAAATTGATGAAGCAACTGATAGAGTATTAATGGGACCTGCAAAAACAAGCCGTAAGATTACCGAAAAAGAAAAGAAATTGGTAAGTATTCATGAAGCAGGACATGCAGTAATTGGTTTAAAATTAGAACATGCAAATGAAGTTCATAAAATAACTATCATTCCACGTGGAGTTGCTGGTGGTTATACTATGATGCTTCCTAAAGAAGAAAAAATTGGCATAATGACAAAGAATGAATTAGAAGCTTCGATAGTAGGACTTCTTGGAGGAAGAGTTAGTGAGGAAATCTTTTTAAAAGAGATGACTACTGGAGCTAGCGATGACTTTAAAAGAGCAACTAATATAGCTCGTAGCATGGTAACTAAATATGGTATGAGTGATCTAGGACCTACACAATATGAACAGGAAAGTGAAGGTGTATTCTTAGGTAGAGATTATACTAAGTCTAAGAATTTCTCAGATAAAGTTGCTCAAGAAATTGACCAACAAACTCGTAAAATTATTGAAGATTGTTATGCTAAAGCTAAAAAGATTATTACTGACAACAAAAAATTAGTAGAACTTTTAAGTGATGCTTTAATGGAACGCGAAACATTAACAAAAGAACAAATTGAATCTTTAGTTAATACAGGAAAAATTATTGATCAAAGCGAAGTTAATGAATCATTAACAAGTTTAAGGATGAGAGCAAAAGAAGCAAAAATTAAAGGTTATACAACAATGTCAAAAGAAGAGTTGGAAGAGGCTTTAAAAAATATAGAAGAAAAATAATCTTCTATATTTTTTGTGTATAAAAAAAATAACATCAACTAGATGTTATTCATTTACTTTATCTAATAAGTTTTTAACGCTTTTGCAATAGTCTGCCAATAATTTATCTAGACATTCTTGTTCTAAAGTAGATAACGTACCTTCTTTTAATTTAATTCCTCTTTGTTTAGCAGATATTTCAATGCTTCCACCAGATGCTTTATAATAATCTTTAATCATGCATTGTAATAATAATATATGACTTTCAGTTAAAACTCCTGGTTCTTCAACTTGATTTTTCTTTTTTAAAATTACATCTATAGATGGTAAATTTAATTTTGTTAAATAATCGCTAATCATTCTTTGAAGCATGTAATTAGTTTGTTTTTCATCAGTCATAGTTGCAATGCTTTCAATTGTTTTTTCGCTATCTAAAACACTATTCGTATCCATATTTATTCTCCTTTTTGTTTATTATAGGCTACCAAATAGGTTTGGTAGTATTGAGCTTGCGCTATCCCATAAAGTTTTAAAGCTTCCAACCGCTGCATTTCCAATTTCTTGTATGCTTCCTAAAACAGTTTTTCCAGTAGCGCTTGTATATAGGTTTCCTGTATTTTTAATCATAACAGAAACTTCATTAACTATATTTTTAGTTGATGCTGACATGTCAGAAACATATTGAGAAGCTGAATAACTTCCTTGTGCAGTTGTTGAATTTAGTCCACTTTTAATATTTCCAATTGCTGCATCAATAGTTGTTCCCCAAGCTTCAAATTCTTTCTTGAATGCTTCATCACTAAATTCATAAGTGCTTACTACGAAAGATAAGAATTTACCTAAATCTCCTACTACTGTTTGGAATTCTCCAAAATAAGGAGTAATTTTTGTAAATGCAGTTTGGATAACATTACCAGCTATAGAATTTAATGATTCATCTTGTTGTAATTGAAGTACATCTTTGGCGATATCTTGTAAATAGTCATAAATTTCAGTTCCTAATGTAGCAAATTGTAATGCTAAATCATTTAATGCTGAAAGATCTATATCTAGACTGTCAGCAAATAATTGAATATTTAAATTTATTTTTTCCATTATAATTTACTTCCTTCACTAGTTATATTTGTTTGATTTTGGTCCATTGCTGTAGCATATTTATCTAATTTCTCAGCAAGGTCTTTTAAACATACAGTTATTTTAGAGATTTCTGTTTGTTTTTCGTTAACTTTATTAATATAAGTTGTGCTATCTTGACCTTTCCATGAAATTGCTACATTATTACATAGACTATTAATCTTTTTGATATCATCTTCGATTAATCCGACATTTGTTCTGATTTTTTGTGCTATATTACGTACGCCAGTACTATTAAAAGTTATCTTTGCCATTTTTTACACTCACTTTCTATTATATAAGTTATTTTATCAAACTATATAGTTAATTGCAATACTTAGCCAATAAAATTATTTCTAAAAATTTATAAAGACAAATGAAAATTCTTATGTTAAAATATCATTAGTGTTTAGATAAGTATTAAGAGGTGGCATAAATGGCAAAAGTAATTTCTTTAGTAAATCAAAAGGGTGGAGTTGGTAAAACTACAACAAGCATAAATTTAGCTGCTGCTTTAGGTAAAGAAGGAAAAAGGGTGTTATTAGTAGATCTAGATCCGCAAAAAAATGCAACAACTGGATTAGGATTTAATAATGGCGATTTTAATAGTGATGTTTATGAAGTTATGACAGGAAAGTGTCCTATTGAACAAGCTATAGTTAGAACTCGTTTTGAAAATTTAGCGATTCTTCCTTCAACTATAAATTTGGCAGGTGTTGATGTAGAGTTTGTAAAAAATATGCTTGAAGATGAAGAATTTAAGCAAAATGAACAATTAAAAAATGCATTGGACCGTGTACGCGATAAATATGATTATGTTATTATTGATTGTCAACCTGCATTAGGTTTAGCAACTATGAATGCGTTAGTAGCAAGTGATTCAGTCATAATACCAGTACAATGTGAGTTTTTTGCTTTAGAAGGAATTACACAATTGTTAAATTCAATTATAATGGTTCAATCAAGTATGAATCCTAATTTAAGAATTGAAGGCGTTTTATTAACAATGCTTGATGGTAGAACTAATATTGGTTTAGAGGTTATTGAAGAAGTTAGAAAATATTTTAAAAATAAAGTATTTAATACAATAATACCTAGATTAGTAAGATTAGTAGAAGCACCAAGTCATGGGAAACCAATTAATGAATATGATCCAACTTGCAGAGCCACAGAGGCTTATGCAAATTTAGCAAAGGAAGTGATAAGTCGTGACGGACAACAGTAAAAAGAAGGCTTTAGGAAAAGGATTGGAACAGTTGTTTTCAAATTCTGTAATTAATTTTGATAACTTTGAATCTGATATTGTAGAAAAAGCTACGACTGAAGGGGATATAGTTGAAATTAATTTGGATGAAATCAGAAGTAATCCTTATCAACCTAGAAAAGTATTTGATGAAGCAGCATTAAATGAATTAGCTGCATCAATTAAAGAATATGGAATAGTTCAACCTATTATTGTTAAAAAGAGTATTAAAGGTTATGAATTAGTTGCTGGTGAAAGAAGAACAAAGGCGTCAAGAATAGCTGGATTAAAAACTATTCCAGCCATTATTAAGGACTTCAATGATCAAGATATGATGGAAATTGCCTTGATTGAAAATATTCAAAGAGAAAATTTAAATCCAATCGAAGAAGCAGAAAGTTATGCAAATATTATAAAATTAAGAGGTATGACTCAAGAAGAGTTTGCTAATAAATTTGGTAAGAGTAGAAGCTATGTAACTAATATTTTAGGTTTATTAAAATTACCTCAAAAAGTAAAAAATTTAGTTTCTCAAAAAGATATATCTATGGGCCATGCTAGAGTGTTAAGTAAAATTGACGATGAAACAAAAGTTATTGAGTTAGCAGATAAAATTATCAGAGAAAATCTTAGTGTAAGAGAAATAGAAAAATTAGTTTCTATTGAAGCGCTTCCTAAGAAAAATAAAATAAACAGAGTAAATGATTATCATTATACTATTTATGAAAATATAATGCGTGATAAAATTGGAACAAAAGTTAAAATAGGAAAAAACAAAATAGAAATTCCATTTGACTCATTGAAGGATTTAGAAAGAATACTAGATATAATAAATATTAAAATAGATGGTGAGTAAATACTTTAGGTGAATATATGGAAAAAAAATATAAATTAGATGATAAAGTTATTATGAAAAAACCTCATGCTTGTCAAACAAATTTGTGGACAATAATTAGATGTGGTGTAGATATCAAATTAAAATGTGATAATTGTCAACGTGAGGTTATGTTAGATCGATTAGTTTTTGAAAAAAAATTGAAAAAAATAGTTGGTGATTGCAAATGAAAAAAAGTTTGAAAGATAGAATGACACTTCATCCACTTATGACAATGTTGATATTAATCTTTATAACAATATTGTTAAGTGGTTTTTTATCTCTTTTAGGAGTACAAGTTACTTATGATAAGATAAATATCGATATGTTAGAATATTCTCCAGAAACTGTAACAATTAAAAATTTGTTAAGCCTTGGAGGACTTAAATATATTTTTACAAGCACTTTAGCTAACTTTGCAGCTTTTACTCCATTAAGCAGTTTAATAATAATGCTTATAGGTATTGGGGTAATGGAAAAAAGCGGGTTTTTAAAAACGGCTTTTACAATATTAACTAAAAAAGCTAAGAAAACAAGTGTTACCTTTGCGGTAGTATTAATATCAATTTTAGCAAGTTTAATTGGAGATTTATCTTTTGTGATTTTAATTCCGATTAGTGCATTATTATTTGAATATGGAAAGCGTAATCCAAATATCGGAATTATAGCTTCCTTTGCTGGATTAACTTGTGGTCAAGGACTAAGTTTGTTTTTAACAAGTATAGATAGTACTATGTTATCAACTTCTTTATTGGGAGCTCACTTATTAGATAAAAGCTATACAGCTGGTACAATGAGTTTTATCCTAATAATGATTATAGCTATAATTTTAATCTCAATATTGATTACTAAAATAACAGAAGAAAAGATAGCTAAAATATTACCAAAGTATGAGTTTGCTGAAACTGAGATAGAGGAAGATTTAGCTATTGGTAGAAAAGAATTAAAAGGATTAATTTTTGGTTTAGGAGCTGGAATATTATATTTATTAATATTTATTTATAATATAATTCCAGGTTTACCTTTTTCGGGTAATTTTTTAGATAATAGTCAAACATTTTATATAGATAAACTATTTAGTTATGATTCATTTTTTAGTAATGGCTTTGTTTTTATTGTAACTATGTTATTTATTATCCTAGGTTTCTTCTATGGCCTTGGAGCAAGAACTATAAAAAATAACAAAGATTTATGTGATGATTTTGGTCATTCTTTAGATGGTATTGGAAATACAATGGTGTTAATATTTTTTGCTTCAATTTTAATCAATGTGTTTAAATATTCAAATATTGGAACTGTTATTGTGGCTGGTTTAACAAATATTATTGGTAGTGTTAATTTTTCGGCTATACCTTTAATCTTATTATTATTTGTAATAGCTGTTATTTCAACTATTGTAATGCCATCTTCGATTGCAAGGTGGGCTATAACAGGAGGAGTTGCTGTACCAGTATTAATGAATGCTGGAGTGAGTCCTGAGTTTACTCAAGTTGTATATAGATTTGGAGAATGTATGACTTTAGGTTTAACGCCATTATTTGCATATTTTGTAATATATTTAGCTTATTTAGAAAAATATAATCAAAGTAATAAACCAATAAATTTATTTAGAACTATTAAATATCAATTACCATACTCTTTAACAACAGGGGGAGTATTATTATTGTTAATAATTGTTTGGTACATAATTGGATTCCCTGTTGGATTTTAGAAAGAGTGATTTAAATGGCATTAAAAGCAGGAATAGTAGGACTTCCAAATGTAGGGAAGAGTACACTTTTCAATGCAATAACAAAACAAAATATTTTAGCTGCAAATTATCCTTTTGCAACAATTGATCCAAATGTAGGAATGGTTACTGTTCCAGATTCTAGATTGCAATTTTTGGAAAATTTATATATTCCAGATAGTACAGTTCCTACGACATTCGAATTTACTGATATAGCTGGTTTAGTTAAAGGCGCTTCTTCTGGAGAAGGGCTTGGTAATAAGTTTTTATCTCATATTCGAGAAGTTGATGCAATTGTTGAGGTTGTAAGATGTTTTGATGATGAGAATATTACTCATGTTGAGGGAAAAACTGATCCAATAAGAGATATTGAAATTATAAATGTAGAGTTAATATTAGCGGATTTAGAAATAGTAGAAAATAGATTAGTTAAAATAATCAAAAAAGCAGAAACAACAAAAGATAAAGATGCAGTATTAGAAGTAGGGGCTTTAACGAAAGCTAAGGAAGCTTTAGAAAAAAGTATTCCTCTAAGACTAATTGAGTTTTCTGATGAAGAATTACTGGCAATTAAAGCTTTTAATTTTATTACATTAAAACCATTAATTTATGCAGCAAATGTAGATGAACAGAGTCTGATTTTAAAAGATAATGAATACACTTTAAAAGTAAGAGAATATGCTGAAAAAGAAAATTCTGGTGTAGTTGTAATGTGTGCGAAGATGGAAAGTGAATTAACTGAATTAAGTGAAGAAGATAAAAAAGTCTTTTTAAGTGATTTAGGTATAAATCATAGTGGATTAGACAGACTAATATTTGCAACATACGAACTTTTAGGGTTATCAACATTTTTTACAGCGGGGCCTAAAGAAGTTAGAGCGTGGACTTTTAAAAAAGGTATGAAGGCAAAAGAATGCGCTGGTATTATTCATAGTGATATTGCTCGCGGATTTATTAAAGCAGAAGTAATGAGTTTTGCAGATTTAGAGCAATACAAAGATGAAAAGAAAGTTCAAGAGAATGGACGTCTTCGTTTAGAAGGTAAAGATTATTTAATGCAAGATGGAGATATTTGCTATTTTAGATTTAATGTTTAAGTAGTATAATATTATTAAGGAGGAATTTTATGAACAATAAAGTGTTATCAACATCATTTTTATGGATGGCAATAGGATTATTAGTAACATTTGCAACTGGGTTTGGTGTTTATAATAGCGAAAGAATATTATATAGCATATTTTCTGGTGGATTTTATTGGATACTTGTTATTGCTGAATTTGCATTAGTTATATTCTTATCAGCTAGAGTATTTAAAATGAAAGAATCTACGGCAAAAATTATGTTCTTATTATATTCATTTGTTTCAGGACTTACATTTTCATCAATATTTGTTGTTTATGAAATAAGTTCAATAATTTATGTGTTCTTAATTGCAGCGGCAATATATGCATTATTTGGGTTTATTGGCTATACAACAAAGATAGATTTAACTAAAATAGGAACATACTTAATGATGGCTTTATTTGGAATAGTTATTGCATCTATAGTTAATATATTCTGGATAAATGATACATTTACTTTAATAATTTCTATTATTGCTTTAATAGTATTCTTAGGAATTACTGCATATGATGTTCAAAAGATAAGTAAAATGCCAGAGTTGCCTAATGCTGGAATTTATGGAGCTTTAGACTTATACTTAGATTTTATTAACATTTTTATAAGATTATTACAATTATTTGGAAATAGTCGTGATTAAAATAGGATATTTAATATTCTATTTTTTTTATAAATGAATATAAATATAAAAATTAAACATTTACAGTTTTAATTTTTTTTGTTATACTACTAAGCGAGTAAAGAAATTACTCCTTGCTTCTTAGGAAGCCGGAAAGACCATAAGGAGGTGGAACAATGAAAAAATACGAAATTATGTTTATTGTTAAAGCTACTATGGAGGCTGACGCTATTAAAGCATCTGCAGCTGAAATGCAAAAGCTTATAACTGATAACAACGGTAAAGTAGCAGAATTCAAAGAAATGGGCGAAAAGAAACTTGCTTATCCAATTAAAAAAGAATTAAATGGATATTATTTTGTAATGCAAGTTGAAGCATCACATGAAGCTATTTCTGAATTTGATCGTAAAGCTTTAATTAACGAAACTATTTTAAGACATTTAGTAATTAGAATTGATGAGGAATAAAATTTATGAATAAAGTAATATTAATTGGAAGATTAACTAAAGATCCAGAAATGAGATCTACAGGTGCTGGGCTTGCTGTTACAACTTTTACATTAGCTGTTAATAGACCTTTTTCTGATTCAAATGGAGAAAGAACTGCGGATTTTATTAATTGTGTAGCATGGAGAAGACAAGCTGAAAATATTGCGAAATATTGTGTTAAAGGAACTCAAGTAGCTGCAGAGGGAAGAATTCAAACTCGTAGTTATGACCATACAGACGGAACTAAGAGATATGTTACAGAAATTATTTGTGATAATGTAACTTTCTTATCTACAAAATCTGATATGAATAGAACTAGTTCTTTTGAAATGCCTGAACAAAATAGTTATCCATCTAATGATATTGAAACAACTGATATTTCTGAGGATCCATTTAAGGACTTTGGAGAAGAAATCGCTTTAAGTGAAGACGATTTACCATTTTAAAAAGGAGGATAAACATGGCAGAATTTCATCGTAAAAAGAAAAAAATATGTCAAATGTGCGCTGGAAAAAGCGTTGATTATAAAGATGTTATGATTATTAATAAATATATTAATGAAAAGGGTAAGATAATGCCTCGTCGTATGACAGGTGCTTGCGCTAAACATCAAAGACATATTGCAGAACAAATTAAATATGCAAGATTTATGGCTTTAGTACCATATGTAAAATAATAAGCTTTTTTACAAAGCTTTTTTTGTTTGCAAAAGACTATGTTTTTTATATTAATTTTGATATAATATAAATTGACATTTGAGGAGGTTTTTTATGAAAGTTATTTTATTACAAGATGTAAAAAAACAAGGTAAAAAGGATCAAATTATAGAAGTATCTGATGGGTATGCTAATAACTTTTTAATTAAGAATAATTTGGCAGTGCCATATTCAAAAAGAAGTAAAGAAATACTTGAGACAGAGATAAATAAAAGAAATGATGAGGAACAAGCATATATTGATAAATGTAATGAGATAAGAAAGAAAATTGAAGAAAAAGAATTCTCATTTAAAGTAAAAACAGGTAAGGAAGATAAAGTTTTTGGGACAGTATCTACGAAACAAATTGCTGAGGAACTTAATAAACAAGGATATAATATAGATAAGAAAATGATTGAATTAACAACAGCAATGGATTCGTTAGGTAGTCATTTAGTAAAATTGAAATTACACAAAAAAGTAGTGTTTAATATTAAAGCGGTACTTAAAAAGTAGGTGAAGTTATGGCAACTAGAGTTATGCCAAATAATATAGAAGCAGAAATGAATGTTTTAGGAATTGCGTTTTTAGATAAGATTTCTTTAAATAAAATTTGTGAAGAAGTAAATAGAGATGTTTTTTATGATGAAAAACATAAACTTATATTTGACGCAATTTGTGAAATGTATAAAAATAGTATTCCAATAGATATCATGACGATTAAAGATGAGCTTGATAAGAAGAAAAGATTGAATGCAGTTGGAGGAGTAGATTATTTAACTGAGGTTATAGATTCAGTAGTTACTGCGGCTAATTTAGAATATTATATACAAATTATTAAAGAAAATGCTGTAAGAAGAAATTTAATAGGTACAGCTACAGACATCATTACAGATAGTTATGATGAAGAGGATGTTACCACTCTTTTAGATAATGCTGAAAGAAATATTTTAAATACAATAAAGACAAGACAAACTAGTGAATTTATGCCAATTCATGAGGTTTTAAGAAGAGCTCAAGAAAAATTAGAAGAATTAGCTAAAAATAAGAATGCTATTACAGGGCTAAGGACTGGTTTTTATGATTTGGATAGAATAACTGCTGGTTTACATGGTGGTGAAATGATTATTTTGGCTGCTCGTCCAGGTATGGGTAAGACTGCATTTGCACTTAATATTGCTACTAATGCTGCTCAAAGTACTGATAAAGCAGTAGCAGTATTTAACTTGGAAATGCCAGCAGAACAATTAGTAAATAGAATGATATCTGCTGTTGGACAAATTGATTCTCATAAACTTCAAACAGGACAATTACAACATAATGATTGGAAAAGATATAATGAAGCTTTAAGTCAGCTTGCCGAAACAAATATCTATATTGAAGATATGGCGGGTATTACTAGTTCAGAAATTAGAGCTAAATGTCGTCGACTTGCTAATATGGAAAAAGGACTAGGTTTAGTTGTAATAGATTACTTGCAGTTAGTTACAACTGGTAATCGAAGAATAGAATCAAGACAAGTGGAAGTATCTGAGATATCACGTTCTTTAAAAACTATGGCATTAGAACTTAATGTTCCAGTAATTGCACTTGCCCAACTTTCACGTAGTGCAGAAAAAAGAGAAAATTCACAACCAATGTTAGCAGACTTAAGAGAATCTGGTTCTTTGGAACAAGACGCTGATATGGTATTATTTATTAATCGTAAGGATTATTATGAAGCTAAAAGTGATAAACATGAAACAATAGTACCTGCAGAACTAATTATTGCAAAACATCGTAAAGGTTCTACCGGAGTAATTAATTTATTATTTGAACTTAACATGAGCAATTTTAAAAACTACATGAAATCGCCTGAAGAAGAATAATAAGGAGGATTTATGAAAAAAGAAACTATAATAGCAATAATGATAGGGTTGGTAACGGCTGTTATTGTTTTTTCATTAAATAGTATAATGAAAAGTAATGATGACATTTATATGTTATATCAAGTTTATTTAAATGGAGAAAAAATAGGTGTCATTGAAAATAAAGATAAATTATATGAAATAATTAATGATAAACAAAAAGAAATTAAAGCTAAATATAATGTTGATAACGTTTATCCTCCGAATGATTTTAATATCAAAAAATTATATACTTATGATAATGAAATAGTAGATATAAATGAAATTTATTCTGAGATAGAAAAAGCTGATGATTTTACTATAAAGGGATATAAAGTTACAGTAAAGCCTGAAGAAGACGAAGAAATTATTATAAATGTATTAGATAAAAAGGTATTTGAAGATGCTATTAATACTTTTGTACTTGCTTTTATAGATGATGAAGCTTATGCTAATTATTTAGCTGGAGAACAGGAAGAAATTACTGAAGTTGGTAGTATTATTGAAAGTATGTATTTTAATGAAAAAATCACAATAAAAGAGGCATACATAAGTGTTAATGATAAAATTTATACTAATTCAACTGAATTGTCACAATATTTACTTTTCGGAAGTAATGCGGAAAAGAAAACTTATGTGGTAAAAGCTGGAGATACAATTGCATCTATTAGTGAAAATAATAAGCTTAATCCAGAGGAATTTTTGATAGCAAATCCTAAATTTGCAAGTGAAGATAGTTTATTGGCTATCAATGATACTGTAAATATTACTTTAATTGATCCGGTTATAACTTTGACATATCAATTATATAGTGTCGAAGACGTTGAACAATATTTTGAAAAAACCACAGTATATGATAAGTCTAAACCTTCAAGTTATTCTGAGATAACTCAACCGGGAGTTAATGGAATCACAAGAGTTACTTCAAGATATGCAGTTATAAATGGAGAACAAAGTCAAGGTATTGTTAAAATATCTGAAGAGGTTATACGAGCTAAAGTAGACCAGGTAACTACTAAAGGTAAAAAAACATACAATTATGGAACCCCAGTTAATTTAGATGGAGATTGGGCATGGCCTACTAATAGTGGTTATATCATAACTAGTCCTTATGGGTGGCGTTGGGGTAAATATCATGAAGGTATGGATATTGCTTTAGGTTATGGTATTGGTTCTCCAATTTATTCTATAGGTGATGGTGTAGTTGTTGATGTTTTATATCAAAAAACTGGTGGGAAAATGATTATAATTGATCATGGAAATAATATATTCTCTATGTATGCACATTTAAACTCTCAATTAGTTAAAGAGGGGCAAACAGTAAGACGTGCAGAAAAAATAGGAACAATGGGAAATACAGGATTTACTACAGGACCTCATTTACACTTAAGTGTATCTACAGGGATGCCTTATAGTGGAAGTTATAAGTTCTTTAATCCATTATCGTTATATAAATAATGAAAGTATGTGTTTTAGCTAGTGGGTCTAAAGGAAATTCAACGTATGTTGAGACTGAACAAGTAAAACTTTTAATTGATGCTGGTATGAATTGTAAATATATAAATGAAAAACTTAATGAAATAGAATTGTCGATTAAGGATATTAATTATGTTTTAATTAGTCATTTACATACAGATCATATATCAGCATTAGAAACAGTTTTGAAACAATCTAAAGCTACGTTACTTATGACTCAAACTATGTTTAATGAATTAGAGAATATAAAAAATTATGAAAATATAATTATATACGATGAGGATGTATACATTAATGATTTAAAAATTACTGCAATTAAATCATCTCATGATTCGCCAGATTCAAGGAATTTTATCATTGAATCTGGTAATTCTTCAGTAGTTTATATAACTGATACTGGTTATGTTAAAGCAAAATATTTTAATATTTTAAAAAATAGAAATGTTTATTTAATGGAAAGTAATCATGATATTGAAATGTTAAATAATGGGCCGTATCCTAAGTGGTTAAAAAAGCGTGTATTAGGAGATTATGGACATTTATCAAATAATGCTTCTAGTTTCTATTTAACAAAGCTTATTGGAGAAAATACGAGAAAAATAATATTAATGCATTTAAGCGAAGTTAATAATACAAAAGAAAAATCATTGGATACTTTAAGAAATACATTTGCAGATTATAATATTTTATTTGATAAAGTAGAAGTTAGTGAACAAACTAGCAAGAGTGAGTTGATTGAATTATGATAAGAATTTTATGTGTAGGTAAAATAAAAGAAAAATATCTAGATGATTTAATAACAGATTATTTAAGTAGAATAAGAAAATATCATAAAATTGAAATTATTGAATTAAAAGATAATATTAATCATGAGAAAGAATTACAAGATTTAAAGAATAAAATTAATAAAAATGATTTTAATATTGCGTTAGATTTAAAAGGTAAATCAATTTCAAGTGTTGAGTTTTCTTCTAAAATTGAAAAAACTTTTATGGTGAATAGTAATATCACCTTTATAATTGGTGGTTCGTTAGGTTTAGACGTTGAAATATTAGATTTAGCTGATGATGTTATCAGTTTTTCTAATATGACTTTTCCACATGGACTATTTAGAGGAATATTATTAGAGCAAATATATCGTTCATTTAAAATAATGAATAATGAATCATATCACAAATGAGGTGTATAATGAATAAAGAAATAAAGAAAATATTTTTAGTTTTAATTTGTTATTCATTGGCAGCTGGTGTTTTTTATAGTTTTCAAGAATTATGGTTAGCAGATAATAATCTTTCTACAAAAACAATTGGAATTGTATATAGCTTGTGTGCTTTATTATCAGTTTCTACGATATTTTTGTGCACAAATTTAATAACTAAAGAGCGTTTAAAGAAATTTACTACTTTATTATTTCTAATTAAAGGAATAGTGTTATTCTCTTTATTCTTACTACATAATAGTGGATTTAATGTTTTAATTAAGTTTTTGATAATGGTTGATTATGTTGTAGATGTTGAGATTTATGCTAGTATTTATCCTATGATAACAATGGTTACCAAAAGTGATAAAATATACGCTTTGCGTTCTTTGGTTTATAGTTATGCATATTATACAGGAACTTTATTAACATCTATTCTGCTCGGAAAAACTATTATTAACTTAAAAATCAATTTTAATACATATTCTTTAGTAGCTGGTATTTTAATACTAGTAGCATTATTAATATTAAAAAATATAAACTTAGAAAAATATTATTCTAAAGAAGAAAAAAGAGTAAATGTTGATATTTTAAGTAAAGTTGTAAAAAAGATTAAAAATGATAAAATGTCTAAATATTATTTATTATTTAGTTTAACTGGAAATACATCTTATGCTTGTATTAACGGGTTAGCTATTACATTATTAACAACTAATTTAGGGTTTACAGCATCTGGGGCATCTAATTTTAAATTAATATTAGGAATTGCTGCAGCTTTTATAGGAACACTAATATTAGAAAAATTAACGTTAAAAAATGATTATATAAATTTAGCAATTAAATTTATTGGAAGATTTATGTTTTATGCATTAGCCTTTATCTTTAATAACCGAATAATATTCTTGATAGCTATAATGTACATGTATATATTAGCAGAATCTTATTCTCATATTGCTGATGCGCCTTATGTTAATAGATTTGATTCGGAGGAACAGTTGGCATTTTGTAATTTAAAAGAAATGAGTTCATATATAGCAAAAGCTATAGGAAATTTAATTTGTGGTTTTTGTATAGTTTTAGGTGTTAGATATAATTTCCTTTTTGCTTTAATATTTGTATCAATTCAAATTATAGCAGCTTTTAAAGCATTAAAATTAAGAAATATTGAAAAAAGTGAGGAAGTATTATGATAGGTAATGATTGGGATGATAAGTTATCTATAATATGGAATAGTGACGGATTTAAAAAATTTTATGATTTAGTAGAAAAAGAGTATGAAGCAAAAACAATTTATCCACCAAAAGAAGATGTTTTTAGAGCTTTAAAACTTACTCCTTTTAAAAATTTAAAAGTCGTAATAGTAGGACAAGATCCTTATCATGGAGAACGTGAAGCTAACGGCTTATCTTTTAGTGTTCATCCTGGAATAAAAGTTCCACCTTCACTCCAAAATATATATAAGGAATTACATGATGATATAGGATGTGCTATCCCAAGTAATGGTGATTTAACAAATTGGGCAAAAGAAGGTGTATTAATGCTTAATGCTGTACTAACCGTTGAAAAAGACAAACCTGCAAGTCATCGCAAATTAGGATGGGAGTTATTTACAGATTACGTTATTAAATTAATTAACTTAAAAGAAGAACCGGTAGTTTTTATTTTGTGGGGAAATTTTGCCAAAGAAAAAAGAGCTTTAATTACAAATCAAAAGCACTTTGTTATAACTAGTCCTCATCCATCGCCTTTTTCTGCGAATAAAGGATTTTTTGCGAGTAAGCCATTTTCAAAAGCAAATAAGTTTTTAATAGATAATCAAATAAAACCAATTGATTGGCAATTATAATTTAAAATCATCAATGATTTCATCTTCCATATTTTTGCCATCAAAATATGGTTTTGTTTTTAATTTATGAATTTTTGCTACAATTACTGAAGGAAATGTTCTAATTAATTGATTTGATTCAGTAGTGTTTTTATTATAATATGTTTTAGCAGCACTTAATTTTTCATCTATATTTTTAATTTCGTATAGGGTATCTTGGATTTCGTGATCATTTTCTAATTTTTCGTAGTCATTGATTAAAGTTTTGATTGTATTCATTGCTTCAATTAGTTCTCTATCTAATTGAAAATTAGATATTTTTTTATCTTTTAGCTCAATATATTCTTTTAAGTAATCTTTTTTATTTTTCATTATTTTTTTTATAATGCTGTTTATTTTAACTATGTTGTCATATTTAGCTCTTAAAGATTCATCTGCAATATTTTCTGCTTGTTCAACTTTTGTTTTTAAAAATTGTAATTTATTATAAGAATTTATGTAAATAATACCTATAATTCCTAAGATTATAATTGTTATCAAAAAGATTGTTGCTATTTGCATATTATCACCTAATTGTATTATAACATATTA
>JAZRRD010000086.1:0-1687 GCA_045650425.1 Bacilli bacterium | reverse complement strand
AAGATAAAAACAGTAGATTATTTAAGGTAGCTTATGACTACTTATTCAATGGTAATAAAAATAGAGATGATTATGAGTTTTTAGTTAATACAATATTTAGTCATAATTATGATAAATGGTGCAAAAATGTTTTATTAAAGGGAGATGAAAAAAATGAATAAATATGATAGTTTAAAATTTAAAACAGTATCAATGGAAGATACAAGGTTAAGTAAAGTTAGTGATTTAGAATTAATTGTAGTCACAGAGGAACTAAGCGAACTAACAAAAGCTATTCAAAAGCTACAACGTTATAGATTAAATGATAAGCTATTAAGAGTGAATATAGATGAAATTAGAGCTAACATAAAAGAGGAAATTGCTGATGTTAAAATAGTATTAGATAACTTAATAGATAAAGTATTTGAAAATGATTTAGAATATTATAAATTTGTAGTATATAAAATGGGAGTTACTGAAAAGTTATTAAAAGAAGATATTAATAAATAAATTGTCGGAAAGTGTGGTAATTTTATCACACTTTTTTTATGATTTTTAGTTGAAAATATTAGTTAAAAAGCATATACTATTATTAAAGGGGCGTGTTCAAAAATGGATTTAAACAGATTAAGAAATAACTTGAACAAAAGAGACTGGAATGGGAAAAGCAAGAAAACAAACATTAATTACTTAAAATCAAAACTAAAAGAGTTCGATATGGATATACCTAAATATTTAAAACAAGGTAAGTTGACGGAAAGCAACATTAATGCTCTTACCAATAAATTAATAAGAGCTATTGATAACAGGAGAGAGATACAAAGGAAAACGCCTACATTACCATCTAAAGAAAAAGCACTAAAACACCTACAAAAAACAATCGATAAACACAATAAAACAGTTCTTAAAAAAATTCCAATATTACAAGAAAAGTACAATATTACTGAAAGACAGCTTAATTACCTTATGGGTTACGCTACACAATTCGATTATGGAGCATATAACAATTCATACGCTTTTTCATTTACCAGAGATAATTCACAATTTAAATTACTACAAGATGATTTAGACTTTAACAAGGTTAGTACAATAATAGCTTATGATAAACAGATACAGGAGCAAACAAAAAGACTATCATCAACAAATATTATAAAGGAAATAGTTACAGGTGTTAAAATCAAAACACAACTAAAATCAAAATTAAAAGAATGGGAGAATGACAATGTAATGAGTAGTGAAAACAGGAAACAATTATTATCATCTATAAACTCATTAACACCTATTCAAAAAGAGATACTTTTTAAAATGATGAATGCTTCTGGAATGTTTGCTGTCAAATATTCTAGAAAGGGTAATGATGAAGATGATGAAGAACTAGAATATAATTTATCTAGAAAAGTTAGTATTTTAATTAGTAAAGCAAGGGAGTTTTAATATGTTAAATAAAAGATTAGAAACAATAAAAGCTGATTTAAAAAATTATATGGTTAGAAATTGTTATGATGTTTATGAATTTCAAGAGAATGATATATTAGTATTTGATATAGAGGCCTGTGCCATTAATAATGGTAAAGAGATGTTAACTTATTCAATAGCTATGATGAGCTGTTATGATAATTCAGATACAATGTACTGGTACAATTCAGTTGATAAATTTTTAGATATGCTATTAAATCAAAAATCAAAGAAAATAACTTTATTTGCTCAT
>JAZRRD010000085.1:0-8487 GCA_045650425.1 Bacilli bacterium | reverse complement strand
GTATATCCTGTTAGACTATTTGCTTCATCATCACTTATTGGCCAAGCACTATCTAAATTAATTGATTCAGATACATCTTCTAAATCTAGATTTAAACATGCTGCCACTATATCATTTGGCGTAGTTTGGGTCTTCGTTATTTGCCAGTATGCATATGTACTTGATACCACGATTATTAATATTACCAAAATCCCCAATGAGAATCCTATTATCTTGTTCTTCTTCACTATATATTACCTCTTTCCTACCTTGTTATATATAGCATACCCCCCCCCAGATAGCTTTTGTCAACAAAAAAAATCGACCAACGGCCGACTTGTTTTTGTGAATTTTACCCTTATTCTGTGTAATTTGGGTCGTAAGTCACTGTTGTGTTCCCTGATGTCGAACTCCAATAACTTCCGAAATTCATACCTGTTGAGTCTTCTCTTTTAATAATTATTTCTGTTATATTAGGATTATGATCAAATGCAGGCCCATCTATCGTATGAACAGAGCTTGGTATTATTATTTTGCCAGTTATATTATTTGAACTAAAAGCTTGTTCACCAATAAATTCTAATTTGCTTGGATTTAGCTCTGTATCTTCAAATGTTAAGGATGTTATTTCATTATCAGAAAAAGCCGCTTCTTCAATAACTTTGATTTGTGATGGAATCATAAAATTATTACTTATTCTGTTATTTTCAAAAGATGACCTACTTATTGTACTTATAGAATCAGACAACTCTATTTCTGTTATCATATTATCACTAAAGGCATATTTCCCAGTTGAAGTTAATTCTCCATTCTTCGGAAAAATCACTTTTGATAATGAAGAATTACAATAGTATACTTCTATACTTGAATCATATTCACAAGTATCATTTATATTCTCTCTACTTGTTATGTAACCATTTAATGCACCTTCTGAAATTTTGTTTAAATAAATTGCATCACTTAAATCTAAGGTTGTTATCATATAATTCGCGGCAACCGGTTTAATATAATGATCCATCTCATATTTAATCTCAGTAAACTGGGACCAATCAATTTCATTATATTCTTCTGGCCCAACGATCAAAAGCTCATCTAATATTTCATCTGTGCAATCATCACACCATTCTTCTTTAACATAATTATCAATAACATCTTGTTTATCAGCCGGATCGAAAATATAAATATATGCTCCTCCATCTTCTTCAGTGAAGCCATAAATTTCCGCTAATTCATTAGCATAAAATGATAAAGGATTTATTTCTTTTACTTGAATGCCATTAATTTCTGCGGGAACTTTTACTTCTGTTCCACATGCATAATCATATCCAATAATTGTTCCATTATCTGCAATAGTAAAACAACTTGACGATTCTGTTACTTCGATTCCTTGACCACCTATAATAAATACTTGTCCTAAGAATGTTTTACTTTGTTCTGTTACCGGTGCATCAACACTCACCCATACTCTAATGGTATGGGTATTTGTAGCATTTGCACTTATTGTTTCTACACTTACTTGTTTACTTACTCTTGATGTATATGTATTTTCACTATCTGCATATTCTACATCACTTAAGTTTCCATATACATGAGATGAATTATCATCTAGTTGTAATTTGATACTTGAATCTAATAAATAATTAGATTCTTCAACTCTATTTAGTCCGACAATATAATTGATTTCTTCATCACAATTATTTGTTACTGTAAATGTGTAGCCTGTTAGAGTCTTTCCTTCTTCATCACTTATTGGCCAGGCACTATCTAAATCTATAGCCCCAGATACATCTTCTAAATTTAGATTTAAACATGCTGCGACTATGTCATTTGGTGTTTCTTGCGTTCTTGTTATTTGCCAATATGCATATGTACTTGATACTACGATTATTAGTACTATCAAAATACCTATCGATAATCCTATTATCTTATTTCTTTTATTCTTTTCCATATTTTTACCTCTTTTCTATTTTGTTATTTATAGCATACCCCCCCCCGACCTTTTGTCAAATAAAGTTGACTGACAGTCATCAAATTTCTACAAACTTTACACTTGTATGTAAAAAGTGGATGTTTCTATCCACTATTCTTTTTCCATTAAGAACGATACTAATTTTTCTGGTTTTTCTTTTAAAGTTGTCACTTTATAAATTAAATCCAAAAAAGGATATTTAATTTTTTTACTTTTAACCAATTTATAAATTGATTTCAAAGTATTTATTCCCTCTACTGTGTTTTCTTCTAGAAATTTATTTAATAATTTAGAAGATTTATTTTCTCCAAGTAATTTACCATATTTATAATTTCTACTTGAGGTTGATGAACAAGTTAAAATAATGTCACCAAAGCCAGCATAGGATAAAATTGTTTTTTCGTTACCACCAAATTTCCTTATTAGTTTTCTAACATCATTTAAGCATTCAGTTAAAAACATAGCTTTTGTAGACTCGGATGCCTTCATTCCATCTAAAATACCAGATGCAATTGCAATAATATTTTTCATGGTTCCACAAAGTTCTACGCCCACAAAATCATTAGTACTTCTTATTTTTAAATTACTACTAGAAAAAGCTTCTGATACAACTTTTTTTGTGGTTGTATTTGTAGCTGCTAGCGAAATCCCTATTGCTTCTTTTGTTACCATATCTTTAGCAAAAGATGGGCCTGAGATAGTACATATTCTTTTTGTATTTAAAATATCTATTATTAATTTACTGGCAAACTTGCATGAAGTTTCTTCAATACCTTTTGAAGCAATAACAACGTGTTGATTTGTGATAAATTGTTTTAATTCTTCACACACACTTTGTATGTACTTAGTAGCTACTGCAATAATTATTATTTCACTATCTTTTGTAGCTATATCTAAATTAGTAGTAAATTTGATATTTGAAGGTAATTTAAAATTTGGGATTACCTTTTCATTCGTTCTTGTTTTTTTTAAAACATCTATCTCACTTTTTACCTTACTCCATATAACAATATCTTTATAATTTTGATTCAATTTAGATGCAAGACCTAAAGCGTATGCACCTGCTCCTAAAATTGTTATTTTCATATTATCACCATTATAATTTTATCATAAACAAAGTAATTAAAAAAGAGTCTTACTTTGACTCTATAATTAATTTAATTGCAGTTTTTTGTTCTCCATTAATTGTTATATCGTTAAATGCCGGTATAATAACTAAGTTATCACCACTTGGAGCCACAAATCCTCTAGCTATTGCAATAGCCTTTATCGCTTGATTTAATGAACCAGCTCCTATTGTTTGAATTTCAACAGTACCATTTTCGCGATACATATTTGCTATAGCCCCAGCTACCTTGCTAGGATTTGATTTACTTGATACTTTTAACATACTTTCCTCCTTTAATTAGTACATTAAAATGTATGATAAAACAATTAAAAAAATGAAGACTAATCTTCACTTTTTTCCCATCTTGCATAAATACCACAAGGTAATATAAGCTCACTATCCTTCATTTTAAGTCCTAACTCATCGCTCGAAATAATACCTTCTTTTTTCTTATTTACAGTAAGTCTTAAAATATTTTCTAAAACTGTCATCGAAAGACCTGTGGTATAAGAATTGATTACGAATAATAAAGGTTCATCACTTAAAAGTTCACTACATAAATCTACTAGATTATATAAGTCTTCTTCAATAGACCATACTTCATTTTTACTTCCTCTACCAAAACTTGGTGGGTCCATTAAAATGATATCGTATTTATTTTCTCTTCTTATTTCTCTTTTAACAAATTTAACACAATCATCTACTAAATAATGAATTTCTCTATCAGTTAATTCACTGGAATTAGCATTTTCTTTTGCCCAATCTACCATGCCACGAGAAGAATCAACATGAACAACATGCGCATTTTCTGATAAAGCTGCCATTGATGCCGCCCCAGTATAAGCAAACAAATTTAATACTTTAATTTTTTTATTAGAATTTTTAATTTTTTCTTTAATTAAATTCCAATTATATGCTTGTTCCGGAAACAAACCTGTATGTTTAAAATTCATTAATTTTAAATTAAATGTTAAATCTTTGTAATGAATATGCCAGTTAGTTAATTTTCTATTTCTGATTTCCCAGCTTCCACCACCTGATTTACTTCGGTGATAAATAGCATCTACATCTTCCCATAATTCTGGATGCAATTTTTCTTTCCATATAATTTGAGGATCTGGTCTTACTAATTTTACTCCATTCCAAAGTTCTAATTTTTCGCCATTAGCCATATCAAGAATTTGATATTCATAAAAATCATTTACTGTTTTCATTTAATTTACCTAAATAAAGAATTAATGGATCTACTAATTCTAAAATTCCATTGATTAGAAAGAAATAACCAAATAATAAAATTTGAATTTCACTTGAATAAGACATATTAATTGCGGTTAATAATCCTGTTAAAACAAAAATTGCGATTGAAACCATTTGGATAATCCAAGCTTTATTTTTACGATCATTATAATAATCAGCTTTTTTTAATCTAACTAAAGAAATAAATGCAGTCCAAATAAATAGAATCATCGATACGTTAAAAAATTCTCTTATGTCCAACGTTTTAACTAATACTATAATTAAAGCACTAACTAAAAATGTTAAGATACTTTCAACATCTTTATCTTTATAAGTAATAATAAAACTGACTAAGTTAAATAACGCTATTAACCCAAAAGCACCATATAACGTTAATCTTAAATTAACAAAATCTAAGATTGGTAATGATATTGTAATTACTCCGATAATTATTAAAAGTGTTGCTAACACAACTGGCGTTAACTGTTTTTTATTCATATTAATTCTCCTTTTCTTTAATACCACCAAATCGGCGATCTCTTTTATTATAAACTTTTATTGCTTCATCAAAATCTTCACATTTGAATTCAGGGAAATGAATTTTCGGAAAATAAAACTCTGCATAACTAGCTTGCCATAACATAAATCCGCTTAATCTATATTCTCCGCTAGTTCTAATTAATAAATCTATAGGTGGTAAATCTTGATATAAATAACTATTAAACACTTCTTTAGTTATTTCTTCTTGATTTAGTTTTCCTATTTTTATATCTTCAACAATCTTTTTAGTAGCATCTATTATTTCACATTGTGAATCATAGTTTATACATATATTAAAGATTCCTTTAGTGTTATTTTTAGTACTTTCTTCAACTTTTTCCATCATTTTAATAACATCTTTTGGAAGTGGTAATTTCCTTATTCCTGAAAAAACTATTTTAATATTTTCTTTATTCATTTCTTTTTCATATTTTTTAAATCCTTTGATAAACAAATTCATTAAAAAATCTACTTCAGGCTTACTTCTTTTAAAGTTTTCTGTAGAAAATGCATATACACTAAATACTTTTACACCTTTACTAATTATATATTTACAAAGAGCGTATAAATTTTCAAAGCCAGCTTGATGTCCTTCACTTCTAGATAAACCTCTTTCTTTAGCCCATCTTCCATTGCCATCTAAGATGAAAGCGACATGATTTGGTATATTCATTTATAAACACCTTCTTAATTATTTCATACATAAATTATACTATAATTTTTTCAAATATGATATACTTTTTATAGGATGGTGATGTTATGAAAATATTAGTTACAGGCGGAGCTGGATATATTGGTTCTCATACTTGTGTAGAATTATTAGAAAATGGTTATGAAATTGTAGTGTTAGATAATTTTTCAAACAGTAAACCTAAAGCATTAGAAAGTATCAAAAAAATTACTAATAAAGATTTTAAATTTTATGAAGGAAATTTAATTGATGAAGAATTATTGGAAAAAATATTTTATGAAGAAAAAATTGATGCCGTAATAGATTTTGCAGCATATAAAGCAGTTGGTGAGTCAGTGAGTAAGCCAGTTGAATATTACATAAATAATGTCTCAACTATTTTAACTCTTTTAAAAGTAATGAAAAATCATAATGTAAAAAAATTAGTTTTTTCATCAAGTGCTACGGTATATGGAAATCCTAAAATAATTCCAATTACCGAAGAATGTGAAACTGGTGGGACAACAAATCCATATGGTACTAGCAAATTAATGGTTGAGACTATTTTAAAGGATTTATATAATTCAGATAATTCTTGGGATATAGCAATTTTAAGATATTTTAATCCAGTTGGTGCACATGAATCAGGTTTAATTGGTGAAAGTCCAGTAGGAAAACCAAATAATTTAATGCCATTTATTTCAAAAGTAGCCAAAGGTGAACTTGATTGTCTAAAAGTTTTTGGAAATGATTATGATACACCAGATGGAACTGGAGTAAGAGATTACATTCATGTTGTAGATTTAGCGATTGGACATATTAAAGCTTTAGAAAAACTTAATAAAGAAGAAAAAGGTCTATATATTTATAATTTAGGAACCGGTACTGGATATAGCGTTTTAGATATGATTAAAGCTTTTGAAAAAGTAAATAACGTTAAGGTTAATTATGAAATTGTAGAAAGACGTGAAGGAGATATAGCAACTTGTTATTCAGATCCTTCAAAAAGTATGAAAGAATTAGATTTTAAACCTATTAAAACTTTAGATGATATGTGTCGTGATTCTTGGAATTTTGAAAAAAATTATAAAGATTAGAAAACGTTTGAAAAATCCAAACGTTTTTTTAATTAACACTTTCTGTAGCATATGCTGTATTACTTACTACTCCAGTGAATTTTGATGACATAGTATCATTAGTAGCAGATTCATCTAACCATATTCTAAGTTCAAATTTTATTTCTTCATCAGGATTTAAGATTCCTCGTGTTAAAGAATAAACATTGCCTATAGTTATTCCTTTAGTATCAGTTATTTCATTTGCCATATTTTCATCTAAGATAGTTTCTTCTAATTCACTTATTAATTTTATTCCATAATCAGTATTATTAGTTATATCTTTAAAATTAGTTTTTAAAAAGAAATCCGATAAAGTATTCTGTAAATCAGTAGTTAATGTTAAATTGTATTTTGCAGCGATACTACAAGTATTTTTCAAAGATATTATATATGGTGTTAATTTTAAGCCATTTTCATCACTTATAGGATAAGCATTTGTTAGATCAATACTTGTACTTTCATTATTTAAAGTATCAGTATATGATAAAGTAAAACATCCTGTTGTAACTTTATTAGTGCCCTCTTGTGTAGCAGTAACAGTCCAAAGAGCATAACTTGATCCTATTGTAGTAGTTATTGCTAAAAGTACACCTACAATTATTAATGATAATTGATAACTCATCTTCATAACTATGCCCTCCTATTATTTTTATTATAAAATATTTTTTTTGATTTGAAAAGCAAGTTATGCTTTTATGTCAATTTTTTTTGTAAATAAAATAAGAGATTACTCTCTTATTCAGTATAATTTGGATCATATATTATTTCAGCAAACCCTGTAGTTGGCCACGGCGGAATACTTAATCGTTCATAATCTTCTGTATAGTTCCATCCTTTGTCAAAAGTGATATTTGCCATAGCATCTTCTTGGGTTCTCTTAATTACTATAGTTTCTACATTTGTTATCTGAAATATGGCCCTATCCATAGTTGTTACACTTTTTGGTATAACTATTACACCTCCTAACTCTTCATTATATCCAAATGCACTAAATCCTATTGTTTTTAATTTACTTGGATTCGACACTGTATCTTCAAAAGTTAGTTGTACAATGAGATTAGAAGAAAACGCGTCTGCTCCTATTGTTTCTACCGAACTTGGAATTGTTAAATTTGTAATACTATTTCCAGTAAACGCGTTTGCCCCTATTGTTTCTACCGAACTTGGAAGTGTTAAGTTTGTAATATTAACGGCTCTAAATGCATTTGCTCCTATAGTCTTTAATTGACTTGAGTTTTCTGCAGTATCTTCAAAAACCACTTCATCAAGTGCAAAATTATCAAATGCATCTTCTTTTATCTCTGTTACATAAGAAGAAATAACAATTTTTCTTACAGATTGATGATACATCAATTTATCATAATAATATTTTTTATCAGCCATTTCATTGTTACTTATTTTTATTTCACTAATAGTATTTCCATTATTAGTAAAAGCCGTTGTGGCAAGATTCTTTAACGATCTAGGTAATGCAATTTTTTCTAAATGACAACCTCGAAAAGCATCCGAACCAATCGAAACTAATTGGCTTGGGTTTTCTTCGGTATCTTCAAATATTATTTCTGAAATAGTAGCACCTCTATATGCTTCACTTGGTATTTCTGTAACATTAGAAGCAAATATCATTTTATCAGTCGATACATCGATACCAACAAAATTGTCATTTGAAACAAATACTTCATTAAATCCTGTACCATCAAAAGCATATTCTGCTACATTAAGCTCTCCTTCTTTTGGGAAAATTAATGTTTCTAGTAAACTATCTTCAAATGAATAATCTTCAATGTTTTCAAGATATATTGCATCAGATAAATCTAACTTTGTTATGTAATATTCTGTATCAGCTCTGTCATCCATATCTATTAAT
>JAZRRD010000084.1:0-2271 GCA_045650425.1 Bacilli bacterium | reverse complement strand
ATTAAAATTACAAATAGATAAAATGGATGATATTGTTTTATCTTCATATTATTCAAATTTTAATAGTTCAGTTGAAAATAGATTAGTATCTATATTTAATAAAGATCCTGAAATGTATTTAGATTATAATACTTCAACATTAAATACAAAACTTTTATTAAATGAATTCTTAAAGGATAATAAAGAATATTCAGATTTTGAAACTCTCAATCGTTTTAAATATACTAATGTATTTGATAAAACTTATATAAAAAATTCTAATGGAAGTGCAATGATTAGATTAAAGGATAATCAAAAACAAATGGTAATAGACCAGTATGAAAATAGTTTATCTGATGAATCTAAATTAGCATTAGAAGAAGTTGAAGAATTATATATTATAAATAGTATAGAAGATCTTGATGGTATTTTGAATTATGATAATAATACTCTTCATATTATAAAAGATAGCTTAAAAGATAGAATGTTTTTAAATAAAGATAAAATGGAATTTTTTAAATATGGCAATCTTTTTCCTAGTATCAATAAAGAATTTATAGATGATAAGTTTAAAGGTTCAACAGGTAATTTTAAAACTATTTTATTTTATAATAATTTAGATAATAAATTAAATATTGATAAAACCAATGTTATTACAGATAAAGAGGCAAAAAAAATTGAAGATTCTAAAGTTAAAGAACTTGATAGAACAAATGAAACTATTATCAAACAGGATTATGAGTTTTCTATTAATAAAATGTTATTGGTGGAATCTAAAGAAACGGATACGCATTATTTTGTAAGAATACCGTTTACTAGTGCTAAAGAGTATTTTTATATACCAAAAAGTGAATGTTTAAAATCAGATAATGGTGATACTATTTTTACAAAATTAAAATACGGACAATCTTATCCAATTTATAATTTAGAAGGTGAATATGTAAATACTAAAAGTTTTGATGAATTAAAAGAAAATTGGGAAGATAAAACAAAAAAAAACGTAAAAGCAATAGAAACTAACGAAGAAATAACATCTATACCAAAAGAAGATGATATTTTATATGATAATAGTTATATCTCAAAATATAAAGAACCTATCTGTAAGATTTATCATTCTAAAATTTATTTAGAAACAGAAAAAGGTTTTTATATTAAAACTGAAGATCCAAATGTATTATTATTTGCGATCAAGAAAATATGTAATTGGACAGATAACAAAAGTTATTTAATAATAGCCCCACGTAAAGGGTTATTTAATAGTGGTTTTTCAAAATATAGATTAACAGGATTTAAGAAAGACTATGAAGGAAGGTTATCTTTTTCTGAAATCAGTAAATATGTTAAGGTGTTTACACCTAGTAATTTAAAGAATAAGGAAGTATTAGTTTTAGAAGTACCAAAAACAAAATGTAGTTTTAAATCTAATTATATAAAAATACCATTAGTTATAGATAATATAGAAGGATATATTGAAGTTAATTTGGTAAAGAGTAAAGTTAATAAAGAAAAAGTAGTATTAGAATTTTTAAAGGATGAACAAATTGGATTTCATAATATTAATGATGAATACATTAATCATTATACTAGTTCTAAGGTTATAGATAGTTATAATGAAATGTTAAATAATAATATAATCCAATTTCCTAGTTATAAAGAGGTAGTTTATGACGTACCAGAGAAGGAGGTTGCATAAATGGATGGTAATGCAAAACATGATTTAGAGCATACTGCTGAAAAGTCTGTATCAATGTCTGCGAAGATTAGTAAAATTTCTACCATAATATTTGGTAGATTTTTAGTTAGAGCTAATCGTTATTATCAAAAACATTTTTCATCATCAATGAAAGCATTAAGGAAAGATGGACCGACAAAGGAATTATGTGTTTCTCCACCTTTAACAAGAGCAGAAGTAAAACAAATAATAACTGCTTGTCGTGAAAATAATGTTTTAATGGGAATTAAGAAGATGCACCCAGACGGTGAACTTAGTAGCAATAAATCATTACATCAACAAGAGAAAATTGCACGTAATGAAATTAAATATAAAAAATGGGATGATAGACGTAAGGCAACTTCAAAAATTAAAATTTTAAATAAGTTTTGTAAACATCAAGCAGATAAATATAAAAACATTTCAGCGTATAATATGAAATTATCTAATAAGTGGTTATCCAGACAAGAAAAAACAAGTAAGATAAAACCATTAAATGCGTATTGTAAAAAGAAGGCAGAAAATTACAAAAAAATTGCTATTCAAGAAAAGACAAGAGATGAAGAAGAACAATATGTTAT
>JAZRRD010000083.1:0-63746 GCA_045650425.1 Bacilli bacterium | reverse complement strand
TAATGATTTTTTATCATTAATATCCATGTATGGTTTTTTCTTAATGTTTAATACTAGTTCTGATAATTTTGTCAATGCTTTTTCATTATCTTTAGAAATTATTAATTCTTTTATATTATTTGCAATGAAACTTGTATCGTTTACTAGTGTATTTTTTTTGCTTTCTAGTGCTTCAAGCGCGGAAGATAATTCTTTTATTTTTGCGCTATCTTTATGTTTTAGATTTTCATCAACGTAACTACTTTTATCAGAAAGGCTTCTTCTTACTTCTAACAACCTTGATGTTGATTGTTCAATTAAATTTTTAGTATTTTGGTTTAAAGTATTTAATTCTGAAATTTCATCTGTTAATTTTTCTAAATTAATTTCTTTAGTTTCTAATTCTTTTTGCAATTCTGTAACCTTGTTTTGTTCTTCATCTAAAATAAAGTTATATAGTTTTTTTGTATCATCATTATTAGAATTATTTATTCTTTCATCTATTAAACTAAGATTTCTTTTTATTGTTATTATTTTTTGTTTTAAAGAATCTATTCCTTCAAATGCTTTTTGTTCTTCCTTTTCTAAAGAAAATAATTTTTCTTTTAAAATATCATATTCAATTTCTAATTTAGAAAGCTTTTTACTAACACTAATTTCAATATTACGATCTAGGATTTCTTGTGATGCATCAAAATATTTTTCATCACTTATAGAAGACGATAATTCTTCTAAATCAGCTTTAATTTGCGGTATTTCAGTATCAATAACTGCAATTTCAGATTCTATAGTATCAAAATCATTATTACTTCCTGACATTTTTACCAATTCATCAATTAATGAAAAAATATTTGTTTGCATTACTAGCACTCCCTTTATTTTACTCTAGAATAATATTAACATAAATGAATATTCTTTGCAATGAATGATTTTAAAATTAAAAAAAATTCAGAGTAATTCTGAATTTATTTTACTAATTCTAAAATAACTTCTAAAGCGTCATCACCAATACGCTCTTTTAATTTTATTATTCTAGTATATCCACCATTTCTTGTTTCGTATCTTTTTGCTAAGTCATCAAATACTTTCTTTACAACATCTTTATCGTTATGTAAGAAAGCTAATGCTTTACGACGAGATACTAATGTACCTCTTTTTCCATAAGTGATCATCTTATCAACAAATTTACGTACTTCTTTAGCTCTAGCTTCAGTAGTTACAACAGATTCATTCATAAGAACAGTTTTTGTTAAACCAGCAAGGATACTTCTTCTTTGTCTAGTTTCTCTATTTAATTTTCTATATGCCATCTTTTTTCACTCCTTTTAATCGCGGAACTTAAGTCCCATTTCTGCTACTTTGTCTAACACTTCTTTTAGTGATTTTTTACCTAAGTTACGGATTTTAGTAACTTCAGATTCTCTTTTCGAAATTAAGTCTTGAACAGTGTGAATACCAGCTCTCTTTAAGCAATTATATGCTCTTACTGAGAATTCAATTTCTTCAATTGAAGTTTCTAATGTTTTTGTGATTGTGTCAACTTTCTTCTCAGCCATTAATCCTGAAACATCACTAATTGAATTTAAATCAGTAATAATATTGAAATGTTCAATTAAAATTCTAGCTGATAAAGCCATTGCTTCTTCTGGTGTTATAGCACCATTTGTATAAACTTGCATTATTAATTTATCAAAATTTTCATTTTGACCAACACGTGTATCTTCAACGTCATATTTAACTAATTCTATTGGAGAATATGATGCATCAATAGCAATAACACCAACCCTATTTTCTCCAAATAATTTTTTGTTAGTTGCAGCGTCAACATATCCTTTACCGTTTGCAATTGTTAATTCCATGTCGATTTTTCCACCTTTTACAAGTGTACAAATAACGTGATCAGGATTAATAATTTCAATGTCGGCATCTTTTTCGATATCTGAAGCAGTTACTACTCCTTCTTCTTTTGCAATTAATCTTAAAGTTTTAACTTCATCAGAATGATTTCTAACAACTAAATTCTTAAGATTTAAAACTATAGCAGTAACATCTTCTCTTACACCTTCGATTTTTTGAAATTCATGTAATACACCTTCTATTTTAACGGCGATTACAGCACTTCCTGGTAAGCTAGAAAGCATAACTCTTCTTAGTGCATTACCTATAGTAGTCCCAAATCCTCTTTCTAATGGTTCTAATTCAAATTTTCCGAAATTATTACTTTCTACATATTCAGCAATTTTGTATTCTGGTTTTTCAAAACTTATCATATTTTAACCCTCTTCTTTCACTAGTTTCTTGGACGTTTTGGTGGACGACATCCATTATGTGGAACTGGTGTTTCATCATTTATACTTGTAATTTCTAATCCAACTGCTTGTAATGATCTAATTGCAGTTTCTCTTCCTGCGCCTAAACCTTTTACAAAAACATCTACTTTAACTACGCCTTGTTCCATAGCAGCTTTTCCAGCAGCTTCTGCACAAAGTCCTGCTGCAAATGGAGTTTTCTTTTTACTTCCTTTATAGCCAATTGTTCCTGAAGAAGCCCATGTAATAACATTACCATCTTTATCAGTTACTGATACGATAGTGTTATTATATGTTGAATGAATATGAACTGCAGCTTCAGGTATATTCTTTTTAACTTTTCTTTTTCTTCTATTATATGCCATAATTATTTACCTCCTACTTTCCAGCTTTCTTCTTATTAGCAACTACTTTTCCTCTACCTTTACGAGTCTTAGCGTTGCGGCTTGTTCTTTGTCCTCTTACTGGTAAACCTTTTTTATGTCTAATTCCTTGGTAGCAATTGATTTCCATTTTGTTTTTTATGCTCATTTGAATTTCTCTTCTTAGATCTCCTTCAACTGTAGCATTTTCAACTTCTTTTCTTAAACGTGCAACTTCTTCGTCAGTTAAGTCTTTAACTTTCTTTGTAGTTTCTACATTAGCTTTTTCACAAATAGTTTTTGCTAAATTTCTTCCAATACCATAAATTGCTGTTAATCCAATTACAGTATGTTTTTCACTTGGTAATTCAATATTTTTAATACGTGCCATATTTACCTCCTATTAACCTTGAGTTTGTTTGTGTTTTGGATTTTCACAAATAACCATAACTTTTCCTTTTCTTCTTATTACTTTGCACTTTTTACAAATTTTTTTAACTGATGGTCTTACTTTCATAATTTTTCCTCCAACTATCTTTTATTCCATGTTATGCGCCCACGTGTTAAGTCATAAGGCGATAATTCGATTGTTACTGTATCACCTGGTAATATACGAATCATGTTAACTCGCATTTTACCAGAAACGTAGGCTTTTACAGTATGTCCGTTAGGTAATTCAACTAGGTAGTCGCTTCCTTTTAAAACTTCAACTACTTTACCTTCAACTTCAATTTTTTCTTCTTTATTAGATTTTTGATTCGCCATTTTTATCTCCTGTTAAAATTTCATACCCATCTTTAGTTACTAACACTGTATGTTCAAAATGGGCTGATGGTTTTCCATCATCAGTTTTTATTGCCCAATCATCGTCATCTAAATAAACATGTCTTGAGCCTAAATTTAACATTGGTTCTACCGCTAATACCATTCCTGCTTTCAATACCATTCCAGTTTTAGGTCTGCCAAAATTTGGAACATCAGGATCTTCATGGATACTACTGCCAACTCCGTGCCCAACTAATTCTCTAATTACACCGTAATTTGATTTATTGGCAACGGATGTTACCGCAGCTCCTATGTCTCCTATTCTAGCACCTTCCTTAATTACTGATAAACCTTTATATAAAGATTCTTCAGTATTGGCAACTAGATTTTTAATTTCCTCACTAGCATCTCCAACAACATAAGTTCTAGCTGAATCAGAATGATATCCCTGATAAGCTACGCCAATGTCTATTGATATTATATCACCATTTTTTAATTTTGTATTCCCGGGAATCCCGTGAACTACTGTATCATTAATTGATGCGCATATAGTTGCGGGAAACCCTTCATAATTAAGAAATGATGGAATACAATCATTTTGAATTATAAAATCATAAGCTATTTTATCGAGAGTTTTAGTCGTAACACCTATTTTTACGTGTTTCTTTAATTCTTCATGAGTTAAATAATTAATATAACCTGCATGCTTCATTAATTCAATTTCTCTTTCGCTTTTAATGCTTATCATTTTACGCCTCTTTTATTATTTTTTCTACCTGGTTTTTTATGTATTCTACAGAATAACCACTATTAACTCGATATAGAATGTTTTTGTTTTCATAGAATTGTAATATCTTTGGAGCATTTTCCTCATATACATCAAATCTAACATTAAATGATTGTTCATTATCATCAGATCTATTTGTTAAAGGTACATCACAAATATTACAAAAACCATCTTTAATAGGCTTCGACTCTTCAAAGTAGATATTATAGATTTTATGACATTTATCACAATTTCTACGACCTAATGTTCTTTTCATAGCTGTTGCTCTATCAAGATATAAATTAATAACTATATAATTCTTAAAAATGGTATCTAATAGTTTTGCTTGTTCAATGTTTCTAGGATAACCTTCAATAATTATCTTATTGTCTTTAAACTTTTTTAACTCGTTTTTTAAAGCTTCTGTAACTATATCATCAGGTGTTAATATTCCTTTATCTTGAGTTTCTATAATCTTTCTCCCAATTTCTGTTTCAGTAGAGCGATTATTTCTTAGAACTTGGCCTATTGATAAAACTTTATAACCATAGTTCTTTTCAAGTAATTCACATTGTGTACCCTTACCTGCAGCAGGTGGAGCATACAAAACTATATTTTTCATTTTTATTTTAACCTCTTTCTTTTTGCAGTATAACTACGACTAATTAAACCACTTTCTAACTGTTTATAAGTTTCAATTGCAACTCCTACAACAATTAAAATTCCTGTTCCTCCAATTGTTACAGAACTTGGAAGTCCTGAAAAATTAGAAACGATAACTGGTAATCCAGCCAATACTACTAAGAACAATGAGCCAACTACAGTTAGTTTACTCAAAGAGTTACTTATATATTTAGAAGTCTCTACTCCTGGTCTAACACCTGGAATATATCCTCCTCTTTCATTTAAGTTTTTACTCATCTCATCAGGATTCATACTTATTAAAGTATAGAAATATCCAAAAAACATTATTAATGCGATGTATATTATAAATCCGACTGGTGAAGTATAAACTATATATTTATTAACAAAATTAATAGCGCTTTCATTACCAATTACATTAACAATTGTTGCAGGAATTGTTGTAATAATTGAAGCAAAAATTACTGGCATAACACCTGCGGCATTAATTTTTATTGGTAAAAAACTTTGTTGACTACCATAAGCACTAGTAGTTCTATTTGCATATTGGATTGGAATTCTTCTTTCTGCTAATTGTATCCATATAATTCCAACAATTATTAAAATATATAGAATTATAAATCCAGCAAACATTCCAATACCTAAAATATTATTATAAGTTCCTGTACTAACAAAGGCATTAAACGCACCTTGAAATACAGTAGGCATGCTTTGAATAATACCAGCCATGATTAATAATGATTGACCATTACCAATACCCTTTTGAGTAATTTGATCCCCCATCCATAATAAGAATGCAGTTCCTGCAGTCATTACTAAGGATGTTTTTAGAATAGTCATTGTATCAGCGTTATTCATGTAAAACATTGTTAACATATAGGCTTGAACAAAACCAATAATAATCCCTAAATATCTATTAATTTTATTAATTTTTTGTCTTCCGACATAACCTTGTTCTTTAAGTTCTTTAAAGTAAGGTATAATATCCATTTGCAAAATTTGTGTAATGATTGAAGCGGTGATATATGGAGACACTCCTAGAGCAAATATTGAAAAACTTCTTAAAGCTCCACCACTCATTAAGTTAAATATTTCTAAAAAACCTAATTCTTCATAGACAACTGATGCCCATGGAATTGTTATACTAGTACCTAAGCAAAAGAACCCTAAACAAGCTAGTGTGAAATAGATTCTTTTCCTTAGATCTTTGTTGCTCGGACTAAACAACTGTGATAGTCCTTTAAACATCTAAATCACCTCAGCTTTACCACCAGCAGCCTCAATTTTGCTTACAGCTTTTGTTGAGAATCTTTGAGCTTTAACAGTAAGCTTTTTAGTAATCTCTCCTGTAGCTAAAACTTTGATGCCACTAAGTTGTTTTTTAATTATTCCTCTTTCTTTTAAGATTTCTGGAGTAACTACGTCTCCATCATTAAAGTAACGATCTAAGTCTGTTAGATTAAGTGTAGCATATCTTGTTGTAAATCTAGCATTATTAAATCCTCTTTTTGGTAATCTTCTATATAAAGGAGATTGTCCACCTTGGAACCATGCAGGAACGCTTCCACCACTACGTGCTAATTGTCCCTTTTCTCCTCTTGTAGAAGTTTTACCCATTCCACTTCCTGGTCCGCGACCTACTCTTTTACGAGCTTTTGCTTCTTTTGAAGCTGGTAAATTTTCTAACTTCATATTATAGTTCCTCAACTTTCTTTCCACGTAAAGCTGCAACCTTTGCAGGTGTTTTTTGCATTTTTAACGCTTCTAAAGTAGCTTTTGCTACGTTAATTTTAGTATTTGAACCTAATGATTTAGATACTATGTCTTTAATTCCAGCAAGTTCTAATACTGCTCTTGCTGCTCCACCTGCGATAACTCCGTTACCTTCTTTAGCAGGTTTAATTAACACAGAAGCTCTACCAACTTTACCAGTAGCTTCATGAGGAATAGTTCTATTGTCGATTAATGCAACTTTTGTTACGTTCTTATTAGCAGCTTGGATAGCTTTTTTGATTGCTTCTGGAACTTCATTAGCTTTTCCAGTACCAATACCAACTAATCCTTTTCTATTTCCTACTACAACTGTAGCAGAGAATCTGAAATGTCTACCACCTTTAGTAACTTTTGTTACACGGCCAATAGATATAACTTTTTCTTCTAATAAGCTTTTTTTAGCATCCATATTTTGTTTTGGCATAATTTACCTCCCACTCTAGAATTCTAATCCATTTTCACGTGCAGCTTCAGCTAAAGCTTTAACACGTCCATGGTAAAGGTATCCACCTCTATCAAAAACAACTTTTGTTATTTTTGCTTTTTTACATTTTTCAGCAATGTCTTTTCCTACTAATGCAGCACCTTCAACATTGCCACCATTTTTTAATTTTAATTCTATCGAAGATGAGCTAACTAGAGTTTTTTGAGTTTCATCATCGATAACTTGAACATAAATTCCATTATTTGATCTAAATACGTTTAATCTTGGAGTAGCACTTGTACCACTGATTTTACTACGTACACGATCATGTCTTCTCTTACGAGCAACATTTTTTGCTTCTTTCTTTATCATATAAACTCTCCTTTACCCTATTTAGCAGCCTTCTTACCTTCTTTACGACGTACATGTTCACCTTTATAGCGAATTCCTTTACCTTTATAAGGTTCTGGTTCTCTAACTTTACGAACATTAGCCGCAAATTCAGTAACTTTTTGCTTATCTATACCACTTAAAGTAATTTCAGTATTACTTACTAAAGCAACACTTACACCTGCTGGAGTTTCCATTACTACTGGATGAGAATATCCAGCACTAATAGTTATTTTATTTCCAGCTACTGCAAATCTATATCCAACACCTACTGCTTCTAATCCTACTTCGTATCCTTTAGATACTCCAGTAATCATATTGTTGATTAATGAATTTGTAGTTCCTTGCATAATGTTAGCAGTTTTAGTTTTCTTAACTTGTTCAGTAGCAACAGTTCCTTCGTTAACAACAACTTTTACTAAACTATCAACAGTTAATTCTAATTCTCCCTTAGGTCCTTTAACAGTTAATTTATTGCCTTCTACATTAGCGCTTACGCCTTCTGGCAAAGTTAAAATTCTATTTCCAATTCTACTCATAAAATTTCCTTACCAAATATAGGCAAGTACTTCGCCTCCTAATCCAGCTTCTCTAGCTTCTTTATCAGTCATTAATCCTTTAGAAGTAGAAATAATAGCAATTCCTAAACCATTTAATACACGAGGAATTTCATTACTTTTAGCGTATACACGTAATCCAGATTTACTAACTCTTTTTAAATTAGTAATAACTCTTTCTTTCTTTTCTCCATATTTTAATGTTAATGTTAATTTATCTCCAGTAACATGTTTTTCATATGTAAAATCGCTTATGAATCCTTCTCTTTTTAATATTTCAGCTATTCCTAAAGTCATTTTAGTTCCAATAACTTCAACAGTAGCATATCTCATTTGATTAGCATTACGAATACGAGTTAACATATCTGCTATTTTATCTTGTACAAACATTCTAAAATTCCTCCTTTCCTACCAACTTGACTTCTTAACGCCAGGGATTTGTCCTTGATTTGCTAATTCTCTGAAGCAAATACGACATAATTTATATTTTCTTAGCACACCATGAGGTCTACCGCATCTTTCACAACGAGTGTATGCCCTAGTACTAAATTTAGGTGTTCTTTTGTTTTTTACAACCATACTTTTCTTTGCCATACGTTATTCCTCCTTAATTCTTGAAAGGCATGCCAAATGCTCTTAATAGAGCTTCAGCTTCATGATTTGATTTTGCACTTGTAACAAATACAATATCCATTCCACGAACCTTTAATACATTATCATATTCTATTTCTGGGAAAATTAATTGTTCTTTAATTCCTAAAGTATAATTTCCTTTTCCGTCAAATGCAGTTTTTGAAATACCTCTAAAATCTCTAACTCTTGGTAAAGCAACTTTAACAAGTTTTTCGAAGAAATAATACATATTTTCTCCTCTTAAAGTAACCTTAGCACCAACAGCTTGACCTTCACGAAGTTTAAATCCTGCGATTGATTTACGAGCTTTAGTAACAACTGGTTTTTGTCCAGCAATTATTTCCAAATCTTTAACTGCAGCTTCAATAAATTTAGAATCTTTAGATCCTTCTCCAACTCCCATGTTAATAACTATTTTTTCTAACTTAGGAACTTGCATTTTTGTTTTATAGCTGAAATCTTTAGTTAAAGCAGGAACGATAGTTTCTTCATATAATTTCTTAAAATTACTCATACAAACACCTACTTACTAGCTTTCTTTGTAGTCTTAGTTGTTTTAGTAGCTTTTGCTTCTTTTTCAACTTTTTCTACTTTTTCTTCTTTTTTTTCTGCTTTTTTTGCAGTTTTAGTAGCTTCAATAACTTTTACATTTGAAACATGAATAGGAGCCTCAACACTGAAAATTCCACCCTTATCATTTGTGTTATTAGGTTTAGAATGTTTTTTAACAATGTTAATTCCTTCAACAACTACTTTGTCTTTTTTCTTTAAAGTTTTTAAAACTTTTCCTTCCTTACCTCTATCTTTACCAGCAAGGATTTTTACGTTGTCTCCAATTTTAACTTTCATCATTGACCTCCTATAATACCTCTGGTGCTAGTGAAACGATCTTCATATAATCTTTTTCTCTTAATTCACGAGCAACAGGTCCTAGAACTCTTGTTCCGATAGGACTCTTATCATCTTTGATTAAAACACATGCGTTATCTGAGAATTTAATATAAGAACCATCTTTTCTTCTTACACCTTCAACGCTTCTAACAATAACAGCTTTAACAACTTTTCCTTTTTTAATATTACTATTAGGAATAGCTTTTTTAACTGTACAAACAACAACATCACCAATATTAGCATATTTTCTATGACTTCCACCTACGCATCTAATAACTAATACTTCACGAGCACCAGAATTATCTGCAACTTTTAGTCTAGATTCTTGCATTACCATAGAAAGTACCTCCTATAGAATAACAGCTTCGATTAATACTTCAACTAATTCATATCTTTTTAATTTTGATAAAGGTTTAGTTGCTCTAATCTTTACTGTATCTCCTTCTTTAGCAGTATTATTTTCATCATGAGCAGTATACTTTTTAGAATACTTAACTCTTTTTCCATAAATTGGATCTTTTTTATAAGTTTCAACTAATACTGTAATTGTTTTGTTGTTTTTGGAACTAATTACTTTTCCAACTAATTCTTGTTTTTTAGTTTCTGCCATTGTCATTTCCTCCAGCATTTAATTCTCTTTCTCTTAGAATAGTTTTCATTTTAGCAACGTCTTTTCTAAGTTCTTTTATCTTTGATGGTTTTTCTAAATTTCCAGTTGATTGTTTTAATCTTAAATCAAATAATTCTCTTTTTGTTTCGATAATTTTATCGCTTAATTCTTTATCGGATAATTTTCTCAAGTCATTAATTTTCATGAGTAGCACCATCCTTTACTTCTTCTTTTTTTACAAATTTACATTTGATTGGTAACTTATGAGAAGCTAATCTTAAAGCTTCACGAGCTATTTCTTCAGTAACACCACTTATTTCAAACATGATTTTACCTTTTTTAACTACAGCTACCCATTCTTCAACATTACCTTTACCTTTTCCTTGACGAGTTTCTAAAGGTTTTTTAGTTAAAGCTAAGTGTGGGAAAATGTTAATAACAACTTTTCCACCACGTTTCATATAACGAGTCATTGCAATACGAGCAGCTTCGATTTGACGAGCAGTAATCCATGCTCCTTCTTTCGCTTGTAACCCGTATTCACCAAAATGTAATTCAGTATTTCCTTTTGCATGACCATCATATGATATTCTATGAGGTTTACGATACTTAGTCTTTTTTGGCATCAACATTTTTATCGTCTCCCTTCATTCTCTTCTTTGTAGGAAGAATTTCGCTTTTATAAATCCATACTTTTACACCAATTTTTCCGTATGTAGTATCTGCTTCACTTGTTGCATAATCTACATCAGCTCTAATTGTATGTAATGGAACTGTTCCTTCAGTATATCCTTCAGAACGAGCCATTTCAGCCCCACCCAAACGACCTGATACTAAAGTTTTGATTCCCTTAGCTCCAGCTTTCATTGTATTTCTGATTGCTCTTTTTTGAGCGCTTCTAAATGGAGCACGGTTTTCAATTTGTGCAGCAATTTGATCTGCTACTAGTTGAGCATTTAAATCAGGATTTTTAACTTCAACGATATTGATATATACTTCTTCGTTAACTAATTTAGCAATGCTCTTTCTTAATTTTTCGATATCTTCTCCACCACGTCCGATGATTACACCAGGTTTAGCAGTGTTGATTGTAATATCACATCTATTTTTCTTTCTTTCAATAAGAACTGAAGC
Source organism: Bacilli bacterium (assembly GCA_045650425.1). Lineage (GTDB taxonomy): Bacteria > Bacillota_I > Bacilli_A > RF39 > UBA660 > RGIG1752. Next base: position 52,511 of record JAZRRD010000083.1, on the reverse strand, counting down.
AATACTAGCCTCTTTTAGGTTTTTTGATAAATATTTTCTGATTTTAATATCATTATTTAATAAATCAGCGTAGTTTTTATCAGCATACCATTTAGATTGCCAATCTTTATTAACTCCAAGTCTGTATCCTATTGGATTTACTTTTTGTCCCATAAATTATGCTCCTTCCTTACCTTTTTTATTATCACTTACTTTTACAGTAATGTGACTTGTTCTTTTATCTCTTCTATCTACGTTTCCACGGCTAGCGAATTTAATTCTTTTTAAAACCATACCTGGATTAACATAGCACTCTGATACAACTAGATCTTCTTTTTTTGCTCCTTGGTTATTAACAGCATTAGCTATAGCAGACTCTAAAACTTTATAGATTAAACGACTTGCTTTAGTATTAGTATTTTCTAATATTGCTTCAGCAGTGAATACGTCTTTACCTCTAATTAAGTCCATAGTCATACGAGCTTTGCGAGGTGCAATGATAGCACTTTTATGTATTGCATAAGCTTCCATCTATTTACCTCCTACTTTTGTCCAGCATGTCCGCCAAACTTACGAGTTTGTGCGAACTCACCTAGTTTATGTCCAACCATATCTTCTGTTACATATACAGGAATAAATTCTTTTCCGTTATGAACAGCAAATGTATGCCCTACAAATGCAGGATATATTGTTGAACGTCTTGACCAAGTTTTTATTACTTCTTTTTTATTATTTTTGTTTAATTCTTCAACTCTCTTAAGTAATCTTTCAAATACATAAGGGCCTTTTTTTAAACTTCTTGCCATAATAACCTCCTATTATTTCTTCTTACTAACAATAAGTTTGTTAGAAGCTTTCTTATTTTTTCTAGTTTTGTATCCAAGAGCAGGTTTACCCCAAGGAGTAAGAGGGCCTTTTCTTCCGATTGGAGCTCTACCTTCTCCACCACCATGTGGATGGTCGTTAGGGTTCATTACAGATCCTCTATTAGTAGGTCTGATTCCCATGTGACGAGTACGTCCAGCTTTTCCTATATTTACTAGTGAATAATCCTCATTTCCAACTACACCAATAGTTGCCATACAAGTTCCAAGAACTTTTCTTGTTTCACCAGATTGTAATCTTAACATTACATATTTGCCTTCACGTCCTAGTATTTGAGCGCTAGCTCCAGCACTACGACAAATTTCAGCGCCTTTACCAGGTTTTAATTCGATGCAATGTACAGTTGTACCAACAGGGATATTTTCAAGTGGTAATGCATTACCAACTTTGATATCAGCCTCAGGTCCGTTTTCTATAATCATTCCAACAGTTAATCCTTTTGGAGCGATAATATATCTTTTTTCACCGTCTTTATAGTTAATTAAAGCGATATTTGCAGTTCTGTTTGGATCATATTCAATTGAAGCAACTCTTCCAGTAATACCAGTCTTATTTCTTTTGTAGTCGATAAGACGATATTTTCTTTTAGCTCCACCACCGATATGTCTAACAGTCATTCTACCTTGATTATTTCTTCCACCACTTTTACTTTTTGAAACTAAAAGTGATTTTTCAGGAGTACTAGTAGTAATTTCTTCATTAACTAATGTAGACATTCCTCTACGGCCGTTTGTCGTAGGTTTATATTTTTTAATTGCCATACCAATTCACTCCTTACTAAATTTCTATATTTTCGCCATCTTTTAATGTTACGATAGCTTTCTTATAAGTTTTTGTTTTACCAGTATACTTACCAACTCTTTTATCTTTTGGTTTAGTATTTAAAGTATTTACTTTTACAACTGAAACATTAAATGCCTTTTCGATAGCCCATTTAATTTCAGTTTTAGTGGCACTTTTAGCAACTTTGAAAGTATACACATTATTTTCAGCATTGCTAGCACTTTTTTCAGTAATTACTGGAGCAATAATAATATCAGTATAATCTTTCATTATTTAAGTACCTCCTCGATATATTTAACAGCAGCTTCATCACATACTAAGTAATCAGCATTTACTAAATCATAGCAATTGATTTCGTTAGCTAAAACTACATAAGCATACCCTAAGTTACGGCTAGCCATATATAGATTTTCATTATCTTCAGCAGTAACGAATAAAGTCTTACCATTTAATTCAAGAGTTTCTAATACACTCTTTAATTCTTTAGTTTTTAACGTTTCTAATTTAATAGAATCAAGTACAACTAATTCTTTTTCAACGTTTTTAAGAGTTAAAGCAGTTTTAAGTGCTAATTCTCTTTCTTTCTTATTAATGCTGAAAGTGTAGTCTCTTGGAGTAACCCCAAATACAACTCCACCTCCACGCCAGATTGGACTTCTGTTTGATCCCGCTCTTGCTCTACCAGTTCCTTTTTGTTTCCAAGGTTTTTTTCCTCCACCAGAAACTTCTGCTCTAGTTTTAGTTTTTGCAGTACCTTGTCTTGTAGCAGCAAGTTGTAATTTAACCATTTTCTTTAAACAATCATTATTTGGCTCAATATTCCAAACGCTATCAGCTAAAGTTAAATCTTTAACTTTTTCATTTTTAATATTTTTAACACTTATTTTTGTCATTTTCTTAGCTCCTTATAGAGTAACGATTACTCGTTAGCTCCTTCAGTTTGAGTTTCTACTTCAGTAGTTTCAACATTTTCTACAACTTCGTCAACTACTGTTTCAGCTTCTTCATAAGAAATAATTTCTTTTGGATTAGCTTTACGAGAACCTTTAACTGCAGATTTGATTAAAACTAATGAATTTTTTGCTCCTGGAATATTTCCGCTTACCAAAATATAGTTTTCTGAAGCGTTTGCTTCAATAATTTCTAGATTTTGAATAGTGATTGTTTCATGTCCCATATGTCCTGGAAGATTTTTACCTTTCAAAACTCTTTTTGGTAACATTGTACCCAATGATCCAGGCCCTCTATGATAACGAGATCCGTGAGTCATTGGTCCACGAGATTGGTTATGTCTCTTAATTGTTCCTTCGAACCCTTTACCTTTAGAAGTTCCAGTTACATCTACTACTTCACCAACTTCAAAGATATTAGCGCTAACTGTATCTCCTAAATTGTAAGATCCTTCAACATCTCTGATTTCTTTTAAGAAGCGCTTAGGTGTTGTGTTAGCTTTTTTAGCATGACCTATTGAAGGTTTACTGCTATTTTTTTCTTTCTTGTCGAATACGCCTAATTGGATTGCGCTGTATCCATCTTTTTCAACCGTTTTAACTTGCATAACCACATTTGGTTCTACTTCTACAACAGTTACAGGAATAAGTTTTCCTTCCTTAGTGAACACTTGTGTCATTCCAGCTTTGCGTCCTAAGATTCCTTTCATAATATTTCCTTCCTTTTCTTTTTATTATAATTTAATGTCGATGTCTACTCCACTTGGAATATCTAAATGAGTTAAAGCATCAACAGTCTCTTTAGATGGATCTTTAATATCGATCAATCTTTTGTGAGTACGTTTTTCAAATTGTTCTCTAGCATCTTTGTATTTATGTACCGCTCTTAATACTGTAACTTTTTCAATTTCAGTAGGTAGAGGCACTGGGCCAGATACAACTCCTCCAGTTCTCTTAACTGTTTCAACAATTTTTCCACAAGCTACATCTAGTAATCTATGGTCATATGCTTTCAAATTAATACGAACTTTACTTTTTGACATTTTCATGTCCTCCTTTCGCCTATATCTAGTATAGACTCGCTCCGCAACGAATTTACTCGACACAACTTTCGTTCCAATCAACGTCACCTAGTGTATCGACAACCTCGCACATCTCAGCAGTCATACAAAATCAATTCTACCATAGAATATATGCAAAAATCAACAATTATTTTACAATTTTTGAAAATTATTTTTATATCCTTTACACAGAAATTTTTCTTAACTTAACAAAAAAAAGAAGGAGAATCCTTCTAATCACCATCTATAATTATACTTTCTTGTTCTTGCATTTCTTTAGGCGTTGCAATATCCATATAATCTAAAATCGATGGCGCAACATTTGTTAAGTCACCGCCGTCTTTAATTTCAATATTTTTATCACACACTATAAATGGAACTTTACTTGTTGTATGAGTTGTAACTAGTTGACCCTCATCATCAATCATCATATCAGCATTGCCATGGTCTGATAAAACAATTACCTTATAAAAGTTTTCTTCGGCCGCTTCTAAAAGTTTACCCAGACATATATCTACAACATTTACCGCCTCAATCGTAGCCTCTAAATTTCCAGTATGTCCCACCATATCTGGATTAGCATAATTAACTAAAACAAAATCGTAATCTTTTTCTAAACATACTATAGTTTTTTTTGTCACTTCAATAGCACTCATTTGAGGCATTTGGTCATATGTTGCAACTTCTGGAGAAGGTATTAAGAATTTATCGCATTTATCTATTTTACCTTCATATTCACCATCAAAAAAATAAGTAACATGAGCATATTTTTCTGTTTCTGCCACTCTTGCTTGAGTCAAGCCTAATTCTGACAAATATATACCTAATGGATTAGTTACCTTAGGCGCATCTAAGAAATTATATGTTTTAATAGGTTTGTCAAACGGAAATGCAGAGAACACTTTGATGTCAGGCAATTTTTTTACCATAGTTTTATCAAATCCAGGATTAGTTAAAGCATTAAGTAATTGAACTGCCCTATCTTCTCTAAAATTTAACCAAAATATTGTATCACCATTTTTAATAACACCATTTTTATCTACAACCATCGGTTTTAAATGTTCATCATAGATATTAGCATGATAATTTCTTTGTAAAGCTTTTTCTACATCAATAACTGATATACCAATACCTTTAGTTAATAAATCGACATATAGCTTTGTCCTGTCCCAATTTTGATTTCTGTCCATTGCATAGTATCTTCCACAAATCGTAGCTATACTTCCTAAACCGCTTTCTTTTATCTTTTTTTCTAATTTATTTATATATTCGCCCGCTACATTTATTTCAGTATCACGGCCATCTGTAATTATATGGTAGTAAACTTTATTTTTGATTTTAGTTTTCAAATTATCTATTATTCTAAATAAATTTTCACAATTACTATGAACGTCTTTATCACTTAACATTCCTATTAAATGTAAGCTATTTTGATTTTCATTAAGATATTCTATAAATTGTTGAAATTTTTCATTATCATCTAAATTTTGAGTAAAATCTTCCATTAATTCTGGTTTTTGTTTTAATAATCTTCCGGCACCTATAGTTTTATGTCCTATTTCGCTGTTACCAAACTGTCCAGCCTTTAACCCAACATATTGTTCAGAAGCCATAAGTGTAGTATGAGGATAAGTATTCCATATTCTATCAAAATTAGGTGTATCCGCAAGCTTAACTGCATTGCCAGCTTCTTCCTCTCTTATTCCATAACCATCTAATATAACTGTTAAGATCTTTTTCATTTTCAATCATTCCTTAATTTACATAAGTAATATTATCATAATCTATAATTTTTTTCAAAGCTTTTGAGACACAACGGGTATCGACTCATATAAATTTAATGAACCATTATCCCCCTTATTTTTTTATTTGCTATTTTTATTTTTTAATTAAATAAGCACAAATTAATTTTATTCCAAATAAAAACAGCCTAAGCTGCTAATAAATTTTTATCTAGTCGTAGTTTATCTGCTAAGGTAGCAATAAATTCTGAATTTGTTGGTTTTGCTCTATCATAATCAACACTATGACCGAAGATTTCTTCCATCAAGTCATAATCTCCTCTATTCCAACTAACTTCAATAGCATGTCTTATTGCTCTTTCTACTCTAGATGCAGTAGTATCAAATTTGTCTGCTATCTCAGGATATATCTCTTTTGTAATACCACCTAACATATCAGGATTTTGATACATCATATAAATACTTTCTCTTATATATTGGTATCCTTTTATATGAGATGGAACTCCTAATGAATGCAGCAATTTACTAATTGCTAATTGAACATCTTGAGATAATTCGCTTAAAAGTTCTTCGTCTTCTAAAACTACTTCTAGTATTCTTTTTTCTAATGCTTCTAATGAAAATGGTTTCATCATATAATAACTAACACCATATTTAGATACTTGTTTTACAGTATAATCTTTTTTATAACTTGTAAGTATTATTACTTTACTATTAATATTTTTATTTTTCATTATATCTAGGATTTGTAATCCATCAACTTCTGGCATTAAAATGTCCATTAAGATTAAATCATATTTCTTATGATTATTTAAAATTAATTCTAATCCTTCTTTACCATTTTTTGCTACCCCTGAAATATTTATTACTGCGTGACTACTAAAATACTTCTCGATGTTTTCTATTATCGATTCATTATCATCGATAACTAGAATATTTATTTTCTTTTCCATGTTTTCTCCCTTTTCTCATATTTACTGCACGCATAAACATTATATAAGAAATAAAGACAAAATACTAGAAAATATATTGTCAAGGAAAGTAAAGTTTTGTCAACTATTTACGAACTTTGTCGAATTACATTTTATCAGCAATTCTCTTTATAGATTTAGCGTTTAAACTTGCTTGACCAATTAATAAACCATTACTTTTTAAATTGCGATACTGGTCAATATTTTCTGCATTAACACTTCCGCCATATAATACTTCAATATCTAAATCATAATAATCTTTAACCAATCTTTTAATAAATGAAATTGTTTCCGAAATTTCAGACACATTAACATTATCAAATGATTTTTTTACACAACTAATTGCCCATCTTGGTTCATATGCAATGATTATATTTTCAGGATTACCTTCTATTTTATTAAAAACTCTAGCAATTTCTCTTTCAAGTACCATTAAAGTTTTGTGTCGTGATTTTTCTTCTCTTGATTCACCAATACAATAAATAACTTTAATATTTTTTTCTAAGGCATTATTTATTTTTTTGATAAAGTCATATTCATTTTCCTCTGCTCTTAGTCTACGATCGCTGTGCCCTACAAGAACATATTCGACATCCAGCGTTTTCAAAATACTGCCAGTAGTTTCTCCTACCGCATGACTATCTTCATAAATTGATATGTCTTGCCCCCCTTTTTTTAATGGTTTATTTATTATATTTAAATATGGATAAGGAGGCATCATTATAATTTCTGTATTTTTAGCTTCATCACCTTCTAATTCTTTTAATAGTTCTTTAAAATCCTGATACCCAATACCACTTTTTAAATTACAAACTAATTTTTTCATTTTCAACCCTTTCAATTTCTTCTAATGCTTCTAATTTACCTTTAGCAATAAATTCTAATGAAGCACCTCCTCCACTAGACAAGATAAATTTATTTTCGAAGCCTAATTGATTAACTGCAGCTACTGTGTCTCCTCCACCAATTACAACAGTTGGAACACTAGATAGCAGATCAAATGTTTTTATGGTTCCAGTTTGAAACTGTTCATCTTCAAATAAACCTAAAGTTCCATTCATAAATACCGTTTCAGCATCTTTTAAATATCCAGCAAATTTATTAACTGTTTTACCTCCAATATCGTAAATAATATCATTTTCTGTTAAAGCATTTATACTTTTTGTACTTATTTCATCATTATTTTTTACTCTAACATCTATAGGTAAAATTATTTTATTGCTATAAAGCTCTAATAGGTATTTTAATTCTGCAATGATATTGTCATCTAAGGTAGCCAAACTTTTTCCAATATTAATTCCTTTTGCTTTAATAAAACTATTTGAAATTCCTCCACCCAAAAGAAGATAATCACAAGAATACAGCAAAGTTTTGATTAGCGGTATTTTATCATCAACTTTGGCTCCGCCCATTATAACTACAAATGGTTTCTTAGGATTATTTTGAATTTTATTTAGATTTTGCATTTCTTCTTCAACTAAATAGCCAAACCCTGCAGGAAGATAATGGGCTATTCCAGCTGTAGATGCATGTGAACGGTGTGCACTACCAAAAGCATCAAATATAAAGATATCTCCCTGTTTAGCCCAAATTTTAGCCAGTTCCAAATCATTTGAACTTTCTAATTTATTAGGCATATCATAATTACGAGTATTTTCTAAAAGTACAATGTCACTGTTAGAAAAATCAATTTCCGTCACATCGATAACAAATGTTACCTCTTTATTTAGATATTCTTCTAACTTGTATTTAACAGGTTTTAAGGTATATTTCTTCGTGTCTTCTTCAGTTTTTACTCTACCCATATGACTTAATATTATTAATTTGCAATTTTTATCTAATAAATATTTTATTGTTTTCAAACTTTTAACAATCTTATTATCATCTGTTATAACTCCATCGACTACAGGAACATTAAAATCGCATCTTAATAAAACTGTTTTATTTTTTAAATGCATATCTTCAATAAATTTCACTATTATCACCTATTTTTATTATAACTTAATTAGTATTATTTACAAGTTTTTATTAATATAAATTTCTCTTTAAAGAGAAGGCTTTAGAATTTTTAATTTTATATGTTTTTAGATTATAACGTTTTAAAGCGCACAAGTAAGCAACTACTTCATGAATAGATTCTCCTGCTGGATTTATATGTTTGGGAAAAATACAATCAAAAAGCATTTCTCCGCCAGGATTAAGATTTTTAAAATATATGTTTTCTATCAATTCTATTTTTCTTTTTAATTTATCTCTACCAGGAAAAACACTACCTGTATAATTCAATATATTTGACAATTCTATGATGTCATAATGTCCAAATTTTTCAGGAATTGTTTTGATATCAGCATATTTGAATTCCACAGATGCTGTTTTTAATTGCTTTTTTGTTTGTTCATAGCACATTTTATTTTTCATATACAGATTGTTTTGAGTCCCACTATTTTCAAAAGCATGTCCAGGTATCCAGAAATAATCTCCGGTAATTTCAAAATATTTTTGAGTCAAAATTTCCCAAAACGAATAATATTTATATGGCATATTTCTTAGAATATAATCTTGTAAATTCTTTTTATTTGAATCTGCAACCCTATTGTTTAGCAAACACTCAAATTCTTCATAATCTAAGCTTTTAAATGCACTAAATTTAAAACCTAGAGCAGAATATTCTGTAATTCTATTAGTGTCAAATGTCGCAACTTTATTTATCCCTTTAGATACTAGATTTAAGGCGTGATCTCCCGAAGCCAAAACTGTTAACGCACTTGTCTTGTTATCAAAATCCATTAAATTAAATAATTCATTTAAAGCCTCATTTGTATTTAAGTAATACCCTGAATATTCTGAAAATATCATCGAATTTTGATATTCAAAAGCTAAAGTTTTATCAGTTATATTATAAAGAGTTAAAAAATATGCCAAAGAGTTTTCTATATCTTGCATAAGTTGTTTTTCTTTTATTGTTTCCATATTTTCTCCTTCACACATCAGTTTTGCTTTGTGTATTTTAATATATATAACTAAAAAAAACAACCCTTAGGCTGATTTTTTAAACATTGATCTTGCAGTACGCATCATTTGAGTTGTATAACCAATTTCATTATCATACCATGCAACCAACTTAATTAGTTGACGACCATTTATTTCTATTACTTTAGTGGATAACCCATCAACTAAAGCTCCAATTTTTTTGCCTATAACATCGCTTGAAACGATTGGATCATAAGTTATTCTCAAAACATTATTTTGGTTATTTTCAAACAATTTATTTACTTCTTCAACAGAAGTATTTCTCTTAGGTTCAATTGTTACATCTATTAATGAACCGTCTGATACTGGAACACGATAAGCTATACCATCTAATTTATTTTGAAGACTAGGTAAAACTAAACCTATAGCGGATGCTGCTCCAGTTGATGCCGGCACTATGTTTTGAGCACAAGCTCTTCCACGTCTAGCAAAAATTCCTTTTTTATGCGCAATATCTAAAGTTGCTTGATCATTTGTGTATGCATGCACTGTAGTCATAAATCCTTTTTCAATACCAATATTATTTTCGATTATTTTTAATACTGGCGCTAAACAATTTGTAGTACAACTAGCAGCAGAAACAATTGTTTCTGTACCATCCAATATATTTTCATTAACACCATAAACAATAGTTTTTAAATTGCCTTTAGCAGGTGCAGAAATCAACACTTTTTTTGCTCCGGCTATAATATGAGCATTTGCTTTTTCTTCACTTGTAAATAAACCTGTGCATTCTAATACTAAATCAACTTCTAACTCTGCCCAAGGTAAGTTCGCAGGATCTTTTTCTGAATAAACTTTGATTTTCTTTTGATTGTTTATTACTATTGAATCACCTTCAAAACCAATTGCATCTTCATGAAATGAACGATGATTTGTATCATATTTTAATAAATAAGCTAAATCTTCAGCACTTGTTAAGTCATTAATTGCTACGATATCAAAATCTGTAGTAGTAATGATTTCTCTAAATGCTAAACGTCCTATTCTTCCAAATCCATTTATTGCTACCTTTATCATATTAACTTCTTCCTTTCCATAATCCATAACCAATAAATTCTCTTAAGATTGATTCTCCACCAATATATTCAGCAGGTATTGGCAAAAATACATTTAAGAATTTCAATAATCTTCGAGCTTCTTCATAATAAGGGCTAGTATGACTAACTGAATATAATAGTGGTTCTACAAAGACCTTCATAACTCCTAATTCGTAGGCAAAAGCTGTGTTTATAATTACATCGGCTTGATGAATATACGGAAAAATATATTTTTCTTCACCATTTCTAACTCTTTGCCATAGCTCAATTGTTCCATCGACTGTTAGTCCTCTGGATCTATTATCCCTAATTATTCTTCTTAACAACCTCAAATCAACAGTAGAAATATAATTATGTCGATCTATATTAAGAGGAATGAAGGGACTTAAGTAAATCTTATATTTATAATCGTTACTTATTGTAGGCGTTAAGTCATCATTTAATGCATGTAGCCCTTCAATAATTATAATACTATTTTCATCTAATTTGCAGTATTTATTCGCATATTTTCTTTTTCCACTTAAAAAGTCATATATAGGCAGATTTATTTCTTTCCCATTTAATAAATCTGTTAAATCTTGATTAAATTTTTTAATATCAACCGCCAACAAACATTCAAAATCATAATTGCCTGTTTCATCTTTTGGCGTATCAACTTTATTTACAAAATAATCGTCAATTGAAATTGCTATCGGATTTAGACCATTTACCTTTAAATAAGATGATAATCTTTTAGTAGTTGTAGTTTTTCCTGATGAAGATGGCCCTGCTATTAAGATTACCTTTTTTTCTGGATGATTAGCTATTTCATCTGCGATAGATGATATTTTCTTTTCGTATAATAGCTCATTCGCTTCTATTAAATTACTAATTTTACAATCGCTTACTAATTTATTTAAATCTGCCAGGTAAGGAACTTTCATTTTGTTAAGCCATTCTTTGCCCTCCAAAAAATTATCTATTATATTTCCATAATGTACATATTCTGGTACTTGACCATTAGTTCTTGAACTCGGAAAAATAAACACAATTTTATTTTTACCTAAATATATTATATCAAATTTATCTATTGACTTAGTACTATAAGGCATTTCTGTATAATAATAATTTAAAAAGCTTTTTAATTTGTATATTCTTACAACATCTTCATTTAAATTTTGGATATTCAATGCTTTCTCTAGCTCATTATTAGATGAAAAATATTCAATTATATCTTTTTTTTCAACTGTGTACTTTTCAAATCTAATATCTTCATCTATTATCTTAGACATTACGCCTTTAATTTTAGCTATGTCTTCGCCAGTTAGAGATCTATTTCCTTTAATTTCTGCTAGAATACCTTTAGGAACACTGTGCTCATACTCAACTTCAAAGCCTGGATAAGTTTCTTTTAAAGCCACTTCGAATATAAACTTTAAACCAGCTTGATAAATTTTATAACCAGCTAAATCGCAAAAATCTATAAATTTAATTTGACAATCTTGTTTTACTGTAGAGGATAATGATACTAATGAATTATTCATTTTAGCACCAACAATATTTTTTTGTTTTAATTCTTTGCTAATTTCATAAAGTAGTGTATTTTTTTCATACACATATTCTCCTAGACCCTCTATGTGAACTTTTACTGTATCCATAATCAAGACTCCCTTATTCTATAAATGAGTATAACATAAATTAATTTTTATTACACTATTTTTGAATAAAAAATAAAAATTATTTATATTATAATTATAGGTGAAAAAAATGAATATAATCCCAACTATTATTGAAAAAACAAGTAATAAAGAATATGCTTATGACCTTTATTCGAGATTACTTAAAGATAGAATTGTTTTTTGTTCCGGAGAAATAGATGATAATAAGGCTAATATCATAATAAGTCAATTGCTTTACTTAGATAGTTTAAACAATAAAGATATTTCTTTATATATTAATAGTCCTGGTGGTTCTGTAACTAGCGGGATGGCAATATATGATACAATGAATTTTATTAAAAGTGATGTTAAAACAATTTGTATCGGTTTAGCAGCCAGCATGGCAGCATTTTTATTATCTAGTGGAGCTCAAGGTAAAAGATACTCTTTGCCAAATACAGAAATTATGATTCATCAACCCCTTGGTGGAGCCCAAGGACAAGCTAGTGATATTAAAATTGCCGCCGAAAGAATTATTAAAATCAAAGAAAAACTTAATAAACTTTTAGCTAAAAACACTAATCAGCCATTAAATAAAATAGAAATGGATACCGAAAGAGACTATTATATGGAGCCTGAAGAAGCAAAAAAATATGGTTTAATCGATAAGATTATTTAAACCATATTTTTATTTTCTTTTTAAGGCAATTACTGGCTCTGGTCTTACTCCAATGTCTACCAGTTCATAAGTAAAAGCATTTGATATATTGTTGATAATCTTTCTATTTAAAATATTTAACCATTCTTGAGAAGTAATTTCATCATCATAATATTCCGGAACGCATCCACATAGCTGTAAACAAAGTTCTTTTTCTTCTTTTAAGGCCTTTTCTAACATAATCTCGGTAGCTTCACATGGAAAAAATCCCATAAGTAAATCTACACCAGAAATATTTGTAGAGAGTGTAAATTTTTCTTTTTTTAATTCAATAGTTGGAACCTCCATCGCTAATTCCGGATCATAACCAATAATATGACCATTCCCATGATAAAAAGTTATCATTTTATTTATACTTATAGATAAAATTGGTAAGCTTCCAGTACCTACCTCTACGATTGCTTTATCATAAGAATTTTCAAAAAAATGTTCATAAAAATCTATAAACTTATTATAATGGTTTAACTCTGGTTTTAAAACACCTAAATAAATGTAAATTTCTAGTAATACATCTGGGATATTTTCAAAATAGGTAAATTTATGAAAAATAGCTTTATCTAAAAATTTTCTTTTATAATCTGGATAATATGGGCGATATTGCATCCAAAAATCCGCCAATTTCTTTGAAGCTTCGTCAAAAGAACAATTATATATTTCTTCATACATAGTCATATTATCCTTTTCCCCCCCCTTTAAGATTTATTTAGTTGAACTATGTTTCTCTACCAATGATTTTAATTTAATAAAATGATGATTTATACCCGATTTACCAATTTTATAATCGGTTTCTAAAGAAATTATATCCGCTAACTCTTGAAAAGATACATCTGGATATTTTTCGCGATAAGTAACAATTAGTTGAGATTTTTCATCTAATAAATCTATCAGATTATTTTCTTTAATGTACTTAATTAATTCTAATTGTTTCATCGCTGCAGAATAAGATTTCTCTTGATTAGCTATCTCGCAATTATTCAATCTGTTTACCATGTTTTTATGATCTCTATAAATTCTGACATCTTCAAACTCAAATAGACAATTAGTTGCTTTAAACATTTTTAATATATCGCTTATTTCCTCAGCTTGTTTGATATAAATCATGAACGTATTATTTCTTTTTATCTTCTTTGGTGTTAAATTAAAAGATTTTAATAGTTTTAACATGTATTCTGCTTCTAAAGCATTTTTAAATACTAATTCAAAGTGATATCCCGAAGATTTAGGGCTACTTATACTTCCACAAGCTAAAAACACTCCTCTAAAAAAAGCCAATTTTTCTTCATCGCTTTCTAATTTTAGTAAGTAATTCTCAGTTAAAAATAAAGATTCTTTAATTATGTCTAACTTTTCATTTATTTCTAATATATAAAGTGTTTTAATTCTAAATCTTTTTTGATTACGAATAATTATTTTAGCACTTACTTTAAATATTTCTTTTAAGCTTTTGTATATTCTTCTTGCTACCGATGCATTTTCTGAGGTAATAGTAATTTTATTGTTTAATAAAACTCCGTCATATCTAACTATTGCAGCAAGTTCGTTAAATGATTCAAGATAATTTAAATCAAGTTTAGTCACTTCATCTTTAATTTGTGTCGTGAAAGTCATAAAATCACCTTGATAATTATAACAAAATCTTTTTATTTAGTAAACTAAGCTATATAACTTAATCTTTTTTTCGTAAACTACGAACTATACCAGAAGATTGATGCCAATTTTCATATAAATTACCTTCTGGGTCTATTGATAAATCAAATGTTCTTTTTACTGCATTAAACCATTTCTCTTCCAATTCCTGTTTAGTAATATAACTTTTAAAAGCCACGGTAAAATTTTGCTGTTTTAATACCATAGATACATATCCTCCGGTTGAATATATAGGATAATTTTTAGAAAAACCGATATTTTCTAAATAATTAATTACTTTTAAAAATAACATAGGATCTATGTTCAAATTACAATTAAATTGTTCATTTTCTCCCAAAGAAGAATCTTTATGCAAGTCTGATATTAATACATTTTGAACACCAATATTTCTACAAAAACTAATATATTCAATTATCTTTTCGTAAGAATCTAGTCCTCCCTTAAAACATGTTGCACACAAAGTTACGTGTTCCGGATCTTTCTGATCTACAAAACGCATAAGATCCGTGGTTGAAGCAATGTTGTTTTCGCTGATACCAAATATTTTTGCATTATCTGAATCTTTAACTGCATGTCTGCTAATGTTAAAGTAAATATTTCTATTTAACCCGTTAAAGTCTAAATCACTTCCATTAGTAAAAATAGTCCAATTAGGATTATAACCCCTTCCATAATGGTAAATTTCATCAATCAATTTTCTAATATCGTTTTTTCTTAAGGTTGGCTCCCCACCTCCAATTACTATATTATCTAAGTAATAGTAACAAGCATTAAGTGTAGAACTTATATTATTTATATTATAATTACAAGCATCAAATGAAGAATTCCGGCAGAATGTACATTTTGCATTACACGTTCTACCTAGTTCTAGATAAAGATTAGTTCTAAAAGTATATGGACTTTCTGAGATCTTATTACTATGGCCTTTGGGTGTTTCTTTCCAACTACTATAATTTACATTAGGTAAAACAAGACCCTCATATATATTGTTTGTGGATTTTGGAAAAGTTTGAACATGTAACGATAATAGTTCTTCATAAGAATTAGTTAAACTCGCGCCTCTAAAATCACAATTAATAAACGAAAAAGCATTAAGCAGATTACTACTAAACCCCTTCAAATTTACCTCACATAATTTTTTATCAACAACATATCCATTAAAAAAATATAATTTTTGAATCAAATTCATATCTAAATTATTATATAACTGCTGTAATTCTCCAGTTCTATCAATATGTAGATATTTTTCGCCTTCCAAAACTCTTTTTTCTATATCATGAGTTGATAAACTTTCAATTTTTGTCCGTAAAATAGTATATGGAGTATTGATGCTCTGGTCGTTTACTATACTTTGAATAGCCCAAATAATATGCCGTTTTTCTAATTGTAATTGTTGATTTTTTTCTATAGTTAGCACATCTATGACCGGATAATAAAATACAGTTTTATAAAAAACACAACCTTCATCTAACAAGTTACTCTCTCCTTGAATAAATTGATTAAGATTTGTATTTCTAAAATTACAGTTTCTGAAATATGTAAATCTAACATCATCATTATATTGCGCCAAATTATTTTCACTAAAATCACAGTCACATATTATTGTTTCTTCATACTTTCCACCATTGATGGCAACATAAGAAAAATAATCATTTGATGTAAGACTTAATAACATAAGTTTTATTCCGGTATTTTTTACACTGGTATTTTTAAATATACAACCATTCCAACTGGGAGCTGGGATCACTGATAAATCTAAACCTTCTAAATCAAGATTAGTAAAATCTTTAATTTTTAATTCTTTTTTTCTTTTATCCCATATTTTATTAATACTTTTTACTTTTTTTCTTGTTTTAGTTTTAGCCATAAATACACCTCATTTCCAATAAGTGATATTTATTTTACCAAAATTTTAAACTATATCAATAAAAAACACCTCAATTTTGAGATGTTTATCTATTATAAAATCTTGAGCCTTTATTTGGCATTCCTGGTGGTTTTATACTTTTAGCTACAAAAGTATTATAAGAATAATAACTTCCTGCTCCCCCGCCTAAATAAAATCCATTTGATATTCCAAAATGAAGATGGGCTCCGGTTGAGCATCTATCCCATGCTTTAGTTTGTCTTCCTCCACCAACCTTGCCTATTACGGTAGCATTTGTTACTTTTTGTCCTACTTTAACGTTATAACTCAATAGATGCGCATAGTAATGTGTATAAGGTTTTCCATTTACATAAGAATGAATATAAACTATATTTCCTCCACAACTAGATTTTTTGGTAATAGCCGCAACTGTCCCACTAGCAGCAGCATAAACATTTGTTCCTTCACCATTACCGCCAATATCTACTCCATGGTGGAATTTACGCACTCCATTAATTGGACTAATTCTATATCCCCAATTGGATGTAATAATTCCACTATTTAAAGGTTTTTTCCATCCGGAGTTGTTACTTATTGCAACACATTCTGATAATAGTTGATCCTCTTTACAACCCATATCTACATATGATTGAATTAAATTTTTTTGATTTTTAATTTGATCATTAATATCATCAGCAAATTCAGTCAACTTTGTTAAATCCACCCCTAAAGTTTCAATACTTTGTTCATATTTAACAATTTTAACTTTTAAATCTTTTTCTTTTTGTTTTAAATCAATTTTTAATTGTTCATTGTAATCAATTAATGATTCTAATTCCTCTAATTTTTCTCGGTTATAGTCAGCAATTTGTTCAACTGCTGCCATTCTCATTACCATTTCTGTTAAATTACTAGCCCCAGAAATATATTCTATATAGGCACTATTACCTTGCATAATTTGAGTATATTTAAGCAATTCCTCAGTTTCAGCAGTTGTTGCAGCTATTTCTTTGTTCGAAGCTTCTATTTCGTCTTCTGCCTCTTTATAATCAATCTCTGCTTGTTCTATTTCTTGATTTGCTTTATATACCGAATTTCTATTTGCTTGAATTTGAGCTTGTGTTTGTTTTTTAGAATTATCTGTACTAACTTTTTCGTTTTGTAATTTTTTTAATTGTTCACGCAATTCTCTAAGTGTTTCTGCTTCTTTAGCTGAAACATTAATTGGAGCAAGAAAATATGGAACTATTAATAGAATAATTAAAAATATTTTATATGTTTTTTTCATCATATTTTTAAATACTTTCTAACTGCTCTAAAACTTGCAAACATTCCAACAAAAGCTCCAATTACTAATAATATCAGTGATATCCAAACAATAAAATTAAATGGCTCTACTAAAGTTATCATTTCTGAAAATATATAACCATTTGTCTTTTCAAATAAAATTATATAACCATATATACTTAAAATTATTGGAATCATTGAACCAACTATACCAATTATTAATCCCTCAAACAGAAAAGGTAATTTGATTGCCATATTACTTGTTCCTACCAATCTCATTATTTCTATTTCACTTTTTCGGGAAAATATTGTTAATTTTATAGTATTACTTATTAAAAATGCTGTTACTAAAACAAGTCCAATTACTATTCCATATGTTATTTTTTCAATCATATCAAAGATAGAAATAACTTTTTCTGCCATACCTTCACCGTATTCGGCCGTTTTAACATCTTGTATATTTTTTATTAATTCGCTGGTTTCTTTTAATTCGGTAACATTGTTTACCGTTACAACATAAGAATCTAATAAAGGATTTTCATCTAAATAGTTTAATGTCGTTTCTAAAGTTTTTGAAGTTTCTTCCATTTCTAATTTCCAAGTTTCTTTACTTTTGTATGAAACTGTTTTTATATTTGGAATACTACTTATTTCTTCTTCTATTTCTAAAGCTCTTTCACTTGTAGTCGCTCTTTCTAAATATACAACTATTGTTAATTCATCTTCTAACTTAGCAGTATTTTTATTCACATTGTAAGAAAGAATTAAGGCCACGGCGACTAATATCAAAGTAATTGTTGTACAAGCAATAGAAGCAACACTTAAACTAAAATTTCTAAATACACTTTTAAAAGAATCTCTTATACTTCTTATAAATATTCTAATTGCTTTCATGAGCCTTATAACTTCCTTTCTGATAATCTCCAGTTAATACACCCTGTTCAAGTAAAAGAACTCTTTTTTTCATACGATTTACAATTTCTTTACTGTGAGTAGCCATAATTATAGTTGTTCCAAGTTCTTTATTAATATCATCAAGAACTCTCATTATTTCTTTAGATGTTTCTGGATCTAAGTTCCCTGTTGGTTCATCACATATAAGCAATTTAGGTTCGTTAACTATAGCTCTAGCTATACAAACCCTTTGCTGCTCGCCACCAGAAAGTTGATTTGGAAATGAGCGTATTTTATCTTTTAGACCTACATGCTCTAAAGCCGTAATTACTTTTGGTCTAATATTACTTTCTTTTATTCCCATAGATTCTAGAGCAAACGCTACATTTTCATATACTGTCAATTTTGGCAATAATTTAAAATCTTGAAAAACAATTCCTATTTTTCTTCTTAGTTTATATACTTTTCCATTACGTAATTTTGCTACATTTACTCCACCAACTGAAACTATGCCTTTTGTTGGTTTTTCTTCACGATAAAGCATTTTTATAAATGTTGATTTCCCACTACCACTTGCACCGATGACGAATACAAATTCACCTTTACCAATTTCTACGGATAGATCAGCCACAGCAGTAACTCCATTTTTATATACTTTGTAACAATTTTTTACTGAAATAAATTTCATTTTTACCACCCATAATTCTAATAAATTCTTTTGTTATAAAAATTTTAAGCTTTCTTTTTTTACACCACCATTTACATCATAGCAATCATTAACGACTATAAATGCATTTGGATCAATATTTAAAACTTCTTCTTTTAATAAATAATAATCTTTTGTTGGTAAGACACACATTACCATTTCACTTTTACTATGAGAATATCCTCCTACTGTAGGCAAAACAGTATAACCCGTCTGCATTTTTTTTATGATCATATCTTTAACTTCTTCTGTCTTTCTTGTATAGATAAAGAATATTTTACTTTCTGAGATACCAATTACCATTTTATTGGTAAGCATTGAACCAAAATAAAGAACAATTAAAGCATATATGACCCCACTAAATCCAAAAGTAAATCCTCCGACTCCTATTACAATAAAGTTTGCATAAAATAATGCTTTCCCTTGCGGAATTTTTAAATATTTGGTAATTATATTTGCAATAACATCAAATCCACCCGTAGTATATCCTGTCCTAAAAATAATTCCGTTAGAAACGCCATACAATAATGAGGCTAATATAACTGTTACTAAAAATTCATCAAATGTTAGCGATGGTAAGATAAGATACGCCAATGGTTCTGATAAACTAACAAATAGTGGATACAAAAGTGAACCTAAAATAGTGTTTTTAGTTACATCTTTTCCTAAAAATATAAAACTAATAATTAATAAAATAAATGAGGTAATATAAATAAACATTTTAGGATTTACATAACTTTTAAAAATTATTGATAATCCCGTTGTTCCTCCGATAACTAAGTTATTAGGAAGGAAAAATAGATTATAATTTAATGCTAATAAGAAAACTCCTAATATAAATGAACATTCTTTTAAAATTTCTTTTTTATTACTCATTTTATAACTCCTTTTATTCTTTTATAATTATACCTAAAATTTTTATAATAATCAAATTTATTTACGCATATATTTTAATGGAAAGGTGATTTATTATGAATGGAAGTTTTTACCAAAATCCTACATTTCCAACTCAGGAAGAACCGATTACACCACCAGGAAATGTAAGTTTTATGGATACTATGCCAATGGAGCAAAGTTACATTGAAAATATTTTAAGACTTAATAAGGGAAAAAAAATTAAAGCTTATGTATCTTATCCAGATTCAATTGCTTGGAAAGATAAAATTTATGATGGAATAGTTGAAGAAGCAGGAAGAGATCATCTAATTATTAGCGACCCTAAAACTGGTAAGTGGTATATGATTAGAATGATTTATTTAAATTATGTAGAATTTGATGAAAAAATTAATTATAGTCACTCCTATTCCGATAAAACTTTTTAGCACTTAAAGGTGCTTTTTTTGATTTACTCAATCCTGATGTCATGATATAATTTTTTAGAAAGTAGGGTTCGTGTGATGAGAAAAATTGTACTGGGATTTTTAATTTTTTTTATCGTTTTAGGGTTGGGATTAGGATGTCTTTATTATAAAAATGAAAAAGAATTTATACAATCTGAGAACAAGATTAAAGAAATTGCAAAAAAATTTAGTAAATTTGTTACAGTTACTAAAGATACTAAAATTTATAAACAAGTTAATAATGATTATATTGAAGTTGGAGTTATCGGAAAAAATAATGAACTAGAATTAGCAAAAGAAGATATAGATCTAAATACTAAATATTTTAAGATTGCAAATACTGATTATTATATTTCATATGATGCAATTGAAGGAATAAAAGAGATTACCAAAACAAATAAACGCTATAAGGAGTATATCCCATTTAACGAAAACATTATAACAAAGAGTCCTACAACTTTTACTGATGAAAAAGGAAATTTTATAACCTATAACGAAGAATATAATTTACCTATTATAATCAAAGATGAAGATAAATATGGTGTAGAATTTAATGATAAACTTTATTATGTAGATAAAGAAAATGTTTTAGAAATAAAAGAAAATATAAATTCAACCGAAAAGAAAAAAGATAAAATAATCACTTTAACTTATCATTTTTTATATGATCCTGAGACAGATAAATGTAACCAAAGTATTTGCCAATCTTTAGAGCAATTTGAAAGTCACTTAAAATATATTAAAGAAAACGATTATTTAACCTTACAGTTACCAGAACTAGAAATGTTTTTAGATAAAAAAATTAATCTTCCATATAATAGTTTAGTAATCACAATTGACGATGCAACAATATTTAATACCAAAGCAATTGATTTATTAGAACAATATGAACAATATGCTACATTATTTGTTATTACTGGATGGATTGAGAATTTAGAAAGATTTAATTCTCCGTATTTAGCTTTAGAAAGCCATACAGATTTAATGCATAATCAATATGAATGTAAAGGTATGGGGCTTCAAGGCGGAGGTATTCTTTGTAAAGATAGAGAATATGTTTTAAATGATTTAAAAACAAGCCAAGAAAAAGTTGGCGGAAGTAAATATTTTGCTTATCCATTTTTTGACTTTAATGATCGAGCAATTGGTTTATTAAAAGAAGCTGGATTTAACATGGCTTTCATTGGTCAATATAACACTAATGGTTTTTCTACACCGGGAAAAACAAATAAATTTAAAATACCAAGAAAAACAATATTTAGTTCAACTACAGTAAATAAGCTTAAAGAATTATTAAAATAAGAGTTAAGGAGTTAGAGTTATGTCAAGAAGAAAAAAAAGATTAATAGAAAATATTTTTAACATTATAAGTGTTGTATTTATAATAGGATGTTGCGCTTTCTATGGATATCGTTTAATAAAATATTATAAAATATTTAATCCTAAGAAAACAGAGCTAAACGGAGGCCTTTTATCAATTTCTATTCCTAAAAGTAGTGCAATAGTTACTTCAGGAAATGGGTTGTACCATATAGGAGGAAGTTATATATATAAGGGAAATGTTGATAATAACTATATTACATTTTCTGGCTTAAATTTCAGAATCTTAAAGATAAATTATGGTTCTACAGTAGAACTTATATTAGATGAACCACTTAACTATCTACCATGGAATAATGACTTAATTGATTACGATAAATCTGAATTACATAAATATTTGAATGAAGAATTTATAAAGTATTTAAATAAAGATTTATTAACTACATCAAGTGTTTGTTTAGACGTAGTTAATGAAATAAATGGAAAAGAATGTGAAACAGATATAGATAATGTGTATGTTAAAACATTAGATATAAATACATATTTAAATACAATTAACGATGAAACTTATATAAATGATAGTAATGAATATATATGGTTAAGCGATAGAAACGATACAATGGCATGGCATACCAATGGTTATAATATTTCAACATCTTTTGTAGACAATTATTATGGAGTTCTACCGATTATAACATTAGATATGGATGTTGAGTTAATTTCAGGTACTGGTACTAAAGATGATCCTTATCGAATTGATGCTACTAAAGATTATGCAATTGGTAGTTATGTTAAATTAGATAATGATATGTGGAGAATAATTAAAAGTGATGAAACAAATATTACTTTAAGCTTGGATAATGAACTAGATAAATTAATGTCGTTTGGTAATACAACTATGTACGATTCCTCATTAAATGGCTCACTTGCTTATTACTTAAATAATGATTATTATAATAGTTTAAGTTATAAAGATATTATTGTTGATAACCAATATGGTGATATCTTCAATGGAAAAGTTGGCATTCCAAATCTTAAAGATCCAAAGTTTGGCAAAAGCGAAAATCAGTATTATTTGATAAACAATGTTGATGAGACAAATATGTTTGTTTATAGTGATGGAGTTAGCAATTGTAAAAGTACTTTAGCTAAATCTATTAAACCTGTTATTACAATAAGTAAAGAAGTTTTAAAAAGCGGTAATGGTAGCATTAATACACCATATTTGATGGAGGAAAAATAATATGAAAAAATTAACTAAAGTGATAATAGTCTTAGATGTTTTAGTAGCAATATGTTTTTTCTTAGTATATGGACCAGTTGAATATATAAAAAACACAATTATTTCAACCGCGATGGTAACTAAAACTCATCAGTATATTGCTTATACATTTTATAGCAAAAATATGGTAAATAAAGTTTTGCAAAAAGATTCGTATATTCCTTTTGATGAAGATGTTGATTTAGATAAAATCGTTATCGATACAAGCCCTAAAGAGTCATATGATAATGAATATGATGAAATCATACTTACAAGAGATGAGGGCAACGATGATTATAAATTAATAGAACTAGAAGTTGGTGGATACAAGGCTTTTTTAGTAGCTATATATGATCCAAGTAAAGTTAGACTTTCTACCTCTCCGTCATTTAACAATAACAAAAAAGGAGCGGAAAGAGTTAAAGATACATGCAAACGTTTGGGCGGATTAGTTTGTATAAATGGTGGTGCATTTAAAGACCCTGATGGTTGGGGAAGTGACATACCACAAGGTTATTTAATAAAAGACGGAGAAATTATCTGGTCTGATGATAATGATAAAGCTAACTTAATTGGGTTTACCAAAGACAATAAATTATTACTTACTGCTGCTACTGGCGAAGAAGCAATCGCTATGGGCATGCGGGATGCTTTAGAGTTTGGTCCTTTCTTAATTGTTAATGGAGAACAAATTAAGTTTGAAGATGCAGCAGGTGGTTATAATAGAGCTGCAAGAGTTGCTATTGGACAAAGAAAAGATGGTGTGGTATTATTTTTAGTGACAGAGGGCGTTCATGCTAATGGTCCTAAACTAATTGACTTAGCAGAAACATTAGCTAAATATGGCGCTTACAATGCTGCTAATCTTGATGGTGGTAGTTCTGCACAATTAGTTATTAATAATCAACTTGTTAATAACCCATTAAATGTTGCAGGCCAGCCAATTAAAAATGGTCGTAAGGTTGTAAGTGGTTTTATAGTTATGCCATAACTAAAGCTCTTTATAGAGCTTTTTTAATGAGGTGAAATCATGAATTTAAAAGATATTGAAAAAAGTATAATAAAAAAATATAGAAAAGAAATATGGAGTCCTTTCATTAAAGCAATTAAGGATTATAAATTAATTTCAGAAAACGATAGAATAGCAGTATGTATTTCAGGCGGAAAAGATTCTTTTTTACTAGCAAAATGTATGCAAGAAATTTTAAGGCACGGTAAAATGAAGTTTGAGTTAGAATTTATTGTAATGAATCCGGGTTACAAGGAAGAACATTTAAATAATATTATTCATAATGCAGAAATACTAAACATTCCAATCAAAATATTTAAAACTGACATTTTTGAAGTTTCTAGTTTTTTAAATAACGAAAAACCTTGTTACATGTGCGCAAGAATGAGAAGAGGCTATCTCTATAATTTTGCCAAAGAACTTGGCTGCAATAAAATTGCTTTGGGGCATCACTTTGATGATGTTATAGAAACAACACTTCTATCTATTTTTTATAGTGCGGAATTTAAAACAATGATGCCAAAACTTCATAGCGATAACTTTGAAGGAATGGAACTAATAAGGCCTTTATATCTTATTAAAGAAAAGGATATTATAGCTTGGGCTAACTATAACAACTTAGAATTTATTAACTGCGCTTGTAAGTTTACTGAAAAAAATGCTTTTGAAGGAAAAAGACAAGAAGTTAAAAATTTAATAAAAGATTTGAGAACACGTAGTAAATATATAGATCAAAATATTTTTAAAAGTACCGAAAATGTTAATTTAAATACTATTATTGGTTATTATAAAGATGATAAAAAGTATCATTTTTTGGAAGATTATGACGAAAAGTAATTTTTGACATCAAAATTAATTAATGTTAGAATATAAGTAACATAAGTTACCAAAGGAGGTTTACCGTGACAACGACTGCGATTGTAGATAAAAAAATTATTATTAACACTGCAATATTAATGGTTAAAAAGTATGGTTGGGATTCTCTTAACGCCAGAAGTCTAGCAAAAGAGTTAGGAATGTCAACAAAACCTTTATATAGAATATATTCAGGCATGGATGAAATTAAAACAGAGTTGTATGATGCCATTTATAAAATATATGATGAATTTATCAACAAACGTATAGACAATAAAAATGCTTTAGTAACTTTGTGTGTAGCGTATGTAGAATTTGCTAAAGAAAACAAAAATTTATTTACTTGCTTATTCTTATCTAATAATTTAAATTGGAAGAGTATCGACGACGTGTTAAATGAAAAGTGGAATCAATCTACGATAATTAATTTAGTAAATAAGCATGGATATTCTTTTGATGAAGCAAAATCAGTTTTTATGCATTTATGGACATACTCAAACGGCTTGGCAACATTAATTGCAACGAATGATTTTACGATAGATAGTAAAGAAATTATTAAAAGACTTGTTAAAATTTATAAAGAATTGGTTAAATAAAAAAACATCATGTTTAATGATGTTTTTATTCTGCAAATGTACCAGACACTTGAGCATCTGTTTCTTGATTTTTACCCATTGCTGTATTTAAATAATTAACACATTCCATTATTTGATTATAAAACATATCAAATTTTGGTCTTAATGTGTCAAACGTATTTTTATAAGATTCAGCAGCTTTACCTCTCCATTCATCAGCAGTTATATTTGATGAAGCAATTGTAACTCTATCTAATTCTTCTCTAATAGCATCGGCATATCTTGTAAGTTGAGCAACTGTATTTTCAACTTCTTGATATGTCATTTTAAATGTATTGTTTTGCATATAATTCCCTCCTTTATTATAATTGTCCTGCTTGTGAACTTAAATCACTTTCATTTTGGTCAAAAGCAACTGCAGCACTTGTTAATGCTTGCCCCATTTTTTCGATTGTTACTCCTAAATTATTTAAATCCATTTTATAACTATTAAATGTATTAATATAAGTTTCAGAAGCACCACCAGACCATTTTCCACTTAAATTATCAATTTCATTAAAAATATTTGTAATATTAGATTTATATTCTTCTCCTAAAGTTGTAATAGTTTTTCCAGCATGTGATAAATCTCCTGTATTAGCACCAAAAATACTCATTGTTTCACCTCCCTATTTTACTTAATTTCTTTATTTTAAGTATACCATTAAATATATTATCCATCAAAAGAAAACGTCTTACTTTACGTAAAACGTTTACAATATAACTAAAACATCACCATTTTTTATGTTAGTTTCATAGACTAACTTATGAAAATTGAGTATTTCGTTAGTATCTGATTTTACTAAAATGGCATTTTTTTTCATTGGTATTTCCTCAACATTAAATTCAATTATAGCTTTTTGAATTAATTCAGTAATTTTACCAATTGTTTTATTTATTGGAATAAATATTTCATATTCTTGAGAAATAAGGGGATATTTTATTTTAACTAATAACTTATTCATAACTTACTCCTTATCTACTTCTACAAGTTTAACTAATGTAGCAAGCCCATTTTTTACATTATATCCAAAACCATCATCTATTAATTCTCTTAATTCTCTAGGAGTTTTAGCAAGTTTTAATTGGAATTGATCAGCAATACCATTACCTAACCATAAACCACGATTTGGTGTAATAACAGTCTTATACCATGACTCATATTCTTGTTTTTTAAGATTACTACTTGAATCTACAATTACAAATTGTACAACATTTAGATCTTTTCCTTTTTCTAAAGCTTTAACAAATTTTGTTTTAATTTCTGGCTCTAAACGTTTTAAAAATTCATCTATACCAATTATAAATACTGTGTATTTTTCTTTATCATTTAAAGCCGTTCTACTATAGTTGTTATTTATATATATTTGATAACATTCATCAACATATTCACATATTTCACATGTTAATTCTTCGAAAGAGTTTGTTTTATACTCTGTTAAATTATGAACATTTTTTGGAACCATTTCCAAAGTATCAAAAACAATATTTCTTGATTGTTTTAAAGTAGCAACTTGACTAAGAATAGCCCCGATAAAAGAATTATATATTTCTAAATCATTTCCTGTAATAATAGTTGTATATCTTGTGGCTAAGTCTATTGTATCAATAGCTAAAGTAGATTTTTTTACACCAATAGGTATACTTCCTAATCCAGTTAATAAGCCTGAAACAAAATCTAATGTTACTCTTTGTGGCAATACTGGAACTTGAGGTGCTTTATTAGGATATTTTTCGCGAAGTTTATCGCATACTAATTTTATATATTCAACCATTTCTGTTTCTTTATAAGCATATGCTGTTTGAAATTCATAAACACTTTCTAGTTTTACTATTCCTCGCCCTTTTATATTAGATGGATAAACTTTTCCTGTGTTTCCGTAAATTGTTATATAGTCACCTTCGTCATTCATTTGTAAAACCAATTCAGTTTTAAAATTTTGACGCAAACGGTATTTAACTGAATTAGTACCATTAGTTGTAAAGATGAAAATAATTCCATATTTTAATCCATCACGAGATATTTGTTGAATTAAATCTTCGTATTCATAATAAGCTTCAGAGAAAACTTCATAATTATTAATTATGATTACTATTGCAGGTAATGTTTTTCCACTATTTTGACAATAGAAATTATAATCTCCGTTGTAATCAATAAATAACGCTTTTCTTTCCTCTATTTTTTCTTGCAACATTTTTAATAAGTTAATTATTTTTTCATCCTCAGTTGCAAATAATACATCCCCGACTTGCGGTGCTTTTCTAAAGTTTTTAAGGGTTTCAGCGCCAAAATCCATGATATAGAAATTCACTTCATCAGGTGAGTGATCTGTTATCAAAGAATAAATTATAGTCGTTAATAACAATTCTTTTCCGCTTCCTGCTACACCATAAATAATAGTGTTGCCATCTTGACTTAAAGGAATAGTAAGTAGCCCTTGACGTTGATTTTCTGGATCGTCAAATTCTCCGATAATTGGATTCAATACAAATTGTTTTGAAGCAAAACGATATTTTTGTTTCAAATTTTCTACATATATGAATTCCGGAATTTTTTCTAACCATAGTTGGCTAACACTTATATTATCTTCTTTAGCAATGTTAACTAAATATTTTAATATGTTTGGTAATTCTTCGCCCTTTGAAACCAATGACACATTTTTCTTTGTATCATCTATATTTCTTATGACTTGTCCAATTGTATTAATAAATCCTATAGAATTATCAACATTCTTTTTTACTTTATCAGTCGGATAATATTGAGCCCCACACCATGCAGATTGTCCAAGCCCAAAAAATTCATTATAACCAACCTGTAAATAGAAACGACCGACATTTTTAAGCATCGCAGCATCTGCACATTTAATCATATCCATACTATCTGATTTATCTTGAACTTTTAAACACACTCTGAATTTACTGTTACTCCAGATTTGGTCATCTACAACTCCAGCAGGTTTTTGAGTCGCCAAAATCAAATGTACACCTAAACTACGTCCAATACGAGCCGTTTGAATTAGTTGAGCCATAAACTCTGGTTGTTGAGCTTTTAGTTCTGCAAACTCATCTGATATGATAAATAAGTGTGATATTGGGGTTTTAACTAAACCATCTCTATATAATCTTTGATATTTATATATATCAATAGTACTTTCATTTAATGAATCTCTTGCCTCATTAAACATATGTTGTCTTCTTCTTAATTCACTTTGGATTGAAGCTAATGATCTCTTCATTTCCATGGTATCCAAATTGGTTATTGTACCAGCAAGATGTGGCAACTTTATTCCTGTTTCTCTATTTTCAAAAGCTCCTGCTAGACCCCCACCCTTGTAGTCAATTAAGATAAAGGAAACTTCATTAGGATGATAGTTAACAGCTAGTGATAATATATAAGTAATTATAAATTCGCTTTTACCTGAACCAGTCATTCCAGCAATTAGACCATGTGGACCGTGCGCTTTTTCATGTAAATCTAAATTAAATACTTCACCATTTTCATCTATTCCTACTGGAACATTTAATGAGTTAGTTGGATTATTAGTTTTCCATCTATTTTGAGTATTTAATTGCTCTATTTTTCCAATATTATACATTTGTAAGAAACTTACCGAATCTGGTAAACTTCCACCAGCCGCAGTGGTTTCTAGCGGTACATTAGCAAGTGTTTTAGCTACATTCATTAAATCTAGATTATAATCTATATCTGCAGTAAAACTTTTTTGTTTTGTTGAAACTAGTTCATTTTCAAATAAACCTGAGCCATTAGGATCAATATTTAAGAATACTGGACATTCTCCAGGTAAATTAGCTAATCTTTCATTTTTTATAATTAAACTAAATCCACGATTTGTTTTTGATACCAATATTTTTTTAATGATTTCAATATTTCTCGCAACTTTTAAATTATCTGTAATAATTAAATAATATGGTTTAAAACTACGATAATCTAAATTACTTTCTTTTTGATTCCCCTCTGGATATACACGATCATTATATATTTTTTCAAGGTATCCTGAAATTTGCTTCATGTCTTCAGCAGTTGAAGCAAAGAAACGAATGTTTTTAGTGTCATCCCAACAATGTGGCATGATTTTCATGTATTCCCAATCTTTGATATTTTCCTCATTAGTAAATAAAACAATTTTTAATTCATCATAGCTGTGAAATGTTGCCAGTTGAAGAATAATTCCATCTATAAAAGCTTTATTAACTTGCTTTTGTCCTACCATTGCCACGATATTTTTATCTGTTAAAGATAGATTAATAGGAACTCCTTCCATAACTTTTGATTGATTAACGATAGACTGAACAATTATATTTAGTTCATCATCTTCTAATGAGAAATGTTGTTCTGGCGCTTTTACTTCTAAATCAGGGCTTGATGAACCAACTCCTATTCTAACTGTTAGGAAATCATCGTCTTCTTTTTCTCGCTCCCATAAGTTTCTTTTACGAGCATTAATAATATTAATACACTCTTGCAAAGAAATGTTATTATCGATAACTATTTGTCTTTGTTTTACGATAGCTTCACTAATATTCTTTTTCTTTTCTTCAAGATAAGCTTTGTATTTAGTGTTACGTAATTCTTCACGCTTTTTCTTTTGTTTACGATTATATCTTCTAGTTAATGAAGGCCATATTAAAACCGATGCTAACATTGCTCCAGCAACTAACATACTTGGAATAGCAGTGGTCCATGATTTGCCGCTAGCTAAAACATTAGTAATTGTTGATACCATTGTCACCATTGATGTCATTGCCATAGTTATCATTGGTCCAATAGTGTAAATAAGCGGCATTTCTTGCATATCTTGCTTAGCAGGTGGCGCATCTATCTGTATTTGTTCTTTTTCAATTGTAGATTTAAATCGTGGCTGTCTTAAAAAGTAATCTTCAGGTTGATACAACTCAATATAAATATCTTCATCTTCATCACTTTTATTTTCGGGAGTTATAACTTCGAATTCTATCGGCTTAAAAACATTATCGTTAAACTTAACTTTACCACTCGGATTATTTACTACAATAAAATTAGTTCCAATTATTATTTTTAGTCCCATAATAAAAATAATATCCCCGCTAAAAACCTTTTTGTTTTCAGCCAGTTCTTTATTAATAAAAGTTAATGAAGAATCTCCATGATTAAACACCCACTGATTATTATTAAAAGTTAATTTGCAATGAGATTGACCAATATTTTGACTATTATAAATAATATCATTAGAACTTGCAGATCCTATAGATACCGTAGCATTTTCATTAACCCTTAAATATTTATTAGAATGATCTAGAGTTGGGCAGCAATATAGTATAAAAGGGTCTTTTTCATCTATTTTTTTCAATGAACAAAAACTGTACTCAATTAAAAAAACAGAGTCTAAATACATATCTTTATTTAATATTTTAACTTCATCATTACTACGTAGTACCCATTGATTATTAGACGCTTCAACATTGATAAGATTTTCATTTTGATCGTCTTTAATCCAATAGTTACCAAAAACTTTGCTCGGCAAAAAGAAGTATCTAAGTTTATTATTTTTTATAATAATAAGTTGCATAATAGACCTCCTTTTACTCTTATACATAGTATACAATAAAGCGTCAAGATTTACAATGCTAATTCTTTTTTTATTTGTTCAAAAATCTTACGGTGCCCCTTATGATTTAGATGTATATAAGTAGAGTCTACATAGTCATCAGTAGTTATTAAATTGGATATTGATATATATTGACAATTTTGGTTTTGTGCGATAACTTTGATACTTTTTTCAATTTCATTTAAATGATTTATAGTATCACCGTAATATCCAACTAAATATATTGGTTTTTGGGTAATTTCTCTTATTTTGGTTAAAATTTTTTGATAATCTTGATAAAAATTTCTTCTGTTAATATTTTTTAGATTGTTGATATTTGAATTATTAACTAATTCGTCTTGACCTAAAGCAATAATGATTATGTCAGAATCCTTAACTAAATTCTGAAGGTGTTTTTCATTTATTTGTTCATTTTGATTTAATTCATAATAAAAATCTTTAAGTGTTTTATTATTTTGAGTATAATTTATATTATAATGTCTAAGACTTTTATCTTTTAAATAATCTTTTAAAAACAAGTTAAAACTAACACCACTGTTACCATAAAGAGTATCTCCGGTAGCTACACTATCTCCTACTACTAAGACATCAATTTTATTTATGACTGTAATTTTATAAATTAGAATGGTTATAAGAGTACCTATTCCAAATATAACTATTAATTTTTTCATTTTATCACCATCAAAAAATATAGAGTTTCCTCTATATTATATTTCTTCGATATATATCTTAGCACCGACATTAGTAAGTTTTTCGATAATATTTTCATACCCTCTTAAAATATGTTCGGCATCCTTTATTATAGTTTTTCCTTCCGCTATTAAACCGGCTATAACCATACATGCACCGCCGCGAAGATCTGTTGCGACAACCTCGCATCCTTTTAGTTTTGTAGGACCAATTATAATTGCAGTAGTTCCATTTACTTTGATATTTGCACCCATATTATTTAAATATGGAACATGACCCATTCTGTTTTCATAAAGAGTTTCTTCGAACAAGCTAACTCCATCAGCTTGTGTTAATAACGCAGACATTGGCTGCCCTAAATCAGTAGGAAATCCTGGAAAAACTAAAGTTTTAATATTAATAGCTTGTAAATTGGTTGACTTGTTTATAATTATTTTATTAGAATTTATTTCAAAATCAACTTTCATATCTTTTAATTTACTAAGTAGTGATTCTATATGCTCTTCGATAACATTGTTAATAACTAAATTCTTTCCTAACAATGCTCCCATTATTAAATATGTTCCCGCTTCAATTCGATCTGGAATCACTTCTATTATACCTTTACCTAAGTGTTCAACTCCTACAATTTTTATTTCGCTTGTACCCGCACCAGTAATTTGAGCCCCCATATTATTTAAGAAAGTTGCAACATTTGTAATTTCTGCTTCTCTAGCCGCGTTAGAAATAATTGTGGTACCTTTTGCCTTTACTGCAGCTAGCATTAAATTTATTGTTGCACCTACACTTGCAAAATCTAAATAAATCCTTGTTCCCACTAATTCCTTAGCATCAATTATATATTTATCGTTTTCTATATTAATAGTTGCACCTAGCATTTCAAACCCTTTTAAATGCAAATCAATTGGTCTTGCACCGATATTACATCCTCCCGGAAAATGCATTTCTACATGTTTAAACTTACTTAATAAAGCCCCCATAAAATAATATGAAGCTCTTAGTTTTTTTCCCAACTGTTCTGGAATTGTGTTATTTTGTAAATTTTTTGTAATAATTTTCATTTCTTCGTTATGTAATTCTACTTTACAATTTAAAAGTTCTAATATTTCTATTAAAGCATTTCTATCTGAAATGTTTGGTACATTATAAATACTTACTTCTTCATCTGACAAAATAGCTGCTGGAAGTAATGCCACTGCGCTATTTTTTGCTCCACTTATATTGATAGTCCCTGATAATTCATTTCCACCTTCAATTATTATTTTCTTCATTTAAACACTTCCTTTTATCTAGTTATTTCTTACTATTATTTATGAAAAAACTAGACTTTTGTTACTGAGTCTTTTATACCTGGTTTATTATAACATATTGTTTTTTTATTTCAAGTAATGTTTCACTTAAAATATAATATTATCATTTAGAAATGTCAACTACGAGAATAAAAACTTTACACCCACAAGCATCAATATAGCTATACCAATTAGTTCACTATATTTTCCTATTATTTTGTTAAAAAGTTTTCCCAAAACTATTCCTAGAAAAGAAAATAACATGCTAGTTGCAGAAAAAGTAATTAATATAAGATGAGAGCCTAAAAATTCATATAAGCCTATACCTGTCATAAAACTATCTAAGCTTACAGAAATAATTAATAAGAGAAGACTAAAAAAAGATGTTTTTATTTCTTTGTCACTTTCAAAAAATCTTTCATAAACCATTTGAGCTGCTAAAAACAGTAAAATTATTCCTAGTATTTTTGTACTATTTAAAATAAAGGTGACAAAAAATGTTTGGCCTAATTTCATACCTAACCATGGTAGTAAATAGTGACAAAGTCCAACCCCTAAAATAAACATGATTTTTCTTTTATAAGATATATTGTTTATTCCAATGGTTATTGCAATAGAAAAGGCATCCATACTTAAAGCTACTGCTACTAAAAAAATTGAACTATAATTTATCATAAAAAAACCTTCTTAAAACATTATATTTAAAAAGGTTAAGATTGATTCGATATTTTATCCAATATGTTTTGGACGTAAAATTTATATTCTATATCATCAGCATTATTATCAGTTTCCATCAAACATAGAGGTGGAAATAACACACACCACCAATTGTCTCCGGTACCCTCACCTAATGTAATAACTAAAGATTTGTAATTTCCTTCTGGATATTTTACACCTTTATACTCTTTTTCAGGAAAATAATTATTACCATAAGAAACATCATAATCAACATTATAATTTCTCATAACATTATCTATTATATTAAGACTTTCTTTAATACTTTTTTCTGTATTACTAATATTATTTGTAGATAAATTTTGAATAAAGTTTGTTTCTAAATCTTTTTTTATTGTCTTTTTTAGAGTTTGATCTTCGATTAAATTACTGTTAGCAATTAATCTAAAACGAATTGATTCTTTGGGGATTATTACACTTTCTTGTTTTTTTGAACTCATAAATATTAAAGTAATTAAAAATAATACACATATAATTTTTTTCATAATTTCACCTAAATTATATATGTATTATTAATTTATTTTTTATTCAAAATTTATTATGTTTGCAAAAATGTATCTATTTCTATCCGAAAAATCTTTTTCACATTGAATTTTAGCATTAGGAAATTGATTTAAAATAATTTCACAAATATCATCTTTTTGTGTGCAGCCAATTTCAAAAACTAAAGTAAATTCCCTTTGAAGATTTTGTTTAGCTAACTCTACAATACGTTTATAAAATATTAAACCATTTTCACCAGCAAAAATTGCATTTTGCGGCTCATACTTTGTTTGTGGATCAACTATTTCATTAATATCTACATAAGGAGGATTAGATATAATTAAACTATGATTTAAACAAATATCATCTTTTAGAATATCTTTTTGAATAAGATTAAGACTGGCTTTATTATTTTGAGCATTTAAATTAGTAATCTTTAATGCTTTTTCGCTCATATCTAATGCATCTACTTTTGTATTAAATTTTTTAGCAAGCGATATTGCTATTGCTCCACTCCCACAACCTAAATCAATAATACTCGCTGGGTTTATTTCTTGTTTCTGAATTAATTTAATTGTCTTATCCACCATTAATTCTGTTTCATATCTTGGTATTAAAACATTCTCATTAACCATAAGCTTTAAATCAAGAAATTCTACATAACCTATTAAATACTGGATTGGATATTTATTATTTAATTTATTTATTATTTCTTTAGGAAGCAGACCATCATGTTTTTCTAATAATAATTCCCAATCTGCACGTCCTATGTATTCTGGTCTATTCAAAAGTTTCTCCAGCCAATTTTCTTTTTAAATCTTCAGTTATTAAAGCTTCAATAATTGGTTCCAAAGCTCCGTCCATTACTCTATCTAATTCCATGATTGAGAAATTAATACGATGATCTGTAACTCTATTTTGTGGATAGTTATAAGTTCTGATTTTTTCTGAACGATCTCCTGTTCCTATCTTAGATTTTCTTTCAACACCTAGACTAGCTTCTTGAGCTCGTACCATTTCATCATATATCTTGATTTTAAGCAAGTTCATAGCTTTTTCTCTATTTTTTAATTGACTACGTTCTGTTTGACATGTTACTACAACTCCGGATGGAATATGAGTAAGTCTTACTGCACTATTTGATGTATTTACAGATTGTCCTCCTGCTCCACTACTATGGTATACATCCATTTTAATATCACTTTCTTTTACATCAATATTAACTGATTCAACTTCTGGCATTACTAAAACAGTCGCAGTTGATGTATGAACTCTTCCTTGAGTTTCTGTGACAGGTACTCTTTGAACTCTATGAGAACCACTTTCATATTTCATTTTTGAAAAAACATTGTCACCTTTTATCATAAATTC
Source organism: Bacilli bacterium (assembly GCA_045650425.1). Classification (GTDB taxonomy): domain Bacteria; phylum Bacillota_I; class Bacilli_A; order RF39; family UBA660; genus RGIG1752. The sequence continues at coordinate 16,741 of JAZRRD010000083.1, read as the reverse complement.
AACTTGTGAAAATCCACCACTTGTTCCTTCAATTTCATTAATAATTTCTATCTTCCATCCGTTTTTTTCAGCATAGTATGTATACATTCTATATAAATCCCCGGCAAAAATATTTGCTTCATCTCCACCGGCAGCTCCACGAATTTCCATTATAACGTTTTTACCATCATTTTCATCTTTTGGAACTAAAAGAATTTCTAATTCCGCATAAATTTTTTCTTGTTCATTTGTTAAACGTTCAACTTCTTCAGCAGCGAATTCTTTCATTTCAGCGTCTGACAATAATAATTTAGCTTCATCTAAGTCACTTAAAACTTTTTTATATTCTTTGTATTTATTTACTATTTCTTCTAAATCACTTTGTTCTTTAGATAAAGTTTTAACTTGATTGTAATCATTTATAATATTTGGATCACTTAATTGCTCAGTTAACTCTTGATATTTTTTTTCAACATTTTCTAATCTTTCAAACATAAAAATCAATCTCTTTCTTTCTTTGATATTATAACAAAATTTTTTTAATTAAAAAAGCTAAATTATAATTCAGCTTCTTCTTCATCAATATCGATAATTACTAAGTCGTTTAAATCATCTTCAACTTCGTCATCGTCTGTTTCATAAAAGATATCTTCTTCCTCTTCATTATTTTCTTCCATATCTTCCTCTTCTTCAGTAACGTCCGCGATATCTTCCTCTTCTTCATCAATGATAACTTTAGAATTATGTTTACTTTTTAAGTCCCAAAAACCATTTTCTAACATTATGAAATTTTTATTTGTAGATAGTAGTTCAAAAAAGTCACCTATTTTATTTTCATATTCACTTTCAGACATTCCTAAAGTATCACATATTTTTTTAAATATGTCTGTAATTTTCATTTTTTTCTTTGATTCTTGTAAAACGATGATAGCTATGTCATCATATCCCATTAATTCAAGTTCATCTTTATTATAATCTGTTAATTTCATAGTATTCCTCCTACATTTTTTCAAATGGCTCAACACCAACTAAGTTTAAAGCATTTTTAATTGTGATCTTTACTGCTTTAATTAAATATATGTTTTCAGCTTGTTCTTGGTGATTATCAACTAATATTCTATTATTTGAATAGAAGTTATGGAATAAATTGGCTAATTCATATACATAATTTGTAATTAAATGAGGCATTTCTTTTAAAGCTGCATTTTGTACTACCTCTGGAAAATTATATACACAATTTAGCAATTGTTCAACATTTTTATTATTTAAATACATAAATTTGTCAAATTTAATGTCTGTATCATTATCTTTTAAAATTGTACATATTCTTGCATATGCATAAGAAACATAATAAACTGGATTTTCATTCGATGTTTTCTTTGCAAGTTCCATATCAAAGTCCATTTGAGTATCTAAGCTTCTCATTGCAAAGAAATATCTTGCTGCTCTTACGCCTACTTCGTCAATTAAATCCTTTAATGTTACTGTATTACCTGTACGTTTTGACATTTTTACAATTTCTTTACCATTCATTAATCTAACTAATTGTAATAATTTAACATCAACGATATTTTCGTCATATCCTAATGCTTTCATAGCGCTTTTTAATCTAGCAACATATCCATGATGATCTGTTCCTAAAACATCAATTATTTTTGTAAAACCTCTTTTATATTTGTCTGTGTGATAAGCAATATCTGGTAGTAGATATGTATATGCTCCGTCATTTTTTATTAATACATGGTCTTTATCGTCCAATAAAGCCGATGATTTGAACCATTTTGCGCCATCTTCGTCAAAAATATACCCATTTTTATCTAATTCTTCTACAATACCTGGTAATGAATATCTTCGATAAATATCTCTTTCGCTAGTAAACACGTCATAAGTTACACCATATTCTTCTAGGTCTTTAATTATATTACTTAATAATTCCTGAGTAGCTAAATCTTTATAAAATTCTAACGGAGCAGCTATATATTCTTTTCCATGTTCTTCATAGATTTTTTTAGCCATTTCAATTATTTCTGGACCATAATAACCATTCTCAGGTAGTTCCTCGTTTTTTCCGCATAAATTTAAGTATCTAGCTCTTAGTGATAATCCTAAATTATTAATTTGATTACCTGCATCATTAATATAATATTCCTTTGTAACATCATAGCCACTAAATTTTAAAATCCTAGCCAAATTATCGCCATATGCTCCACCTCTTGCATTACCTAAGTGTAAAATTCCTGTTGGGTTAGCACTAACAAACTCTATATTATAATTCTTTCCTTTTCCTATATTACTACGACCGTAATTTTCATTTTCTTTTAAAACTGTAAAAATATTATCATACAAATATGAGTTATCAACAAAGAAATTGATAAATCCCGGCATTTTTATTTCACTATTTTTGATAGTAGACAACTTAATGTTCGCAATTATTTCCTCAGCGATTGTAGCTGGAGATTTCCCTAATTTTTTCGCTAATTTTAATGCAATATTAGTTGAAAAATCACCAAATTCACTATTATTTGGAATAGTAACTTCAACTGACTCTTCGATGTTATATAAACTATTTATAATCTTTTCTAATTCAAATTTCAAACTTTCTTTCATACTATCACTCTTTCAATTCTATGACTAATTTATTTATTTCATCAATATCTAACATATAAATTATAGTAAGTTTATCTTTTTTGTCAACTATTTCTAATTGCAAAAGATCTAATTCCGTAATTATATTCTCTTTAAAAAGATTAATACAACAGAGTTTACTGTTAAAATCAATTGTCACTTCGTAATCTGCACCAGTTCTTTTTAAAATATAATTGTTATTTTCTTTTAATAATTTTAGCTCATTACTCACTTGATATATGTTATTAACTATCTTTAAATTTTTATACTCTTCAATTAGTTTATCATTTTTATAAAATAACCAATTAAAATGTGTGTTTATGGCTATCACCTCTTTAATCGCAATAATTATAGCATACAATATTTATTATTGCACTTATAAAATCAAAAGTTTAAATCATAATAAATAATGGTGTTAAAAATGAAAATAATTTATCGCTTAACAAAATTTAGTATGTTTATGTTTATTGTTATGATGGTAGGTATTATCGGTGTATATTTTTATGCAGCCCTTTTACCTAAATTAGAACTAAGAACTGCTAATAGTTTTCAAATATTTGATAATAATAATAAACTTGTTAGTCAAGGTTCAAGTAGTGATAATTGGACTGAATTAAAGGATATAAGCCAAAATTTAATTGATGCTACAATTAGTATTGAAGATAAAAACTTTTATTCTCATCAAGGTTTTGATTTTTTAAGAATAATGAAAGCTATGTATATAAATATTAAAAACCAAAATATAACCCAAGGCGCTTCAACTATATCTCAGCAGTATGTAAAAAATTTATATCTTGATTTTGGTCAGACATGGAAAAGAAAGTTTGAAGAGGCTTTTTTAACTATGCAATTGGAAATTAACTATGATAAAGATGAAATTTTAGAAGGGTATTTAAATACTATTAATTATGGACAAGGAAATTATGGAATTAAAAATGCTAGTAATTACTATTTTGATAAAGAACCTTCAGAATTAAATTTAGAAGAGGCTATTATTTTGGCAGGAATTTCTAAAAATCCAAGTAATTACAATCCTGTAAGCAATTATGATAAATCAATAAAAAGGGCTAAAGTAGTAGCTAAATCGATGCTTAATAATAATTTAATTGATGAAAACACTTATAATGATTTATTTAAAGAAAAAATTGATATTTTAAAAAACACTAATAATAAAACTTCAGACTTAGTTATGTATTACCGGGATGCTGTTATGGATGAATTAAATGAAATTAAAAGTATTCCGAACTCCTTAATAGATAGTGGTGGATTAAAAATATATACTAATTTAGATTGGGAAGTTCAAAATTCTTTAGAGGATGCAGTTTTAAAAAACTTAGCTAATGACGAAAAAATTCAGGTAGCAAGCATTGTTGTTAATCCAGATACTGGTGGGGTATTGGGACTTGTTGGAGGAAAAGATTATGCTTTAAGCCAATATAATCGAGCGACAAGAGCAAAAAGACAAGTAGGTTCTACTATGAAACCATTTTTATATTATGCCGCTTTAGAAAATAATTTTGTTTCGTCATCTACATTTACAAGCGAAGCTACAACATTTACTTTGTCTGCGGATAAAACTTATTCGCCCACTAATTATAAAGATAAATATGCAAACAAACCTATTACTATGGCTGCTGCTTTAGCTTTATCTGATAATATATACGCAGTAAAAACGAATATGTATTTAGGCCCTGAAACTTTAGTGGAGGTTGCACATAGAACCGGGATAGAGGCAGAGTTATTAGCAGTCCCTTCATTAGCTTTAGGTACAGGGGAAATTAGCATGTTAGATTATGCTAGAGGTTATACAACATTCGCAAGTGGTGGATATAAAAGAGACATTCATTTTATAAATAAGGTAGAAGATTTAGATGGCAACATATTATATAGTCGCCAATTAGAAGATGACTTAGTTTTAAATCCAAATTACACATATATATTAAACGAAATGATGACCAATACCACCAATGCTAACTTCATAGATTATGCAACACCATCAGCTTTAAATATTGCAGATAAATTGGATCAAAAATATGCTATTAAAACAGGAACAACTGGCACAGATTTTTATTTAGCTGGTTATAATCCTGAGATTATGATGTTAGTTTGGATTGGATATGATGACGCGAGTGATTTAGAATTAAGCAAGAATGTATATACACGAAATATTTTTGCTGATACTGTATCATCAGTCTTTGAAGAGCGGAGTGAAGTTTGGTATGAAACTCCAAAAAACGTTATAGGTATTCCTAAAAATGCTATAACGGGAGAAGAGGCTATTAATACATCTAATTCGGCAATTTACTATTATGTAAAAGGCACAGAGAATTATGTCTTTAAAGAAGAATAAAAAAACATATATTTTTTGGATATATGTTATTTTTTGATTATAGTAATATTTATTTTATAACTATCACCTAGATCAAGTTCTTCAAAATTTATATTTTCGTTAATATTTAGTTCATTTATTTTGCTTCTTAGTGAACTTATTATATCTCCCAAACTTGAAGTTTCAGATGGTTCTTCCGATATAACTTCTATATCTTGACTTTCTTCCAAGCTTTCACTTTGTATTGGTATATCTACATCTAAAAGTTCTATATCATCAAATACTTTTGGGGTTGTTTCTATAGTCTGTGGCTGTTCTTCATTGATGCTAAAGACAGGCATCACAGGAGAACCAATTGGAGATGTTGGCCCCATGCTTACAGGCTCATCTTCTAGATTATTAAAAAATCTATTTTCTTGTTTTTCATTTTCTACAGAATTTACATCTTCATTAACATAACTAATGATATCTGTAGCATTATTTTTAATATCTTCAATAGTTTGTTCTATATTAACAAGAGGAACATCTTCTTCAGCTTCACTTTCAGTTTCAGTTTCTTTTTTTATTAAAGTATCTAATTGTCTAACAGTTAAACGTTCGTTAATGATTTTATCTAACCATTTATCTTGTTCTTCTTGGTTACTTAATACTAGTAATGAACGAGCATGTCTTTCTGAGATTTTTTCGTTTAATAAAGCCTCTTGAACTCTTTCAGATAAATTTAAAAGTCTAAGTTTATTTGCTACAGCTGATTGACTTATGCCCATTTTTTTAGCAATTTCTTCTTGAGTCATACCATTTTTCTCTAAAAGATTTTTATAACTTCTTGCTTCTTCGATAGCTGTTAAGTCTTTTCTTTGAACATTTTCAACTAAAGCAACTTCTGCGCTTGTTCTATCATCTATTTCTGTAATTACAGCAGGAACAGATGTAAGCCCAGCTCTAGTTGCAGCTTTATATCTTCTTTCTCCAGCAATAATTTCATATTTTTCACCTAATCTTCTAACAACTAACGGTTGAATTATTCCATGTTGTTTTATTGATGAAGCTAAATCATTTAAAGCCTTTTCATCGAATGAAATTCTAGGTTGAAATCTATTAGGAATTATATCCTCGACAGGGATTTGTAAAATTTCTTTTGGCGGATTCATATTATCAGCCCCTTCTTATTATTCTCTTTTTATTTTATCCTACTTAGTTATTTTTTTCAATGGGTATTTCAAAATTTTATCATATACTCTAGGATATATTTCAGGGGTATTTTTTTCTTTTATAATTTCAACCAAACATCTTTTACCTAACATATTAGATATATTTAAATCAATAATTTTAGCACTTGAACCACCTAAAATTTCAATTGTTTCTTTGGCTTTTTGAATTTCTTCGTCAACATGAGATTTTAAAGCAATGACTTTACCTCCAATAATTAAGTATGGTAAAGATAATTCTGCTAAAATTCTAAGTTCTGAGACGGCTCTTGAAATAACAATATCAAAACTTTCTTTATCTTTAATATTTTCAACCCTATCATTTAGGACCTTCACATCATTTATATTTATTTTTTCTAATAAGTTTTTTAAAAAAGTTGTTTTTTTATTATTTGAATCAATTAAGGTTAAATTAATTCGAGGAAATAATATTTTTAACACAACTCCAGGAAATCCAGCGCCTGTACCAATATCTAAAATTTTTTCTTCTTTTAGATCATAGATAAATGCTACGCTTGCAGAATCATAAAAATGCTTTAAATATACACCTTCTTCATCTTTGATTGCAGTTAAGTTTGTGTGTTTATTATAATCTAAAAGATATTCACAATATATTTTAAATTGTTCTTTTTGATATTCGGTAAGTAGGATATTATTTTCTTCTAATTTTTTATAAAACTCTTCTTTGTTCATTATTTACCATATTCTTTCTTTAAATAAATTGATAATATTGAAATATCTACTGGATTGACTCCACTGATTCTAGAAGCTTGAGACAGCGTAAGTGGTCTAATTTCTTTTAGTTTTTGTCTCGCTTCATTTGCTAAGTTTTTTATATCGTCATAATCAATATCGGATGGAATTTTTTTCTCTTCAGTTTTTCTAAGTTTTTCACTTTCTTTATATGCTTTTTTAATATATCCTTCATATTTTATTTCTATTTCTACATCTTCAAATACATTTTTATAATTATTAATATCAATAAAATTTGATATAAAATCAATCTTTATTTCTGGTCTTTTTAATAATTCATAAAAAGATATATTAGTTTGAGGTATGTTAATATTATGATTTATGAAAATCTGTTTTATTTCATCGTTTATTTTTAAATTATTTTCTTTTAATATTTGAATTAGATTTTGAATATTATTTTTTTTAGTTAAATATCTTTGATATTGTTCTTCATTTAATAATCCATAATTGTTAGCTATTTCTCTTAATCTTAAATCTGCATTATCGTGTCTTAATATAAGCCTGAATTCTGCACGAGATGTTAACATTCTATAAGGTTCTTGAGTACCTTTTGTAACTAAATCATCTATTAAAACTCCAATATATGCCTCATCTCTTTTTAGAATTAACGGTTCTTTTTCTTCTAATAAACTAATTGCGTTAATACCTGCAATTAATCCTTGAGCAGCTGCTTCTTCATATCCGCTAGTACCATTAATTTGTCCCGCAGTAAATAAATTGTTTATAACTTTTGTTTCTAAACTGGCATTTATTTGTAGAGGATCGATAGCATCATATTCAATGGCATAAGCATACTTAGTGATTATTGCATTTTCTAATCCAGGTAAACTGTGAACCATTTTTTCTTGTATTTCTTCAGGCATACTTGTAGAAAAACCTTGTAGATACCAATCATCATACTCTTTACTTTCCGGTTCTAAGAAAAGCTGATGTCTAGATTTATCACTAAATCTGACTAGCTTATCTTCTATGGATGGGCAATATCTAGGACCTATACCAGTTACATGTCCTCCATACATACTTGATTTTGATAAATTTTCTAAAATAATTTTATGTGTATTTTCATTTGTATAAATTAAATAACATTTTTCTTGTTTATTAACATCATACAAAGCATCATTATCTAAACTAAAAGTATAAGGTTTTTGGGCTCCAAGTTCTTCTTGCATTACTGAAAAATCTATAGATGATGATTTAATTCTTGGCGGTGTTCCGGTTTTAAGCCTTTGAATTTTGAATCCATATTTTTTTAGATTATCACTTAAACTATTAGATCTTTTTTCTCCATGTGGCCCTTCTGGAATATTCTTAGAACCTATTAATATATTAGCTTTTAGGTACGTTCCTGTTGTAAGAATAACTGTTTTACCAAAAATTCTTGTCCCATCATGTAAAATTACTCCCTTTACATTATTATCTTCGATAATTAAATCTTCAACCATTGACTCAACAATATCCAAATTATCAAACATTTTTAAATGCGTTAGCATATTTCTTGGATAAACTTTTTTATCAGCTTGAGCCCTTAAACTTCTTACAGCAGGCCCTTTGGCATCATTTAGCATTTTTATTTGAAAATGAGATTTATCTGCTATTTTTCCCATAATTCCACCTAATGCGTCGATTTCTCTTACAATAATTCCTTTAGCTGTACCACCAATTGATGGATTACAAGGCATATCTGCAATATTGTTTATATTAGAAGTTATTAAAGCAACATTCTTTTTTTTGAAGGCTGTTATATTTGCAGCTTCACAGCCTGCATGTCCTCCTCCAACTACTATTACATCATAATTCATATTTATTCCTTACTTTCCTAAACAGAAGTTTTTAAATAAAATATCTATTAATTCATCTTCATAACTTTCTCCAGTTATTTTGCCTAATAATTCCCAAGCTATTTTTATATCAATTGCTAACATATCTACTGGCATTATTTCAACGTTATTTAAAACATCTTCTAATTTATTTAAACTTTCTTTTATTAAATTTTCTTGTCTAACATTACTTATTAATGAATTATCATCAATAACTATCTTATCTAAATTAAACATTTCAATTATTTCATTTTTCAATTCACTAATTCCATCAATTGATTTAGTATTTCCAAAAACCACTGGAATATCTGTGTTTAAATTTAAATTAATATCCAAGTCGTTTTTATTGATAAAAATAATCGTTCTATTGCTGTCAATTTTATTTAATATTTCTTTTTCTTCTTCATTTAAGTCTCTACTTCCATCCAATATCAGTATTACAAGAGATGCTATATCCATAACTTTTTTACTTTTTTCTACCCCAATTTGTTCAACTAAATCATTTGTTTTTCTAATTCCGGCAGTGTCTATAAAATTTATTTCTATTTCATTTAATAAACATTTTCCCTCAACTATATCTCGGGTTGTCCCAGCAATATCAGTAACTATTGCTTTTTCTTCATCTAAAAAGGCATTTAATAAACTACTTTTTCCAACATTTGGACTTCCGATTAATGCTACATTTATACCAGAAGTAACGATTTTATTTTGATTTGAGTTTGTTTCTATTTGTTTTAAATCTTGTAATATTTTAGTAATTCTTTCTTTAACAATACTTTCTGTAATTATCAAATTGTCTTCATATTCGGGAAAATCAATATTTACTTCAATATTAGATAAGAGGTCACCTAAGATCTTTCTAACACTATTTATTTTATTATATAATAAACCCTTCATTGAATTTAATGCCAATTTTCTTTTTTTATCGGTTTCCGCAATTAGTAAATCGTTTACTGCCTCTGCTTGAGTTAGATCTATTCTACCATTTAAAAATGCTCTTTTGGTAAATTCACCTTTTTCTGCTAAACGACAACCATTTTCTAGCAAAATATTTAATATTTTTTTTGTTGTGGCTATTCCACCATGACAATTTATTTCTACTACATCTTCGCATGTGTATGATTTTGGACTCACCATTACCATAACTAAGACTTCATCAATTATTTCATTATTATAAACAATATTCCCATAACTAATAGTTTTATGACTTTCAGAAGTTATTTTTTTACCTGAAAAAATATTATTTATTATTTCAAGTGATCTATCTCCACTCATTCTGATTATGGATATAGCTCCCACTCCTAAAGATGTTGAAATAGCACATATAGTGTCATACATTAAAGGTCACCTCTCTTGCGGTTGTATTATAGCAAATTGATATTTAAAAATCAATTTTTGAATTTATATTATAAAAAAAAGACTTTCGTCCTTATCTTTTAGTTGAAAGAGATTTCTCTTCCACTAAACCTAAATCCTCAAAAGCTAATTTGACTGCTTCACTTGTTGTTATTTTAGAGTTTATATTCTGACCTTGTTCTGCCTGTACTAAAGCAAGCATATATATACTTACTGCTGATTCAATTAAATCTACAACAACACTAGGTGCAATATAATTCCCATATGAAGATAAGTATCTTTTAGCTTCATTACATATTTGCGAAAATACATCTGTTGGTAATTCAGAATAACTTTTTATTTCTTCAATTTCTTCATTAAATAATTCAAAATTTTCTGGCATAATTTTCCCTTTCTAATTCTTTGGTTTTATTACAACACGTCTATTTGGTTCTTCTCCTATACTTTCAGTATAAACATATTTATGATTACTTAATATATTATGAACTATACGACGTTCATAAGAATTCATATTTTCTAATTCTACTTCAACTTTTGTCTTTCCCACTTCGCGAGCAACATTTTTAGCTAGTCTTTCTATTCTACTAGTTTGTTTACTTTTATAATTTTCTACATCTAATGATATATATGGATATATTCCAATTTCATTATGAATAATTTGTTTAATTATAGTTTCCAATGATTTTAAGGTTTGCCCATTTTTACCTATTAATATTGGGTTATTATTAGAATACATACCGATAGTTATAACACCATCTCTTAATTTTGATTCAAATGATACTTCTAATCCCATTTTGGTTAATAATTCTTTTAAGAAATTTTTAATTTCAATTTGAATATCATCAATTGTAATTGCTTCTATAATAGTTTTTGTTCCTTTTAATAATCCCGCTTTTTGTTCGTAACTACGATATAAAATTTGTTCTTCAGTTAAACTATTTTCTTGTAATAATTTTGCTAAAGCTTCTTCTTTTGTTTTTGCTTCACTTATAATTTTTCTCATTTAATACTAACCTCTCTTTTTATTAGCTTTTTCCTTTATTGATACCCTTTTATTATCTTTTTTTGTTCTTTTTGGTCTATCTTTTTTATCAATAGATTTTTTTATAAAATAATTTTGAACAGCAATAAATCCATTTGTTGATATCCAATATAAAGCTATAGCTGTTGATAAACTAAATGAGGCCATTCCAATAAATACTAACATAAATATTAACATATATTTCATTTGGGATTCTTGTTCAGGATTTCCTGTTGCACTCATTGTCTTTCTAAATGAAAAGAATGTAGTTCCAAATACTAATAAAATTAGTACTATATATATATATTGACCATCTTTAATTCCTATTAATGGTGTTGTACCTAAATACATTCCAAATAAACTATCTTCAAATATTGCAGGAATTCTATTTAATGCTTGAAAGAAAGCTAGAAATAAAGGTAGTTGAAGAAATGCTAGTAAGCAACTAGAGAAAGGATTGAAATTATATTTTTTATATAACATCATCATTTCCTGACTTTTAGCCATCATTGATTCATTATCAGTCTTGTCTTTATATTTTCTTTCAATTGCTTGAATTTCAGGATTTATTTTCTTCATATTTTCTGATTGAATTTGAGTTTTCTTAGAAAATGGTAATAATAATAATCTAATTAATATGCCTAAGATTATAACTGAAAGTCCGTAATTTTTTACTAAACGTTCTAATTGGATTATTAAATATGCTAATGGTTTAACAAATAGTCCTTCCCAAAGACCAGAACTTTTATTTGATGTTATTTTAAAATTAGAACATGTAGGTAATTTTTTTAATGAAATTTTTAATTGAGCATCATATTTTTCATATAATTTTAATAATTCTGGATCCGAAGGTTTACATAAAATATCCTTAGGTAAAATTTGACCTGTTTTTTCGTAAGTAATATTCTTTTTGTGTTTATCTTGTAAATAATTACTTGAACATCCTCCTAATAATAATACACTACAAAGTAAAATTGCTATTTTCTTCTTTTTTGTCATATATTCACCTTTTCTATTAATTTTTTAAATTCATCTTCTAAAAAACTATATGAATTATTTAAATAAGCTTTCTTTACCATTATAATATAAGATATATCATTTTTAAATAAAAACTTATTGTTAGTAATTATCATTCTAAGTTGTCTTTTTATTTTATTTCTTGTCACAGCATTTCCAAGCTTTTTTCCAACGGCTAATCCAAATTTAGGAATTGTAGGCTCTTTTTTTAAATAAAAAATTCTATAATAATTGTTAGTAACTGTTTTTCCATTCTCAATTATAACATTAAAATCATTTGATTTTTTTATCATTTCATTTCTTTTCATATAAATCTCCTTATAGAAAAAAAACCACTTATGCGTGGCTTACTTTGTTAGTCTCTTGCGACCTTTTTGTCTTCTTCTTTTAAGAATTTTTGTTTCTTTACGTGCAAAAAACCCATGTTTTTTACTCTTTTTTCTATTATTTGGTTGATAAGTTCTTTTCATTTTGCACCTCCATCACTAATAAAGCTTCCTTATTATAATATTTATCTTCTTTTTTTGTCAAGCTTTTCTTTAATTCTTGTTAATAACATTGGTTTTTCTTTTTTCTACGTTTGTTTTCTATACTATTTCTATTCCACCAATTGCACTCATAAGTACTGAGACTATTTTGTTTAAAATATTAAAATTTGTTGAAATAGCATATAACAAAACTACAAGAGCATATTTAATAATAATTATTATTAGACTTTTTTTCTTGTCAACATCAATTTTTTTTAAATCATTATATAAATTATTTAAAATTAAATATTTGTTAATAACTTATTTATAAATATTCTTTATATTTTTATAAACAATATAAAATTCGATTTTTGTTAATAAATTTTTTCGACAAATACTGACAAAATTCAGCATATCCACAAATAAACAATTATTAACAAAATAATTAATAAACATTGTTGAAAAAAATTAATAAAATTTTGTGGATAGTGTTGATAATTATATTTTTTTTAGATATTATAGTACTTAATTTGTTGATATGTTGTGTTGATAAGTTATATTTGTTTATTTTTACTTTCAATTTAATAAAATTTGAGATAGAATTTAATTAGAAAATTAGTTGTGGGGTGGTGGAATGAAAACGGATGCGTTATGGCAGAATTTTTTGTCTGAAGTACAAGAAGAAGTAAGTGCAACTACTTATAATGTATGGTTTAATGACTTAGTTCTTTTAAAAATTTCTGATGATACTGTAACGATACAAGTACCGATGGAAATTCACCAAAAAATGTTAGGGGATATGTATTATCAACTAATAGAGACAATTTTCTATAATTTAACAGGTACAAATTATAAATTTAATTTCGTTTTAGAAAGTGATAATATATTTGATACAGATAAAGATGAGCAAGAAGAAATAATTGAAGAAAACTTAATTTGGGACACCAATTTAAATAAAAACTTAAATTTTGAAAATTTTGTAGTAGGAAATACAAATAGATTAGCTTATATTTCTGCAAGAGCTGTTGCCGAAGCACCAGGAAAAATTCACAATCCATTATTTTTATATGGTAAAAGTGGGCTTGGAAAAACTCATTTGATGCATGCGATTGGAAATTATGTTGTGGATAATTCTAAGAAAAAGGTTTTATATGTAACAAGTGAAGATTTTATGACAGATTTTACTGGAATTGCAGATATTAAAGGTAATAATTTAAATTACGCTAAAGACTTTAAAAATAAATATAGAAATGTTGATGTTTTAATTATTGATGATATTCAATATTTAGTTGGAGCTGATAAAACTCAACAAGAATTTTTTAACACTTTTAATGCCTTACATAAAATGGGTAAACAAATTATTATAAGTAGTGATAGATCTCCAGATGATTTAAAAATCTTAGAAGAAAGATTAAGATCAAGATTTATGTGGGGATTACCTGTGGATATTTATCCACCAGATTATGATTTAAGATGTAGAATTATAAGAAGTAAATTAAGTAATACAAGCATTTCTAAAAAAATTGATGACTCAGTTATTGAATATATTGCAAACTCTTGTCAAAATGATGTCAGACATATAGAAGGAACAATTAATAGATTAATGGCTTATACAGCGATGATTGTCCCAGACAAAGTGACGTTAGAATTTGCACATGAAGCTTTAAAAGATTTTGTTAGTACTAACATTTATGCTGTTAGTAATATTGAAAAAATTCAAAAAGCTGTGGCTGATCATTATGGAATTACAGTTGATGATTTAAAAGGTAAAAGAAGAAGTAATAAGATTGCTTATCCTAGACAACTTGGAATGTACTTGTGTCGAATGGAAACCAATGAAACATTTCCAAAAATAGGACTTGAATTTGGTGGAAGAGATCATTCAACTGTAATATTTGCTTGTGATAAGATTGAAAAAGAATTAAAATCTGACGAAAAATTGAAGCTCACAATTAATGAGATTAAAAATAAAATGTGAATTAATTGGGGATAATTTGTGAATTATTTTATAGTTACTAACTTTAGATTTTGGCTTATATATCTAGTTAAAATTGAGTTATACACATTATCAACATTAATAATATAAATATTAAATAAATTAGAAAGAAGGAAGGAAAATGAAATTTTCAATTGAAAAAAATATTATTTTAGAAGGAATTAATAATGTTATTAAAGCGATATCAACAAAAAACGTTATTCCTATATTAAACGGAATTATGTTTAATTTAAAAAAAGATGGATTACATTTGTTAGCAAGTGATAGTGAATTAACAATTAAAACATTTATAGAAAATAAAAATATTAAAAATATTGAAAAAGAGGGAAGTATTGTTGTTCAAAGTAAATATATTTTAGAAATCATTAGAAAAATGCCTAGTGATATCATTAATTTTGAAGTTCTGGATGGATTTAAAATTCGAATTTATACAGATAATAATCAATATAATTTGAATTGTTTAGATTCTAATGATTATCCTAATATAAAGATAGATGAGAGTAAAAATCCTATTATTATAAAAGCTAATGATTTAAAAACTATTATTAATCAAACATCTTTTGCTATATCTACTCAAGAATTAAGACCTTTATTAACAGGTATTAATATAAAAATAAATGGAGATTTATTAGAGTGTGTTGCTACAGATTCTTATAGACTTGCTAAGAAAAATGTCAAACTTAATGAATATGTTAATAATGCTGTGGATATTGTAATACCAGGAAGAAATATAAATGAATTAGAAAGGTTATTAACAGATGAAGAAGATGTAAGTATTCACGTATTTAATAATAAAGTTTTATTTAATTATAAAAATATTATGTTTCAAAGCAATTTACTAAATGGGACATATCCTAATACAAGTAATTTAATACCAAATGATTTTGCATATATTGTAAAAACAGAATTAAGTGCTTTTTCTTCAGCAATTGATAGAGCAGCTTTGTTAACTCAAGGTAAAGATAAAAATATTATTAAAATGAATTTAGACAAAGAAAATATGTTAATAAGTTCATCTTCTAGTGAACTAGGAAGAGTAGATGAAAAATTAATAGTAGAAACTAATAATAAAGAAAAAATGGAAGTTTCATTTAGTTCTAAATACATGCTTGAAGCTTTAAAAACAATAAAGGATGATGAAATATTAATTTTATTAAATAGTGATAATAAACCAATCATAGTTAAATCAGTAAAAGATGATACATTAATTCAATTAATTTTACCAATAAAAACTTATTAGACAATTATCAACAATATTTTTAATAATTTTATGTTATAAGAAAGGCAATTTATTTCAGGAGGGGGTGAATAAATTGCAAGATTATGAAATAAATACGAATACTTTAGCATTAATAAACGAAAAAGAACGTACTAAAGTATATGAAACTGATAATTCATTTTATGTTGATAAGTCTGCAAATAAAATTATGGAAGATAGTTGTGAGTATTTTGGAAGTTCCTTATCTGGCAGACAGAAAGGAACTTTTAATTTAATTGGTGTATCACACAAAAGTCCAATAATAGTTGAAGAAACTAAAGAAATTATATTTTTTCCAACAGTATCTCCAAGACAAAAAAATTGTAATTGGATATCTTTAAATAACATAGAAAAATATTATAATGATAAAGGAAAAGTAGTAATTATTTTTAAAAATAAACAAAAAATTGAATTATTAACATCTTATGGAATTGTGGATAATCAAATATTAAGAGCAACTAGATTAGAATCTGTTTTAAGAGGTAGAAAAAAATCAAAAAAACTTTAAAAACGCACTTTTTTATGTTATAATTTTTAATAGGTATAGGAATACGTTCATACCTATTATTTTATTTATATAGGTTAAAAAGGGGGTTTAAATGAAATTAGAAATTTTAAAACTCACTAATTTTAGAAATTATTCTAAAATATCATTTCGACCATCAGAAAATATTAATATTTTATATGGAAAAAATGGAAGTGGAAAAACTAACATTGTTGAAGCGATATATATTTTAGCTTTAACTAAATCTTTTAGAACTTTAAATGACAAACATCTAATTAAAAAAAATGAAGATTTTTTTAAGATTAATGGACATTTTTATAATGCTAATTCAAAAAATGATTTTAAAATTGTTTTAGATTCTAAAGGTAAAACAGTTTTTATTGATGGAGATAAAATAAGATTATTAAGTG
>JAZRRD010000082.1:0-10404 GCA_045650425.1 Bacilli bacterium | reverse complement strand
TATATTTAATAAGTTAAATATAAAGAGTGCTAACATTAAAATTCTTATAATAACAGTTGTAATTATGTTGTTTATAAATCCATTTTATATTTTTGATTATGGATTCTTATATTCATTCGTAATCACTTTTGCTATTATGTATTTTAAGATTCAGGGTTCTTATATAGTTTCATTAATTAAAATAAGCGTTATTTCTTTTTTGTTTAGTTTACCAATAACAATATCTTTGACATATGAAATAAATATTCTATCCCTTTTAAATAATCTTATTTATGTCCCTCTTATTACATTTATAGTATTTCCTATATCAATTATTACTTTTATTTTTCCAGTAGTAGAACCAATATTTAACTTATCCATATCTATTATAGTTTTTATTAATAAAATTTTACCATCATTTACCATAATTTTTCCTAAAATGGCTTTTTATTTTATATTACTTTATTATGTAATTGTCTTTAATGCATTAAAACAGAATACTTTTAAACAATATTTGATTCTGGTGCTGTTTTTAATTTTATGTAAATTTCATTATATATTCGACAATAACTTGAGTGTAAATTTTATAGATGTTGGTCAAGGAGACTCAGTATTAATATTAGTGCCGAAACACAAACAAGTTATCTTAATTGATGGAGGAGGCGCTATAAATTATAAGAAAGAAAGTTGGAAAATAAGAACCAAAGAAAATGAACATTCATATAATTTACAATTGTTTTTAAAAAGTCAAGGAATATCAAAAATTGATTTTTATATAGCTAGCCATGGAGACTACGATCATATGGGTGAAGCAATAAATTTAGTAGAAAACTTCAAAGTAGAAAAAGTAATATTTAATTGCGGTGAATTTAATGAACTTGAACAAAAGTTAATTGAAGTATTAGATAAAAAGAAAATACCATATTACTCTTGTATAAAAGACCTCAATATAGATAATAACAAATTATATTTTTTGAATAATGAAGACTATGGTAATGAGAATGATAATTCATCAGTTATTTATACTGAATTAAATAATTATAAATTCTTATTTATGGGAGATGCAGGAGTAGAAGTAGAAGAAGATTTAATTGAAAAATATAACTTGCAAGATATTGATGTATTAAAAGTTGGACACCATGGAAGTAAGACAAGTAGTAGCAAAGAGTTTATAGATGAGATTAATCCAAAGTATTCCATTATTAGCGTTGGAAAAAATAACAGGTATGGACATCCAAATAAAGAAGTGTTGAATAATTTAGAAAGTAGTAAAATATATAGAACAGACAAGCAAGGTAGTATTATGTTTAAGATTAAAAATAATAAATTAAATATTGAGACATGTAGTCCATAGGAAGGAAGATGATCAAATGAATGAAATTAAGGAATATACTGAAAAGATATTTGAAGATATTAAATATATTGATGAAAACAATCATGAATATTGGTATGCAAGAGAATTAATGTCTGTATTAGAATATAGTAAATGGGAAAATTTTAACAAAGTAATAGAAAAGGCAATTGATACTTGTCATAACAGTAATATTAATTATAAAGAACATTTTCCTGACGTCAGGAAAACGTTAGAAATGCCTAATAATGCATATAAAGAAATAATTGATTATAAACTTTCAAGATATGCATGTTATTTAATAGCACAAAATGGTGATTCTAGAAAAAAGACAATAGCACTAGCTCAAACCTACTTTGCCATCCAAACAAGGAAACAGGAATTATCTGAAAAAGAGTATAGTGAACTTACTGAAGATGAGAAAAGATTATATAGAAGAAATCAAGCAAAAAAAGGAAATTATAATTTAAATCAAACAGCAGTTAAAAGTGGGGTAAAAGATTTGGCTAGATTTCATAATGCTGGATACAAAGGACTTTATAATGGAGAAACAGCTGATGATATTTTTAAAAGAAAGAAACTTAGATATAGAGAAGATATATTAGATAATATGGGTAGTGAAGAACTAGCGGATAATATATTTAGAATTGCTCAAACAGATGCTAAATTAAAAAGAGATAATGTAGATAACGAATATACTGCAAATTCTGTTCATTATGAAGTAGGAAAAGAAGTTAGAAATAGTATTAAAAGATTAGGAGGAACAATGCCAGAAAATTTATCTACACCAGAAAAAAGTCTAAAAGAATTAGAAAAAGGAGACTTGAAACTAAAAGAATAGATAAAATGTGATATAATGTACGTAGAGGTGAAGTTATGCGCAATTCTCCAACTGATAATTATGATAATATTGCTTTAATTGGAAATAGTCAATATGATATAAAATTTATGCATTATTTATTTGAATCTCAAGGAGTTAAAGTTGTTTATGATTCTAATTTCGAATTATCTGATTTAGATAAAGCTGATATTCTCAAAAGAATTGCATATTATTTTGGAAGCCGTGGTCCAATTTTAATTGATAACAAAGGACTTAGACAATTATTTGAGAAATATAGTATTAACGAAACTATAAGTATTCCAAAATTAAGTGCACAAGATATTATAAATCAAATAAATTTTTGTCTGCAAAGTGATGTGGTATATGTTTGTAATTCTTGCGGTGAGATTAGTAATTATATATCATTTATTCTTGGATATCTAATGTCAAAAAAGCAAGAAATATTTTTTTGGAATGATATAAATGAATCAGAGTGGCTAATGTCATCTATTACAAAAAATAACGATCATGGTTTTAAAGAAACAATTGTATTTCCACTAGAAATAGCGAGAGTATTAGCTTTCCCATATCTCCTAAATCAAGATAATGATGATAAAAAAATTGGTATACCAAGAAATACGACTTTTAACATAGATACAAAAGAAACTATAGAAACGCTTCCTAAAACAGTAGTTTTTTTAGGAAGTTTAAGAAAGCAGTTAGACTCTATAAAAAATCAAGCCTATGAATATCAGAAAAATGGATATACTGTGTTAGCACCAAAAATATCTGCTGTAAAGAAAGATACTAATGGATTTATTATATTTGAAGATGATGAGAGTGATGAACCAATTATTATAGAAAAAGATTTCTTAGAAAAATGCCTTAAATCCGAAGAAATTGTCGTTTGTGACAGCGCAGGTTACATTGGAAATACAGTTATGATGGAAATGGGATATTTACTTGGAAAAAGTAAGAAAATAAAATTTATTGAAGAACCAATTGAAAAATGGGTTATGGCTACAGTCGAACATTTAGAAAAACAAACGGAGCCGGTTGCAAAACGTCAAATTTAAATTGCAGTTATGCAATTTTTTTCTTTTTAAACAATTCGACTTACTTTTTGACAATCACCACATGGAGACTACGATCATATGGGTGAAGCAATAAATTTAGTAGAAAAATTCAAAGTAGAAAAAGTAATATTTAATTGCGGTGAATTTAATGAACTTGAACAAAAGTTAATTGAAGTATTAGATAAAAAGAAAATACCATATTATTCATGTATCAAAGAATTAAATATAGATAATAATAAATTATATTTTTTAAATAATAAAGATTATGGTAACGAGAATGATAATAGTAGTGTAATTTATACTGAACTAAATAATTATAAATTTTTATTTATGGGAGATGCTGGAGTAGAAGTGGAAGAAGACTTAATTGAAAAATATAATTTAAATGATATTGATGTTTTAAAGGTTGGTCATTATGGAAGTAAGACAAGCTCTGGTGATGAATTTATTGATGAGATTAAACCTAAATATTCAATTATAAGTGTTGGAAAAAATAATAGATACGGTCATCCAAATGAAAGTGTTTTAGATAATTTAAAAAATTCAAAAATATATAGAACAGATGAAGTTGGAAGTATTATATTAAAAATAAAGCGTGATAAATTAAAAATAGAAACATGTAGCCCATAAACGTAATTTAGTATGTTATAATAATATATAGGATGTGATACTGTGAATTTTAAAGATGAAATTAACAAATTAGAAAATATGACTTTTGAAGAAGTTTTTACAATATTTAAAGGAGAAATCCCAATATTGTTTTCAGCACCACATACAATGTATCAAATACGTGAAGATGGGATAACAAAATTAAAAGAACCATATACCAAAGCGATAGCATTATACTTGAATAAATATTTTAATACTTATGCTATTGTTAAGAATAGTGATACGGGAATTGATTCCAATAGAGATAATTATGATAATTATAATGTAGAAATGAGAAGGCTAATAAAAGATAATAATATAAAGTTAGTAATTGATTTACATGGTGCTTCTAAAGATAGAAATTTTGATATTGAATTTGGTACATTAAATAATCTATCAGCAGATTTTTCAACTATTAGGGAGTTAGAAGAAGCTTTTTCTGAAAATGGTATAAATTATATTAGCCATAATAATCCGTTTAAGGGTGGTGCGATAACTCAAGGTATATATGCGCTTGATGATGTTGATGTTATTCAGCTGGAAATTAATGGTAAATATAGAGATTTTAATAATTTAGAATTGTTAGAACAAATAATTAAATCATTTGAAAATTTTATTAAACAATATAATGAATATATGAATAGATAGAAGTTGTGTTTCACAACTTTTTTCTTTGCAATAAAGGAGTTGCAATATATTCATAAACGATGTTTACAACATTGATGTACTAACTACTGAATGCCAGTTGGAAAAAATAATAGATATGATCATCCAAATAATGAAGTATTGGATAATTTAAAAAATAGTAAAATTTATCGAACCGATATAGATGGAAGTATTATGTTTAAAAATAAAAATGATAAATTACAGGTAGAAATATGTTCACCATAAATAAAATGTGATATAATATTTATGTAATATCATAGGAGGCAAGTTATGACTTTATTTCAAGGAATTGATTTTAAAATGTTATTGCAAACAGAATGGGAAAAACTATCTGACGAATTAAAGTTGGGAATGTTACAACAAATTGAAAATAATATAGCATTAATTCAAAATAGAAATCCCAGAAAACTATTATATAAAAGAGAAGAAAAAAATATTGAAGGAGAATATATTTTTGAAAATCCTGAATATATATATTTATACAAAATAAGTGATGTAGGTAAAATAATTGAAACTATTATTCATGAAGGAACTCATGCACTTGTTGATGATGCGGTTTTGGGAAAGAAAGACAACATTTTTCTTGTGAGCAAAATTGACTCAGATATATTATCTGAAATTGTTAGTTCTCGAGATATAATTCATAATCATTTTGCTCATCTTAACAGTAAATCAATAGAATTTAATTTGTTATATTATGAAGAGCAATTAGCAAGGTATGAAAGTTATATGCATTTTATTAATGGAATTAATTCTATTCCTAATGAGTATATTTCAATAAAAAATGAATTATTAAACAAAGTTTTATTAAGTGCTGTTAATTATTATATTTATTGCTACAAAGTGGAAATGCATTTTGGGAAATATAATGAGGAAGAAGGGAAAATCTCTTTTGAAGATTTTAAAGATAAGTTTAGAATAAATAAATTATTTAAAGTAACAAATATAGAGTTGACTAGAATAGAGCAGTATTTTATAAGTACGATGAAACAAATATTGAAAAATAATGGATATAGTGAAAACATAGATATTTACCCAAATTATTCATCAGAGGTAGTTGATAGTATTGGACAAGCAAAAATCAAAAATAATGCTGATATAATTTCATACAATTCTGAAGGAGTATTTAATCCGAGTGTAGATGATGTGACACTATCTATTGATTATGAATATGAACAATTATCTAACGAAACTAAGTATCTTATTAATCAAATAATATACTACCAATCACATGTGGATCAAATTCAAAATATAGCAATCAGAAATCTTATTTATCCAGTATTTGCTGATGAAATTGAAAGATTAGGACCGGATTCCAAAATATATAAATATTTTCATTGTGTTAAGGGCTCTGGTTGGGCAGGATACAATATTGTTGAAAATGTTAAATATGCAATGAATTGGAAAGTTGAAGATTTAGATCTATATCAAAGAATAATTGCTTTTTATGAAACAAAAAGAGAAGAAATTGAACAATTTGCAAATGCTATTGCATTTATTTTGTCGCTGTATAAATGTTCTCCAGAAATTAGAATAAAATTTGAAGAATTGGGAGTAAATGATTTACTTGAATTTTTTGATGTGAAAGAACATATCCTAGTGTATGGTGATGTTCCAAATAGATATAAAAGGATAAAAGAACAACTGGGAATAGTGAGTACTAATTCACGTGAAATAACACCCAAAACAATTACTGAGCACTTTTTGAATTCGTCAGGTGCTGATGTATTAAAAGTTCTTATTAATTATGTAAAACAAGAAAATAATATTCTCCAAGATTCCCTTCCACCGTCATCTCCCAAATTACCATAATTTTGAATGAAAGATTATAATTAAGTAAAGCTATTTATATAGCTTTTTTTTCTTTTACTTAAATTCGACTTACTTTTTGACAATCACCACACGGAGACTACGACCACATGGGTGAAGCAATTAATTTAGTAGAAAACTTCAAAGTAGAGAAGGTTATATTTAACTGTGTTGAATTTAATGAACTTGAACAAAAGTTAATAGAAGTTCTTGATAAAAAGAAAATACCATATTACTCATGTATTAAAGAATTAAATATAGATGATAATATATTATATTTTTTACAAACAAGAGAATATGATAATGAAAACGATAATAGTAATGTGATTTATACAGAGATCGATGGATATAAATTTATGTTTATGGGAGATGCAGGAATAGAAAGGGAAAAGGATATATTAAATAAATACAATATATCAGATGTTGATGTATTAAAAGTAGGACATCATGGAAGTAAGACAAGTAACAGTGAAAGTTTTATAAATGAAATAAATCCTAAATATGGGGTTATTAGTGTAGGTAAAAATAATAGATACGGTCATCCTAATAAAGAAGTATTAGATAATTTAGAAGATAGTAAAATATATAGGACAGATCAAGATGGTAGTATTATGTTTAAGATAAAAAATAATAAATTAGAAATAAATACTTGTTCACCATAGAAAGGAGTAATGTGAATTATTATAATGGAATTAAGAATGAATTAATAAAAAATGAAATAAATAGAAAAGTCAAAAATTATTCAATTAATAAAAATGATTTAAATACTTATTATACTGTTGGAAAAATTTTAAGTGAAGCAGGAAAACATTATGGAGAAGGAATAATTAAGGAATATTCTAAAAAATTAACTAATGAGTTAGGAAAAGGTTATACTCAATCTAGGTTAAGATATTTTGGAAGATTTTATGATGTGTTTTCAAAATGTCCGACACTGTCGGACAAATTGTCATACTCCCATTATTGTGAATTAATATGGAATGATGATTTTAATAAAATTAATTATTATATAAACATATCAATTGTTCAAAATCTATCGGTAAGACAATTAAGAGAAAAAATAAAATTAAATGAATATGAAAGATTACCAGAAGTTGCTAAAAATAAAATGATTTCAAAACAAGAATCAAATATAATTGACTTTGTTAAAATCCAATAATAATCAAAAATAGCAATAACTATGAGATCATATCTGATAAGATTTTACAAAGATTAATTTTAGAAGATATTGAATCTTTTATGAAAGAACTTGGAAATTCCTTTAGCTTTATTAGTAGCGAATATAAAATAAGAATAAGTAATAATTTTAACTATATTGATTTA
Source organism: Bacilli bacterium (assembly GCA_045650425.1). Taxonomy (GTDB): domain Bacteria; phylum Bacillota_I; class Bacilli_A; order RF39; family UBA660; genus RGIG1752. The sequence goes on along the minus strand of JAZRRD010000082.1, from coordinate 2,732 downwards.
TTGTTATTCAATATAGAATATAAGTTGAATTAAAAATAACTGAACTTAGGAAAGAACATATTGGTCAAATTCAAGTATATATGAATTATATAGATGAAAATTTAAGAAAAATTAATCAAGATAAAACTATAAATATAATAATTTGCAAACAAGATAATAAATATGTAATCAAATATTGTTCTGATGACAGGATCATTGCTAGAGAATATGAATTAGTGTGATATAATATAAAATATATAGTAGTTAGACAAATAGTAATTTATTTATTAAATTTATTGACTCTCCCCTTAGAGTAGGTTGTATAAATAATTTGAGGAGGCACAATATGTATAAAATTGGAGATTTTTCTAGCATGTCTAAAACAACAATAAAGACATTAAGATATTATGAAAAAGAAGAATTATTAACACCGATTTATATAGCTCGAAATACTGGTTATAGATATTATGAATCAAGTCAGCTAATAGATATTTCTAAAATAATATCATTAAGACAAATAGGTTTATCTATTAAAGATATAAAAAAAGTTTTAGATGGATATGATATGAAAGAAATACTTAATAACAGAAAAAACGAAATTGAGAAAAATATAAATAATTATAATATTGAGCTTTCTAAAATAAACTATTTATTGGAGGAGAGCAATATGAAAAATGAAATATTTATTAAAGATATACCAAGTTATATCGTTTATTATCGCGATGGTATTATAGAAGATTTAAGCAAAATAACAGAATTTGTATTAGAAACTGGGACGGAATGCGCAGAAGCAAATCCAAGATTAAAATGTATAAGTCCAGAATATTGTTATGTGAGTTATTTGGATGGAGAATATAAAGAAAAAGATGTAAAAGTTAGATATGCGCAAGCAGTAGATGGTTTTGGTAATGAAACTGATAAAGTTAAGTTTATGAAATCTAATCCTATAACAGCAGTGTGTATTTATCATAAAGGTTCATATGACAAGTTTAGAGAATCTTATGAAATAATATTAAAATATATAGAAGATAATAATTATGAAATAATCGATAATCCTAGAGAATGCTATATCGATGGATGCTGGAATAAAGAAAATGAAGAAGATTATTTAACAGAAATTCAATTTCCAGTTAATAAGAAATAATACAAATTACAATTTACTGATTATTATGTTATATTTTGATAACAAAATACAAAGGACTTATAAATTAGTCTTTTTTTCTTGATTAATTTGATGTACTAACCACTCAATACCAGTAGGTAAGAATAATCGATATGGTCATCCGAATGATAATGTGTTAGAAAACTTGAAAGATTCAAAAATATATAGAACAGATATTGATGGAAGCATTATGTTTAAGATTAAAAATAATAAGTTAAGAATTGAGACTTGTAGTCCGTAGGAAGGAAGATGAAAAAATATTTTATAAAAGAGATTTAATTAAAAAAGGAAATTATTCTTTGAATATTGCAGCTAAAAATTCGGGAGTCAAGAACTTTGATAGAGATAATATGGGAAGCGACGAACTAATAGCCAATTTATTTAGTATTTCTCTAACTGAACAAAAAATAAAAAATGAAAGCATTAAATTAGATAAAGAAGCAAACAAAGCTCATTACGAAGTTGGCAAAGACATTAGAGAAACAAAAAAATAAGGTGGAACATTAGCTGAAAATTTTCCAACTCTTGAAAAGAGTTTAAAATAATTAGAAAAAAGTTAAAAATTTATAATAAACAACTTCATGATTAAAATATTGTTAATAGATGATATAATAATTTTAGGAAGTGATTGCAGTGATTATTAAAGGAGCTAATCTTGGAGAAGTTTTTGCTGAACTAAAGAGAATATCTGATTATACTTGGACTAATGACACGAAATTAATGGTAATAGTAAAAAAATTAGAAAATTTATATTTAAATATTAAAAAACAAGCACAAGAACAAGCTGTTAATTCATTACCTATTGATGAGAATGGTAATGTTATTATTGAAATGCATGCTATTAATCATAAATGTTCAAATTCATTAGAGATTCTAAGATCGATTTCTAATTATGGTTTGTTAGCTAGTGAATGGTTTGGAGTTTTGGAAAGCGAAAGAGAAGGGTGTTTTTGTACATTTATTTCAAGAATGAAAGGTGAAAATTATCCTTATCGAGGAGATTTGGCTGAAGATGATCAAAGTAGATTAAATATAGGTAAGAATGTAATTTTATTTTTTGATGATAACCATCCTTTAATGAAGTATTTACTGCATCTAGATTATTTTGAATTTGAATATCAAAAACAAATAAATTCTGATTATCGTTCATTATATACTTCTGATGAGTTAGAAATATTAGAAAAATTAATTGAACCGTTGTCTCCTGCAGGTAAAGGCATGCGAATAAAAAACTATGATTTTAAAACTAATTATTGGTCTGCTATACCAGGAGGAATTCCTTCAGAACTTGTAAATGGAATATGTGTTAAAAATAATGATTATTCTGAAGGAGAATTAGATGAAATAAGTTTTTTGTTTCCAAACGCTGTGATTTTTAATAATAATATGAAGGTATTAAAATATCCATTTATTAGTTACAAAACTAGTTATGAAACTAAAAATTCGAAATTATAATAAAGATTTTAGAAAATACTTTAATGCTTAAAACTTATTATACGTAATAGTGTTGGTCATTTGAAATGACTGTAATGATGGAAGTGTAGTATTTATAAAGTAAAAATAAAAAATCAATATTTAGTGAAAAAACTAC
>JAZRRD010000081.1:0-5455 GCA_045650425.1 Bacilli bacterium | reverse complement strand
GAAACGATTGGTCAAAACGGTCGTAGAGGTGCTTTAATGCTTAGTATAGATTGTACTCACCCAGAATTATTAGAATTTATAGAAATAAAAAATGATTTAGATAGAGTTACAAAAGCTAATATATCAATTAGAATTACAGATGATTTTATGAACGCAGTTGTAGAAGATAAAGAATGGGAATTATATTTTGAAACAGAACACGAAACAGTAAGAAAAACTGTTAAAGCAAAAGAAGTGTTTAATATATTAAGTAAAAATAATTGGAATATGGCTGAGCCAGGAATTTTATTTTGGGATAGAATAGAAAATTATAATTTATTAAGTGAAGACAATGAATTCCATTATGCAGGTGTAAACCCTTGTGCTAGAGGTTAGTTGGCGCAAGTAAAAAATTGGGGTGTATCGGTCATAGTAATCCGTAAGGATAAGCTGGTAAGAGAGCCTAAGTCTTTTATAATTTAAAAATATGAGTGCTAAAATGATTATGAAAAAAATTACATTTGATTTTAATGTTTCAAATAGATATGAATATTATATAACTGAAAACGGAGAAGTATTCAAAGTAGATACGAGAAACGGAAAAATGACAGAATGTTATTATCATATAGCACATGGATACAAAAGGATAAGAGTAACTGATGTTGACACGGGTACTAGAAGATATTTAAGAGTTCATAGACTTGTTGCTATGTATTATGTAGAAAATCCTAACCCTAATGAATATGACATTGTAAATCATAAGGATTGCGACAAATTTAATAACCATTACACAAATTTAGAATGGTGTAATATATCAATTAATACGCAACACGCATATGACAACGATTTAGTCAAGGATAGAGGTGGATGGATTAGCACTCCATATGAAAAAAGAAAAAAATAAAAATTATAAAAGATATGGTAATACCGAGGGCAATAATACCTAATATTGTCCGTAGAGCATAGGGAATGAGCGAAAAAATGGTAGCAATAATTTCCCCACGAGCCTCCGACATTATATAAAAATAAATTATATAATGAAAATATATGCCGAACTTATAGGAAACTATAAGAACTATCGGATAAAAAGCCGATAGGATAACAAAATTGGAAGAACCTTTACCAAACGGTGGTAGTTGTTTATTAGGGTCAATAAATTTAGCAGCTTATGTTGATAATGGCGAATTTAATTTAACTTTATTTAAAGAAGATATTCATAAAATAGTTAAAGGTATGAATGAAGTGTTAGACCAAGGTTTACCATTACACCCATTACAAATACAAAGAGATACAGTTAGAGATTATAGACAAATTGGTATAGGTATTATGGGATTAGCAGATATGTTAATAAAAATGGAAGTTAGATATGATTCTGATGAAGCGTTAAAAATATGTGATAAAATAGGTTTTGTATTAGCTAATGAAACAATAAAAGCAAGTGCTTTATTAGCTAAAGAAGAAGGAGTATATCCAAAATACAAAGAAGAAATATTAGAATCAGAGTTTTTGAAAAATAATACAGACCAAGAAACTTATAAATTAGTTAAAAAATATGGACTAAGAAATAGTCAATTATTAACAATAGCACCAACTGGAACTTTATCAACTATGTTAGGTATAAGTGGTGGTATAGAGCCAATATTTAGTTTATCATACACAAGAAAAACAGAAAGTCTTCATGGAGAAGATGTGTATTATAAAGTATTTACACCTATTGCAGATAAATATATGAAAGAAAATGGATTAACAGAGGAAGAGGAATTACCAGATTTCTTTGTAACTGCCCAAACTTTAAATCCATTTAAACGAGTTGAAATGCAAGGAACTTGGCAAAATCATATAGATGCAAGTATATCATCAACTGTTAATTTACCAAATGAAGCAACTGTTGAAGAAGTAGAACAACTTTATATTCATGCTTGGCGAAAAGGATTAAAAGGTATGACGATATTTAGAGATAATTGTGCAAGAGTTGGTGTATTAACATTAGATAATAAAAAAGAAGAAAAAGAAGAGGAAGTTGCAGAAGAAGGATTAAAACGAGGAGAATGGAAGTCGTTAGCAGAAGATACTTATTATTTAAAACGTAATTTAACAATAGGTTGCGGAAAACTTAAACTATTTGTAGGTGTTTCGCCTTCTGAACGAAATATACAAGATATATATATAACTAAATGTGGTAGTGGTGGTTGTGAGAAAAATTTACAATGTATAGCAATATTAATGTCTGCATTATTAAGAACTGGTGCAAGTCTTGAAACAATAGAAAAAAGTTTTAGTGGTGTTTCTCCTTGTCCTAGTTTTGCAAGAGAAAGAGGAAAAGGAAATCACTTATCAGATGGAAGTTATTGTGGAATGGCAATATTAAAAGAAATAAAAGCGGTATTAAAACAATTAGGTTTTGATAAAGATAATAAAAAAGAAAGTTTTACACCAATAAATTTAAATAATAAGAAAAAAGAAAAGAAAGAAAAGTTTTCTAAAGAAGAAAAAGAATATTTAAATAAGTATGGAGAAGTAGAATATGCTAAGAAATTCAACAAATGTCCTAGTTGTAATGAAGTTTTAGCAAATAGTGGCGGTTGTATAACTTGTGTAAAAGGTTGTGGCTGGTCAAAATGTAATTAATTTAATTGACGGAAAATAAAAATATTAGTATAATAAAAATAAATAAAGAGGAGATATAATTATTTATATCTCCTAAAGGAAGGAGAGATAAAGGTGCTTGATATTGATTTAAGAATTGGAGATAAAATAATGTTTATAGGGAATGAACAAATAGAATATTTTACTTTTGGCAAAGCATATGAAATTAAATCATTAAAAAGCGTATATGATAAAACTCATATTATGTTAATGGATGATTCGGAAGAAGAAAATTATATATCAATATCATTTTACAGAAGAAATTTTAGAAAAGTTGCAGTAACAATTATGATATATGATGACGATACATTTACAACTGAAACTGAATTAGAAACATTAAATTGGAATAATAATGTATATACACTAGAAACGTTAATTTCTTTATTAATAAGTTTAGATATAGGTTTTGAGGTAAAAGATTTATCAACTAGAATGGAGTGAATATATGAGTAAAGTTAAGAAAATATTTTGTATTATGGGATATACTAGCACAGGAAAAGATACTATTTCAAAAGAAGTAATAAAAATGTTTAATGGTAAATTAAAGTTCTTAGTAAGTCATACAACAAGACCAATGAGAAAAAATGAAAAAGAAGGAAGAGAATATTATTTTATTGATAATAGAGAATTTTTTAGGATGAAAGAATATAATGGATTTGTTGAAACAAGAACTTATCATACAAAAGTCGAAAAAAACGGAGAAATAATAGATGATACTTGGTATTATGGTTTAGCAGCAAGTGAAGTTGAAAGTTGTGAATACGGATTATTTATAGTAGACGCAGATGGATTTAACGAGATAAAGGCAAGATATGGTAAACATATTGTAATTCCAATATATATAAGTGTTAATGAAGAAAAGTTAAGAGAAAGGGCAATAAAAAGAGGAGATTTAAAAGAAGAATTTGAACGTAGATTAGCAGATGATAAGGTAAAATTTAAAGATTTCAGAGTGCGTACAGTATATAAAAGTGTATTCAATAATGGAGATGTGCAAAATGCAATAAATGAAGTTGCAACTTATATCAGAGGAGAGATGGGTGGGAGAATAGAATGTCAACCAAAGAAAAAATAATAATGGGAATTGATGGCTCATTAACTTCGACTGGTATTGCGATATTAAATGGTGAAAATGGGGAAGTTATCGCATATGATAACATTCCCATTAAATCAAAAGATTTTAAAGGTGATGAAATATTAAAAATACATCATATAGCTAAAACGGTATTAGAAATAGCAAAAACATATAATGTAACTCATATAGCCATTGAAAATTCATTTGTTGGAATTAATAGTAGAACAGGATTAACATTAGCTAGATTATATGGTGCTATAACTTCTTTTTTAATTGAAAATGGTTTTACTTTAATATATACTTATACCCCTAATCAATGGAGAAAAATAGCAATGAATTGCGGAAATAAATCGAAAGAAGGGACTTATGAATGGCTTATAAATTACTTAGTATCAAAAGAAGAATTTGGAGAATTTTGTACAAAAGGGAAAGAAAAGAATGATGATTTAGTAGATGCAATAGTGTTAGCATATGCTTTGTATAAAAAAATAAATAATATAAAATAAGGAGTGATTTTAATGGATAATCGTAGAGTTGAAGATGTAATAGGTGAAGTAGTAATAAAATATGGAGAAAATAATATGGGTACATTGGCATTAAATTTACACCTTGATATAGAGGTAACAGAAGAAGAAATGGAAAGATTGCAGAATTTAGTAACTAGTATTAATGAAATAATAATACCAGCTATTAATAAAAAAATAATGGAAGACAAAAAAGAAAATTAGGAGGTTGTGTAATTGGATATTGAGAAATATTTTAAAGAGTATGATTTTGATATTATAATAAATGAAGAAGATATAAAATATAAAGGAGAGAATGTTGTGGAGATAAAAATAAAATATTTTAATGATGCTAAAGAATTGGTAATAAATCCAAAAGGAAATTGTATAGATGTATATGCTAATGATGATATATTTATACCATTTATGGGGTATGCTATGATACCCCTTGGTTTTGCATTAAACTTACCAAAGGGAATGACAGGTAGACTTATGCCTAGAAGTAGTACATTTAAAACTTGGGGTTGCATAGAAACTAATTCTGTAGGTATGATTGATGATTCGTATGTGGGCGATAACGACCAATGGCATATGCCTTTACAATGTACTATGGCTATGTGTACTGAAAAAGTTGTAGTTAATGGTAAAAAAGTAACTTGTATGGGTACATGGATACGAAAAGGAGACAAAATAGGACAGTTTGAACTTCATAGTGCTATGGAAATGCCACAGTTAGTTAAAGTAGAAAGTTTTGGTAATGCAGATAGAGGTGGCTTTGGGTCAACTGGTAGAAAATAAATTTAATAGGTAGAGAGTTTTCTCTACCTATTTTTATGCTTACTTTAAAATTATCTATTGACGGAATATAAAGATATCAGTATAATAAATATGTAAAATAAAGAAAGGAGTAGATGTGTTTGAATAAAAAGATTGTCATAATAGGTTGCGGTTCAAGTGGAATTGCTTGTGCTATAACATTAATTAAAAATGGTGTCAAGGGTGAAAATATCACAATAATAGAAAAAGGTAAACTTATAGAAAAAAGAAAATGTTTTGTAACATCAGATACACCTTGTAAAAAATGTAAAGTATGTTCGATAGTACATGGTTGTGGGGGTAGTGGCTCATTTAGTGATAGTAAACTTAATTGGGATATAACTGGTAGAATTGGTGGAGATATGGCAGAATTAATGACACACGATGAAATAAAAGAATATTTAGAAAAAACATATGATATATATAAGGATTTTGG
>JAZRRD010000080.1:0-14207 GCA_045650425.1 Bacilli bacterium | reverse complement strand
TTTATATAATGAAACATCTGGAAAACTTAAACCTCTTTCCCATTTACTTACAGCATTTATACTAACTCCCATTTTTTCAGAAAGTTGTTCTTGTGTCATCTTTTTTTCTTTTCTTAATTTAGCAATAAATTTACCACTTTTTTCTTGATTCATTTTCTCACTTCCTCAAAATGATATTATCACTTTTATATTATAATTAACACACACTGTTGGTTTAATTTTGATTTAAGTCCTAAACAAATTACTATTTATCTTTTAGTTTTAAAATACTTTTATAATCAATTTCTTCTATAAATTTATAAAATCTTTCAACTGCCTTTAATGATTCATTAACTTGGTAAATGTAGTCATTGAAATTTTCATTAAAGTTAACAACTGGAACCTTAATTCTTACAGACATTGATTTTCCTGTTCGAACTATATTCATATCATCATCTAATTTACCATCCAATATTTTTGATATTTCAGAATAATAATCTCCTAAACCATCAAAACACAAATCAACATCTCCTCGATTTGATTTATGATCAATTTTAATTCCTTTAATTGGAAGAATAAATCCAGGCCACCATGCGTTGGCTCCTCTTGGTCCTTCATATCTCTTTATATTTAAATTTGGATATTTTTCCTCCACAAAATTGTAGTAGTTTTCCCAAAATAATGTTACATTTTTATCCTCTACAACTGAATATCCTTTCTTTTTTTCTTCTATAGCTTGTTCTAATAATGATTTTGCATAGATATCATTTTTAAATATATCAATTAATTCTTCATATGAAATTTTATTTTCATATTTTTGTGCTTCACTATTAGATTCTAAATAATCTTTAGGAGCTATTATAAATACATAAAATTTATCGTATATATTTTGTTTAATTCCTTTTTCTCCTCTTAAATCATATCTGCTTCTTTGATCAGGCATAGCGATGGCATCTATTTTATCTTCTATTAAAAATGCTATTTTATTATTTCTATTTGATAAAATAATAGTTATATCACTTTCTCCGTTTTCATCCATAATAGAATGTTGTGCATTTGTTACAGAGTAATTTGATAGATTTACTTTTGAACAAAAGAAATCAACTAAATTATTATCATTTATAAATTTATTTATCATTAACAAATCTATGTCTCTTTCAAATACCTTTTCTAATTCTATTTTCATGAATACACCTCGCTAAATAATTATATATATTTATTATACCATATACTTATAATTTTTCGTTATGGACAACAAAAGTTATTCCGTATTTACCCGCTTTTTCTACTATTTCCTCTACAACTTTTCTTGGAGTTTTTCTTATTTTGTATAAGTCTTCTAAAGAATATTTTTTTAAATCTCCTAAAGTTTTAATTTTTTTATAATTCAAATAATGTTGTGTTCTAAACGAAAAATCCAATTCTTCTGTTAATATATTTTCTATTTTTTTCATATATATCATTCCTTTAAATATAAGTATATTATATTTAGTATTTTTTTATAATATAAAATTTTTTATGGTATAAAATTACTTCTTGTATTAGTTTATCGTTTTCATAAACTCTATAACGAGTTCCCCAAAAGTTTCTCCATCCTATTTTAAATCTCCTTAAAAATTTCATAGTTCTAATTCATCTTCCTTATAAAAATTTAAATTATAATCTTCTACCGCTTGTAATATTTGATAATCTTCTAAATCATCTATTTTTTCTAAAAATGAATTATCTTTAGAATAACAATCGGTTATAAAATATGCTATTTCTGATGCTGGCATATGACCATAATTATCGTTTATATATAAATCATATGATTTTTCTTGTATTGTCATTGCATCTTCATCAGTAATTTTAAAATTGTTATTTTGAGCAGAATTATATATTTCATTATAAATACAATAAAGTGTTAAATGTTTTTTATCGTCATCTGGTAAATTCTTAAATCTATCTAATATATTCATTATTCTTCTCCCATCATTTCTCTTTCTAATTCTGTTGCTCTAATCCATATTCTTAGTCTATTTTTAGAATCAATATTTAATAGAAATTCTCCTCGTCTAGCTGACATTAAAAACTTTTTTTGTGTATCCGTAAGAGGATTCTGTTTAAATAATTCTAAATATGCTAATAGATCATCTTCTTTCAACATTCCTACCATTGTATATTGGCAATTGTTAAATATTGCTGTTGCGTGTCTTAATATTGAGTTGTTTCCAACAAAATCTTTTATAGATTGAGTTGCTACAATTAATGAACCAGTATATTTTCTAATTCTTCTTGCTAATTGCCCAAAGTTTCTTAAAACTTCTGGATTTTCTTCATCAATAAACAAATGAAATTCATCTGCAATAATCATAATGTGCTTTTTGTCTTCTTGCTTTAATTTATCATTATTAATTTTATTAGCAACAATACTATTATTTAAATAAGTTAATAAATTTAATGTTTGAGTATTTATTAATCTTTGATTTCCACTATAAAGTAATTCTTGTAAATTAAATGCAATTAAATCATTATCTAAATTTATATTAGTATGCCCATCAAATAAGAATGAATCTGTACCAGTTAAAAATCTAGAAAGAAGTATATCTAATTGTTCTATTATTTTTTCTTCTTCTTTTGATTTAACTGTTTTTTTATATTCTGGTAAGAAATTATATAATTCACTAAATATAGGATATTCTTCTGGTGTCATATTTCTTAAAGTGTTAATTGATGTATTTTTAAATATACCTTTTTTGTTATAAAGACTTTCTACTACAGCTAATAACATTATAATTTCTTTTTCAGTAATTGTTTCGAATGCAGTCTTAAAAAATGCCTCTAGGAATCCTAAATGTTTAGCTAGAGGACAATCTGTTTCTTTTGTATCGTGATTATCATCATCTGAAGGAATAAATCTTATTTGCAATGGATTTATAATACCTCCAGATTTTGAATATAAATCAATATATGCTCCGTTATTTTTTTCTACTATTTTTTTATATTCATTTTCTGCATCAAATATAAAAATTTTAGTTCCGTTTGCAAATTCATTTACTATCATTTTTTTCATTGTATAAGATTTACCTCCACCGGTTGATGAAATAATTGCCATATTATGTGATGTTCTAGAATTATTTAAAGTATATATATCATAAAATATTGGTAATGATGTATGAATATCTACACCTAACATATATCCCTTAGAATCGTTAAAATATGATTTTGTAAATGGGAAACCTGCAGATAATGTCATTGTAGGTAAATAAAATACATAATCATTAAATGTTTTGTTTGATATGTCATAACATTGCCAAGCTTCCATTTGTCTAAGTCTTGGTGTATCTAATTTTATCTGATAGTTATTTGCTATCATTTTTAAATCTCTAATCACTTCGTCTCTATGTTTTTTTTCGCCACTAACTATAAGTATAAGAGAAACTTCTTTTATTTTTTCGTCACCATTTTTTATTTCGTTCATTAATAATTGAAAGTTTTCTTTTTGTGTATCTAATTCTGTTGCATCACTCAATTTCTTAGTACTAGATCTATCAGTTAATAAAAATTGGTATTCTCTATTTACCCATCTTATTAATTCTTCCTGCGTAATACATTCTTTTATTGATATACATGCTCTAACATCAGGATAATTAAATATATCCTCAAAGAACAACTCATTAACAAATGGTGCTATATTTTTTACAGTTAAAATTTGATGTTCTTTATCATCAAAAACCAATTTATCAATTCGTTCGCTAATATTCATGGGACTTACTAAACTTGGTAAATCACTCCATACTAATTCGTCTAATGTATTATTGGTAATATAAAGATTTGATAAAAATTTATATATTTCAAGTTTATTTGTAATACTTTCAATATTTATTTTAGGAATTATATTTGAAGTAATTTCTTCTATTTCAGATATTTGTTTATTTAATAAGTTTATATCTTTTGCAATTAATACCCAAAAATATTTACTTGATATAGTAAAATCTTTAGATTCTAAATCATCTATTAATCTTCTTTCTTCTTCTAGTAAACTCTTTTTTATTTCATCATTTTTGAATTTTTCTATTTTGTCTTCTAAATTTTCTTTATTAGCATTTAAATTTAATTTTTCATCGAGCTTATAACATTTCATATTTAAGTTTGGTATTTGATATAAAACCTTTAACATATTAAAAAACATTAATTTTTCTTGATTACTTGTAAGAGATAAATCAATTGCTTGAATTTCAAATAAGCATGCAACTTCACCAGTTTTTAAATATATTAATCCTTCATCATCTATTTCTTTAACATTACTGAAACTAGTAGAGTTTTTTATTCTTTTTTTCATCATTACAAAATCTTTATGTTTTATTTTTGAATCCAATTTTTTGAGTTTATTTAGTTGTTTGTCTTTCTTCATTTGCTTCTCCTTTCATATATACATATTCTTTTATTCCAAACAAATATCTAAATAATAGAATCACTATTTTATACATTCTATTTTTCTTAGATACAGTAACTGGTATCATCAAAAATATACCAACTGTCAAAATTATTAATGCTAATGTTCTTGTTGAGTCAAATGAAAATAATGTTAGAAATAAAAATAATATTGGTAAACCAATATATAAATCATTCATTTCAATATATTTTCCTAAAGATTTTTTAATACTACTTATAGTAATATACATATTTACTCACCTCTATCCCTAAATCTTCGTCTATACATTGCTCTAGTTGGTATCATTGAATCAACTGCAGAAGATATTGAATTTGCTCCCGCTCTCATCATATTGTCTCCAAATTTAGATAATTTATCTCCATTTTTATTTTGCATATCATATCCTTTTTTAGCCATAGATGATGTTTGTAAATAATCACCAACAAATTTCAAATTTGCACCTATACCTCCAGTTGATACATCAGAATTTCCACCTGATATTTTTGAACCAAATGAAGAAATAGCTTTCCCGACTTTACCCATAGCAGAATTACCGCCTTTACTTACTCCAGAGCCACCTTTAGCTACTGCACCAATTCCAAGCATTCCTGCACCTGCTGTTGCCAATGCTCCTACACCTAATCCAGTTCCTAGAGTCTGACCAAATCCCATCATTGCCATTAATTGTTCTCTGCCACTATTTGCAGAAACATTTCCTCCAATAAAACGATTAACAACTTGAGAACCAGTTAATAAGAATGAACCACATCCTATATACATTATTGATTTTATGATCATATCTTTAAATCCGTTAGTAAAGAATTCTGTACTATTAATTTGTTTCATAACAATTGCTGTTAAAGAAATAATTAACATTATAACTGCTCCCTGTAGCATTAATGAAACAAGTTGTTGTATTACTGCACTTCGTCTTTCTTTATTACCTACTGATGTTGCAAAAATTATCGGCGATATTACAAATAAGAATAAAAATTCTATCTGTCTTCTTGCTAACATCATTCCACAAAAGAATAATGAATATAAGAAGAATCCCCCAACTATTACAGCTAGTATCCAGTTGATACTATACTTATAGTCTTTTTCATCTGGCATAATCCAATTCGAATCAGTTACGAATTTGTCATTGTACATCTTTTTACCATTAAAATTTCCATTTTTTATATTGCTAGAAATATTTTCTTTTGCAAAATCTTCGGATGCTTTATAACTATCAGTATAATCAATAAACATTGTCAACATTTCATTAGATAAAGTTACATTATTCCCAGAAAAGATATTTGATGTATATCCTGATAACTGTAATGCAAAATTAGATGATTGAACAAATAAAAAGGTGCTCAATATTACCATTACTCCACATGTAACAATTTCTTTTACTATTCCACTAGATGTAAGCCCTTCGTCTGGTTCTATTATCTTTTTTACGAATCTAGTAATTGCAAATAATCCTAGTAATGTAAGTGCTATAACTAATATGCCTTTATGAAATGTTACGAATGTATTATCTCCTGCTACAGAATCAATAATATCGTAAGCGTTTAATCCTTTTAATATATCAAAAAGAGAATCAATTAATTGAAAGATAAAATGTATAAGTGCCCATCCTAAAGTTCTTAACAAATCTAATGCTTTCAATAACATAAACAATCACTCCTTTAAAATAAATCAATAATTAAATTTACTATTGATATAGCAAGGATAATTCCAACAATACCAAACATAGTTTGTATAATTCTTTGTTTTACTCTTTGTTTTTGATCAACATCAACTACAGAATATAAAACAAATCCAATTATTAACGATACACCTGCAGCTGCAATTCCAATTCTTAAAGCCCAGTCGCTAAATGTTTGAATTGCTTTTATTATTGAATCGATATTATATCCTCCACCTTCTAGGTGTTCTATTTTTAACATAGTAATTAAATTTTTCATTATTTCCTCCTTAATTTAAAAACATATAGAAAAAAGAAAAAGGATTTCTCCTCTTTCTTCTTCTATTAATATCTAGACTTCTAAATCATCTTCTTTTTGATGTTCTTTTGAACTAGATAAAAAGGTAATTTTATCAGCTATGATTTGTGTAGATTTTCTTTTTTCTCCATCTTTTTCATAGATATCTGTTTGAATTCTACCTTTCACACCGATAACATCGCCTTTTTTACAATATTCTGCTGTATTTGTAGCAATACCATCAAATAAAGTACAATCTACAAAATCTGTTTCATATACTCCTTCAGCATTTTTATAACTTCTTTGTACAGCAATTGTTGCATTTGTATATTTTTTTCCGTTTTCAGTTTCTTTAACTTCAGGAGTTGCAACTAATCTCCCTACCATAACAACTTGATTCAACATCATCATTCTCCTTTCTAAATCAAATCATTTTATAATAATTTTTCTTCAAGATTAACTTGAAGAATTAAACAATCATCTTAACCACCTCCTTTAAATTAAAAAAAATAAGAATTTCTTCTTATTCGTTATCTAATTCTGTAGAATCAGTTATATTAATTATTAGCTTTTCTACTTTCCAATATAATTCATCTATAAACTTATATGTTTTCTTATATTTATATCTATCTCCAAACTTTATAAATGGTTCTATTGTTTTTAATGTATCTAAAGACTCGCCTAATTTATTACTTAATTTTGTAAGTTCTTTAAAATTTACTAATTTCTGTTTTTTCATCTATAACTCCAATTCATCAGAATCATCGTTTAACCAATCATACTCATCTTCATTCCACAAATCTTCAGGTTCGTTATTAAATCTATTAATATTATCAATCAATGCATTTTTAAAATATCCATATTTATTTTTTATTTCATTTCCTTCTTCATCCTGAAATTTTCTTCCTTTTACTTTTGAAATTATATAGTTTGAAATAATCAACAAATCACGATATGAATTATCTTCGCTTAGCAAATTTTCAAAAAGTTCGTTATATGAAAAAATTGATGAATCGTCTTCATCAATATATTCGTTTTTAATTAGATTTTTTGTTAATGCATTTAAATTGAAAATTTCTTTATCTATTTTATCTTTATTCTTTATTTTTTTATTATTAGTATTTATTTGTGTGTGATTATCTGTATGCGGATTATCCATATGCGGTTCATCCGTATGCGGAAAACCTATATGCGGATAATTTTGCATTTTTAGCCATTCTGAGCGGGGTAAAATATAAATAGTATATTTATACCTAAATAATCCTTTTTCATCCTGATATCGTGTCCTAGTTAGGTATCCATTGGTTTCTAATTCTTTTAATTGACTCCGTATTGATGATATACCATCTTTACATATAGATGCTAATCCGTTAAGAGAATAATCCCATTCTTTTGGTAGAGATAATATTTTACTTAATAAACCTATAGCTTGATTGGATAAATTTTTATCTCGTAAATGATAGTTAGGCATAGAGGTATATCCTATTAAACCTAATATCTCGAAATCTCGTTGTCTTTCGTTCACTCATTACCTCCTTTACTATAAATAAAAAAAGAACCTATATTTCTTTAAGTTCTAAATATGGTTCTTCTCTTAATAATTCTAAATTGTATTTTTCTTTTAGAATCTTTTTCACCTTTTCGAAATCTACATCGTCATAATTGGCATTATTAAATGCATCGATTGCAGAATTGACATGTCTTCTCAATGATGTTGTCTTAGCTTCTAAAAATTCGTATTTATGTAAACATTGTATAAATAACGCAACATATTCTTGTAGAAAATCATTTTTTAAAAGATCATTAAGTTCATCATACATCATATCAAGTTTAATCAATTCTTCTTCACTTAATTCATCATCATCTAGTTCTTCGTTTAACAAAAATATCACCTCAATTAAAATTTACTACAATAATAATTATTTTAATACGATGCGATTAACTCACCAATTAATACAATTTGTTTATTAGTGTTGTTTCTGCATGTAATTAATGTAATACTTGATTTAGTTGTGTTTTTTCTTATAGGTGCTTTACCATTTTTTTCAATATCATATATATTAATTAATTTATATTTATAGGTATTATTGTTGTAATCTAAATATATTATATCATCTAACTTCATTTTGTATAAATATTTAAAGAATGAAATATTTGAATTTCCAGAATGAGCTAATAGTATTAAATTCCCTCCTTCTTCTGAAGGACTATCTGATGATTTATGAATCATAATATTATATTTAATATCGTTATACTTCGAATTTTTATCTACTAATCCTCTTTTTAGATTAATCTTAGGAATTCTTAGTATAGCAATATATTCATATAAGTTTGATTCTTCTTTTTTAGTTTCAGTTTGGGTTGAGTTGTTCTCAACTCTTGTTGAATCAAACTCAACTTTCGTTTCTTGTTTGTAAAATTCCTCAATTGCTTCATTTTCAATTTGAATATTTACTGTTTTATTATATTGATGGATAAATATAATTGATAAACTAGTTATAATTAGTAAAGAGCCTATAAAATATAGACTCTTTTTACTATTTGTTCTTTTTATTTTTTGCATATAATATTACTCCAATACCAGCTAATGCTAATAATAAAGAACTAATTTCTAAATATGGAACTTCATTTTTTTCTGTATTGGGAACTTCAATTATTATTTCATCTTTCATTTTACATTTAACTATTTCGCCATCTTCTTTTATTTCAAAATACATTTTTTCTGTATTTAATTGATATCCTTCTGGTGCTTCCTTTTCTAAAATATAATATTTACCATATTCAATTTTATCTATAATAATCATTCCGTTTTCATCTGTTGTTCCTGTATAAATTAATTCATCATTTATTGTATATATCTCAATAGTTGTGTTAGGTAATGTTTTTGATTCACTAAAATCTGTTTTTGTAAATTCTAAAGTTCCAGTTATCTTTTGATCTTTCATTTCTGATTTAACAATTTCGTCATCAAATGTAACTTCAAAAAACATCTTTTCTTCATTAATTAAATATCCTTCTGGTGCTTCCTTTTCTAAAATATAATATTTTCCTATTGGTAATCTTTCAATAATAATTTTTCCATTAGAATCTGTTGTCCCAGAATATACTAATTCATTATTTATTGTATAAATTTCCATTGTAGTATTAGGTAATGGCGCATCAGTTGAATAATCCTTTTTAGTAAATTCGTATTTAGAAGTTTTTAATTTATTTTCTATTAACAATTTATAAGTTATAACAGCTGTATATTGGTCTTTATATTTTAATTCAAAACAATAAGGTTTATCATTTAAGATATATCCATCTAATGTTTTAATTTCCTTTATACAATAACTTCCTAAATTTAAATTTTCAAATTTCAGATTCCCGTTTTCATCTGTTATTCCTTTAAGAATTAAATTTTCATCTTGGTATAATCCAAATTCTACTCCAGAAAGATTTTTACTTATAAACGAGTATCCTTCTTTACCGTTTAATGTCGCAAATTCTCCTAATTTTTCTATTATCACTTCTCCTTTAACCGGTTTATTTGCAAATACTATTTGATAAATTATTCCTAATTCATTATCTTTGATTAAATCGGTATTTTCATTAATTTTAAATTCTACAGATTCTTTATTCCATAAATAACCATCAATTACTTGGTCAACTTCTTCTAATTTATATGTTCCACTAAATAATGGATAAGGTGTAATTAATATACCGTTTTCATCAGTTTCATACTCGCATATAGTTTTAGCTGTTGGATATGTTATTTTTTGACATACATACTCGTTGTTTTTAACATCGAATATTTTAAATTTAATATTAGCTCTTTTTATAACTTCCTTAGTATCAGCATCAATTTTAACTACTTTTAATTTTGCTGTTATTTCTGCATTTGAGATAACTTCTTTTATTTCTTGCCCATCTTCTGATATTTTAAAACTATAATCATCAGCGTATTCATATCCTTCTGTTGTAGTAAGTTGTTTTAAAATATATTCTCCATATGGTAATGTTATATTTATTTTTCCATTTTTATCTGTAATCACTTCTTGTATTAAATTATTATTAATATCATATATTGCAAATTTAACACCAGCCTCTGGTAGCATAATTTGTGTTTTTGCAGATGCATATACTTTAGTAATTTCAACTTTACCAGTAATTACTTTTTCTAATACGTTAACACTTGCTAATAAATTATCTTTATCAACTATAACTCGATAAATATTTTTATCTAATGTATATCCATTACTTGGTGAAATTTCTTTAATAACAAACTCTCCTACACTTGGTAAATAATCACTTATTGCATATCCGTTTTTATCTGTCGTTAATTTAGTAATTAAATCTCCACTTGTGTTATATACACCATAAACAGCGCCTTGTAATGTTCCTTGCCCTTGAGGAGTATTTGTTTGAGTATCTCTATCTAATTTATTAATCTCCACTTTTCCACCAAAAATTTCTAATTTTATATTTGTATTTACCGGATCGTAATTTCCAACTCTCATTACATTTTGTGAATGATTACTGAAATATACAATTGGATTAGTTTCGTATTTAGAAGTTTTTTTAATTAAATTGACTTTTGCATCTCCTATACTTGTTGCTGTAATTGTAATTGTATTTCCACTAATAGTAGCTGTTACATTTTCAGCACTAGATATTTTATAATTATTCAAAACATTATTTTTATCAGTTAAAGTAATTGAACTTCCTAACGGTAGTGTTAAATTACTTTCGAAACTAGGTACTTTATAATGATTTTGAATTAAATTTTCCATTTCTGCAATTTCATCATTATAACTTGAAATTCTATTTCCATTTAAACTATCAGTAAAATATATATCAGATTCAGGATTTGTTGTTCTCCAAATCATTACTTGTGTTATTGCATACCATTTATTTGATGAATGATCATAACCATTTTCATTATATTGATATCCATAATAAGCGAGTAATGAAATTCTATCCCATTGTTCTTCTGTCATATTAAGAACTTTTTCATAATCTTCTCTTATTACTTCATAGTATGGTAAATTATTATCGATATCTGTATATGGTTGTAAACAATAAACAAACTTATTATCTTCACTTCTTCTAATGAATTGCATTTGTTGATATTTTCCATATCCATTAGGTTTAACTTTTTTTACATATATATTTGAAATAAATTCACTTGGCCATATTGCTTGTCCAGTATAAGTTTCTGCTTTAACATTTTTTATTCCTAAAATAGACAATAAAAAAAGTATGCCGATTGTAGCATACCTATATAATTTCTTTTTCATATTATTTTCCTTTCTAATATTTTACTCTTAACATTTCTCCGAGATAATCTCCAGAATAACTATTTATTGAAGTACAAGAAAAACTTAATATATTTTCTAACATATTGTTCCCTGCATCAATACATGCTTTTTGAGTTAATTCTTGTGTTACATAATCTTTGATCGAATAATCAACTCTAGCCCAAGACCACATAGGTTTATTGTAATATTCATATTCTGTTATTCCCAAATCATCCCAAGGATTTTCCTTTTCTACTTCTTGAGTTGAGTTATTCTCCACTTGAGTTGAATTATTTTCAACTTGTGTTGAGTCATACTCAACCTTATTCTCTTTTACCACATTAGAGTTAATGTTAGTATTGCTCTTTTTATCATCCTTATTAGTATTGCTAGCAGGATTAGAGCTACTCCCACTAGTTTTATTGTTACTTTGCTCATTATTCGTAATAGGGTCATTGCTTGATTCATTTATTATTACCTCTTTCTTTTCATTATTTTCTTTTATTTCTTGATATTTAATTACTTCTGAACTCAAATTTTTATTATTTTCATTTGATTTATTAGCTATTATATTAGGCACAATATATATAGATATACCTAATAAAACTAATATAAAAGTTAATAATTTTAATTTCACTTTTTCACCTCTTACTTATATAATAAACAAATTTAACAAAAATAAAAGGATGCTACAAATCTAAATCATTTGTACCACCCCTTTCAAGATTATTTCTATATGATTGTATTGCTTTTACAATATAATCCTCTATATATCTTTTATCTCTTTTGGTTAATTCGTATGGTAATTCTTTAACTATCTTTTCTCTATTAAAAGTTATTCTATCATTCTGAATACCAATTTTTTCATCTAATATTGCTTCAACTTTTTCATCATCTAACTGTTTATTTTTAGACAATTCTCTTATTCTTCTTGCTTGTCCATGTGTTGGTGTTGTTTCTGTATATTGTATTTCTGCAAAGACAAGTTTTTGTTCTTCTTTTGATAGATAAGATAATTCAACAGCTGGTAATAATCCCATTGTTAGATATCTATTTTTGCCATATTTAAATGTGTCATCCACAATATCTAGTAATTCAGGTATCAAATAAGTTAATCTTATATATCTCTGTATTTGTCTCCCTGATTCATCTGATATAATATCTCTCGACTTGTGGCCATCATGTCCACTACTTTTACCACGATGTTTTACAGCATCTAATTTCATTTTATAAGCAAATGCTCTTTCACTCGGTAATGTTCTTTCTCTTTGACAATTAGAATCAACCATTAATATTGTTGCTTCATCATCAGATAAATTTTTTATTTGAGCTTCTATTTCCGTTTCTCCTAGAAGTTCCATTGCTTTTAATCTTCTATGTCCTGAGATCATTTCATATTTGTTTTTATTTTGTCTTACTATTACTGGATTTATTAATCCTGTATTACTTATACTTTCCATTAACTCTTTTAATGAATCGTCTTCTACAACTTTAAAAGGATGATTTTTAAAAGGCTCTATATCTTTAATTGGTATCTTAGTCATTTTGATTCACCTCAAAATCATAAGTTAATTTCCATTCGATATATTCTTTATAAGTTATTTCTCTTTGTTGTCTCTTGCTTTTCATTAAGTTCCATTCGTGAATTCCTTTTTGAATAATTAATAAATCTTTTTCTTTATATTGTTTCATTTCTGGGAATTCTATTTTTATACTTGGAATTAATTCTTCTAGCCACATTAAAGTATAAACAATATCTATTGGATTTTTATAATCATAAAATTTAATAGCATTATAATTAATTTTTAAAATATCTGCTATTATTCTAGTTCTTTCTTCTTTTGGATTTCTTTCGCCTTTTTCATATCTAGTCATTGTTCTACGTTTATTCTCTCCAGTAATTCCTAATTTGTCTGATAAATCATCTTGAG
The DNA here is from genome assembly GCA_045650425.1 of Bacilli bacterium. Lineage (GTDB taxonomy): Bacteria > Bacillota_I > Bacilli_A > RF39 > UBA660 > RGIG1752. Next base: position 631 of record JAZRRD010000080.1, on the reverse strand, counting down.
TCATTAATCTTATTTGCCTTGCAAAAGATATTCTTTGACCTTGTGATAAATCATCTAATTCAGGTTTTAAATAAACTAATCGCATTTTTTTAATCTCCTTTCATTTCATCGCAGATATATACTTTTAAACTAAAAAAAGGATTAAGAACGACATTTAAGTCTCCTTAATCCTATGTTTATTTAATAATTCTAGTATAAAACTACTAAGAGATTATCTTTATATTTTCTAATTTTCCTTTATTTTAAAGGGTTTAGGAATAATTAGTTATTCCCATTTTCCTTGATTGCGGCTTGTGCAGCAGCTAATCTTGCTATAGGAACTCTGAATGGTGAACAAGATACATAATCAAGTCCAACATTATGACAGAACTCTACTGAAGATGGTTCTCCACCATGTTCGCCACAAATTCCAAGTTTGATATTTTCTCTAGTTGCTCTACCGTTTTCAACAGCCATTTTAACTAATTTACCAACACCATTTTGGTCAAGTCTTGCAAATGGATCTGATTCGTAAATCTTATTTTGATAATAAGCATCTAAGTATTTACCAGCAGCATCCCTAGAGAAGCCAAATGTCATTTGTGTTAAGGCATTTGTTCCAAATGAGAAGAATCCAGCTGCTTGACCATTT